>NZ_QTMD01000035.1:0-41726 GCF_003602995.1 Bacteroides sp. AF25-38AC | reverse complement strand
CGTTTTCAGAAGAAGCCTCCGTGTCTGATAAGGATACGGAGGCTTTGTTCGTTTTATATCTTTACATATACTTAGATGCCGGCATGGATTGTTCTTGTGTTTTAGGCCATGAGTTTTCTGCTGATTTGTAGTGATATCAGGGTGAAATGAACATAAAAAAATGAATATTTTACTCTAAATACTACATAATGAGGATAATTATTCGTATCTTTGTCGCCCGAATAAACAAAAGAAGCTTTGGGAAAGTTTGATAAATACAAAATAGACCTGAAAGGTATGCAAGCAGATTCATGCAAATATGAGTTTGTGCTAGACAACCTTTTCTTTGCCAATATTGATGGACCGGAAGTGCAGAAGGGTAAAGTCAATGTGGTGTTAGTTGTAAAGAAAACATCTCGTGCTTTCGAATTGAACTTCCAGACAGACGGAATGGTGTGGGTGCCATGTGACCGTTGTTTGGACGATATGGAACAGCTTGTCAGCTCGACAGATAAGCTGCTGGTTAAGTTCGGTCATGAATATGCCGAAGAAGGTGACAATCTCATTGTAATTCCCGAAGAGGAAGGTGAGATTAATGTAGCATGGTTTATGTACGAGTTTGTAGCTTTGGCCATCCCCATGAAGCATGTGCATGCTCCGGGTAAGTGTAACAAGGCAATGACCAGCAAATTGAGTAAGCATATGCGCACTACTCCGGATGATGATATGGCTGAGGACACATTTGCTCCGGAAGAAGAGGTGGAGCTGATGAATGAAGAAGAAACGCAGGTAGACCCGCGTTGGGACGAATTAAAGAAAATATTAGATAACAATTAAAGATTAAAGAAAATGGCACATCCTAAGAGAAGACAGTCAAAAACAAGAACTGCGAAGAGAAGAACTCATGATAAAGCAGTAGCTCCTACACTGGCTATTTGCCCGAATTGTGGTGAGTGGCATGTATATCACACTGTATGTGGTGCATGTGGTTACTATAGAGGTAAGCTTGCAGTTGAAAAGGAAGCTGCCGTATAATTACGGTCAGTTTGACTAAAACTTATACTTGAATATCGGGCGTCTAAAAAGATTTGTAATTTAATAAGCAAACCTTTTTAGACTACCGTTGTTTCAGTAGTTCTATAAGTAAACAAGATTTTAATGGAAAAAATAAATGCAGTAATTACAGGAGTCGGCGGTTATGTACCTGATTACGTCTTGACAAACGACGAAATCTCAAGAATGGTGGATACCAATGACGAATGGATTATGACTCGTATCGGAGTAAAGGAAAGACGTATCCTGAATGAAGAAGGGTTAGGTAGTTCCTATATGGCGCGTAAAGCTGCCAAACAGCTGATGCAACGTACTGGCGCGGATCCGGATGATATAGATCTGGTGATTGTAGCTACTTCCACTCCGGATTATCATTTCCCTTCTACAGCTTCTATTTTATGTGATAAGCTAAGGCTGAAAAATGCATATGCTTTTGACTTGCAGGCAGCCTGCAGCGGATTTCTCTATCTGATGGAGACGGCGGCCAATTTCATCCGTTCTGGAAGATATAAGAAGGTTATCATTGTGGGAGCCGACAAGATGTCGTCAATGGTTGATTATACAGACCGTGCTACTTGTCCTATCTTTGGAGACGGCGCTGCAGCTTTCATGCTCGAGCCGACAACAGAAGATGTAGGTATTATGGATGCTATTCTGAGAACCGACGGCAAAGGTTTGCCTTTCCTGCATATGAAAGCGGGTGGGTCGGTTTGTCCTCCCTCTTATTTTACTGTAGACAACCACATGCATTACATTTATCAGGAAGGACGTACTGTGTTTAAGTATGCCGTATCCAATATGTCGGATGTTAGCGCGGCCATTGCCGAGAAAAACGGTCTGACAAAGGATAGCATTGACTGGGTGATTCCGCACCAGGCCAATCTTCGTATCATTGATGCTGTGGCACATCGTCTGGAAGTTCCTCGTGAGAAAGTACTGATTAATATCGAACGTTACGGCAATACCAGTGCTGCTACGTTGCCTCTTTGCATCTGGGACTTTGAAGATAAGCTGAAGAAAGGCGACAACCTTATTTTCACTGCATTCGGCGCAGGATTTACCTGGGGAGCCGTGTATGTGAAGTGGGGATACGACGGAAAGAAGCAGTAACATACTATTGCTAAATATAATATGATAAAAACGCATCCTATTTCGATTCGATGCGTTTTTTTGTCTCAATTCAAATACTGAAGTCATGCACAAAGCAGGTTTTGTAAATATCGTGGGAAATCCGAATGTGGGCAAATCCACATTGATGAACGTTTTGGTAGGTGAGCGCATTTCTATCGCCACTTTCAAGGCGCAGACCACCCGTCATCGGATTATGGGCATCTATAATACGGATGACATGCAAATTGTGTTTTCGGACACTCCGGGTGTATTGAAGCCAAACTATAAGTTACAGGAGTCCATGCTGAATTTCTCCACTTCGGCATTGACGGATGCGGATGTGTTGCTGTATGTGACAGATGTGGTTGAGACTCCCGACAAGCATAATGACTTTGTGGAGAAAGTAGGACACTTGGACGTTCCGGTATTGCTGCTTATCAATAAGATTGATTTAAGCAACCAGGAAAAGCTGGTGGAACTGGTGGAAGCATGGAAGGAATTGCTGCCGAAGGCGGAAATTATTCCTATCTCTGCTACTTCGAAATTTAATGTGGATTATGTCATGAAGCGGGTGAAGGAGCTGTTGCCCGACTCACCTCCTTATTTCGACAAGGACCAGTGGACGGACAAGCCGGCGCGTTTCTTCGTGACCGAAATAATCCGTGAGAAAATTCTGTTGTACTACGATAAGGAAATCCCTTATTCGGTGGAGGTGATGGTAGAACAGTTTAAGGAGGAGGCAAAGAAGATTCATATCAGTGCCGTAATCTATGTGGAGCGTGATTCGCAAAAAGGTATTATCATAGGCAAGCAGGGGAAGGCTTTGAAGAAAGTGGCTACTGAAGCGCGCCGTGATTTGGAGAGGTTTTTCGGGAAAACGATATTCCTGGAGACGTTTGTGAAAGTTGATAAGGATTGGCGGAGTTCGGACAAGGAACTGCGTAATTTTGGTTATCAGCTGGATTAAGAGTTATTCATACGACTGTGACAGTCGCAAAAAACAAAGAGTGTGAACTATGGGAAATTTAGTTGCAATCGTAGGACGTCCCAATGTGGGAAAGTCTACATTATTTAACCGTCTGACCAAGACACGTCAGGCAATTGTGAATGAGGAAGCGGGAACCACCCGTGACCGCCAATATGGAAAGACCGAATGGTTGGGACGTGAGTTCTCCGTGGTAGATACCGGCGGTTGGGTAGTGAACTCTGATGATATTTTCGAAGAGGAGATTCGTAAGCAGGTATTGATGGCGGTGGATGAAGCCGACGTGATTCTGTTCGTGGTGGATGTGATGAACGGGGTTACGGACCTCGACGAGCAGGTGGCTGCCATCTTGCGTCGTGCCAAGAAGCCTGTGTTGCTGGTTGCCAATAAGACTGATAATCATGAACTGCAATACAATGCTCCTGAGTTTTACAGTTTGGGTTTGGGTGACCCTTATTGTATTTCTGCTGTAACGGGTAGCGGTACGGGCGATATGATGGACCTTATCGTCAGCAAGTTCAAGAAGGAATCTGATGAAATTCTGGACGAGGATATTCCCCGCTTTGCAGTAGTGGGACGCCCTAATGCCGGAAAGTCTTCCATAGTCAATGCCTTTATTGGAGAAGACCGCAACATCGTGACGGAGATTGCCGGTACCACGCGCGATTCTATCTATACCCGCTACAATAAATTCGGTTTTGATTTCTACCTGGTAGATACGGCGGGTATCCGTAAGAAGAACAAGGTGAATGAGGATTTGGAGTACTACTCCGTAATCCGTTCCATTCGTTCCATTGAGAATGCAGATGTATGTATTTTGATGGTAGACGCTACGCGTGGCATCGAAAGCCAGGATTTGAATATCTTCTCCTTGATACAGAAGAATGCCAAGGGGCTGGTGGTTGTGGTGAACAAGTGGGACTTGGTGAAGGACAAGACTGTGAAGGTGATGAAGACTTTCGAAGATGCTATCCGCAACCGTTTCGCTCCGTTTGTGGATTTTCCTATCATCTTTGCTTCGGCACTGACCAAACAGCGTATTCTGAAGGTATTGGAAGAGGCGCGTGATGTGTACGAAAATCGTATGACGCGTATTCCGACAGCTCGTTTGAACGAGGAAATGCTGCCGCTTATCGAGGCGTATCCACCCCCTTCAATTAAGGGTAAGTATATCAAGATAAAGTATATTACGCAGTTGCCCAATACCCAGGTGCCGTCATTTGTTTATTTTGCAAATCTTCCACAATATGTGAAAGAGCCTTACAGACGATTCCTGGAAAATAAGATGCGTGAGAAATGGAAGTTGACCGGAACTCCGATAAATATCTATATCCGGCAGAAGTAAAATATATCGTGATGATATAGTCGATTCTATTAACTGGTTTTATGAAGAGAAAGCGTCCGGAACATAGCTTCCGGACGCTTTCTTATGTAATAGGTTAGAAAATGAGGTGTGGTTTTATCCTTCAAGGTTCTGTATCTCCACTTCTTTGACTTTCCGGAATAGGTCAGATGCAAATATGAAACTGTTCAACCGCTCGTTGGTGGAAGTGAAGATATCGTCTTTATTGCCTTCCCATTCTTTGTGTCCTTCGTAAATATAGATGATTTTTTCTCCGATACCCATTACAGAGTTCATGTCATGAGTGTTGATGAGAGTAGTCATATTGTATTCTCGGGTTATATCTTGTATCAGTTCGTCGATGACAAGCGAGGTCTTGGGGTCAAGTCCTGAATTCGGCTCGTCACAGAACAAGTATTGCGGGTTTAGGGCAATGGCACGGGCAATGGCTACGCGTTTCTGCATACCGCCGCTGATTTCTCCGGGAAATTTGTCTTTGGCTTCAATCAGGTTTACACGCTCCAAGCAGAACATGGCACGACGAGTCCGATCGCGCAGGGTATCGTTGCTGAACATGTTCAGTGGAAACATCACATTGTCCAGTACCGTCATGGAATCGAACAGCGCGGCACTTTGGAAAATCATTCCCATTTCCCGGCGGAGCGCTTTCTTTTCCTTCTTTCCCATGGCGAGGAAGTTGCGGTGGTCATACAACAATTCTCCTTTGTCCGGTGTCAGCAGACCCACGATACATTTCATGAGTACGGTTTTTCCCGAACCGCTCTGCCCTATGATTAGGTTGGTCTTTCCATTCTCGAAAGTGGCATTGATATCTTTCAGTACCTCTTTTTCTTCAAATGATTTGCAAAGTCCTTTCAGTTCAATCATCCCATTAAAAGTTGAGTTAATATTAGGTCGGCGAATAAGATAAGTACGCTGCTGCATACTACGGAGTCGGTGGACGCCTTGCCCACTTCGATGGAACCGCCTTCGACGGTGTAACCGAAGAATGCCGATACGCTGGCAATGATAAAGGCAAAGAACAGCGACTTGATGATGCCGCACCAAATAAACCATTCGACAAACATGTACTGCAAGCCGTATTCTAAATCTACCGCCGACATGATGCCGCCGAACCAGCAAGTACAGAAGGCACCTATGATACCGGCGAATATACTGAACGTCACCATCAGTGGAATGGTTGTCACCATAGCGGCAATTTTCGGTAGGATGAGATAGTTGGCAGAATTGACACCCATAATTTCAAGGGCGTCTATCTGCTGGGTGACTCGCATGGTGCCCAGCTCCGAGGCGATGTTTGACCCGACCTTTCCTGCCAGAATCAGACACATGATGGAGGAGGAGAATTCCAGCAGCATGATTTCTCGGGTTACATATCCCACTGTCCATCGAGGCATGAAAGGACTCTCGATGTTCAACTTTATCTGTATGGTGATTACAGCTCCGATGAAGAACGATATCAGCAATACGATGCCGATAGAGTTCACGCCGAGCTGTTCCAACTCGTTGACATATTGGCGGAAAAACATACGCATACGTTCGGGACGGGCAAATACGCGTCCCATCAGTATGATATATCGTCCCACTGTCTTAAGTGCTTTAAACATAACATATAAGTATTTGAATGCAAATGTACACTATTTCGGCTTATTTTTGCTACATTTGCGGCGAAAACCTTTAGAGTATGGAAGAAGAAAAAGGCATAAAGGACAATGTAGAGGAAGTTAAGGAAAATCTGCAGGCCGGACCAAGCTTGACTGCTGGGGCAGAGCCACGGGAGGAAGGTAGCATGGTGCTGCGTACGGAGGATTTGGTGAAAAAGTACGGAAAGCGTACGGTAGTGAGCCATGTGTCCATTGATGTGAAGCAAGGGGAGATTGTCGGTTTGCTGGGGCCGAATGGCGCCGGTAAGACAACTTCGTTTTATATGACCGTAGGGCTGATTACTCCCAATGAGGGACGTATCTTCTTGAATGATTTGGATATAACGAAATATCCGGTATACAAGCGTGCGCAGACGGGTATCGGTTATTTGGCGCAGGAGGCTTCCGTGTTCCGTCAAATGAGTGTGGAAGACAATATTGCATCTGTACTGGAAATGACCGACAAGCCTTTGGAGTATCAGAAAGACAAGCTGGAGAGCCTGATTGCAGAGTTCCGCTTGCAGAAGGTAAGGAAGAACAAGGGTAACCAGTTGTCAGGTGGCGAGCGGCGCCGTACAGAAATTGCCCGTTGTCTGGCCATTGACCCCAAATTTATTATGTTGGACGAGCCTTTTGCCGGTGTAGACCCGATTGCAGTGGAGGATATTCAGCAGATTGTGTGGAAGTTGAAAGATAGGAATATCGGCATTTTGATTACTGACCACAATGTGCAGGAGACGCTGAGCATTACCGATCGTGCTTATCTGCTATTTGAAGGAAAAATTTTGTTCCAGGGTACGCCGGAAGAGTTGGCCGAGAATAAGATTGTACGTGAAAAGTATCTGAGTAATAGCTTCGTACTTCGTCGCAAGGATTTTATGAAGTAATCCCGGATACTGTCGATTGATAGAAATAAAAAAAGACCACTCATTCAGTGGCCTTTTTTTATTTCTCCTTAAATCTCTATGATTAATATTTTGGAGGTCTTGCTTCTTTCACTACCATTTGGCGGCCGAAGAATTCAGCACCGTCTAGTTCGGCAATAGCTTTAGCTGCAGCAGCGTCATCTTCCATTTCTACAAAAGCGATGCCTCTGAAACGTCCGGTGGTGCGGTCATTGATAAATTTTACAGAAGATACTGTGCCGTAATCTTCCATTGCCTTCTGCAGGTCACTCTCCTTAACGCGGTAGTTAAGGTTTCCAACATAAATGTTCATAATGAAATTGATAAAATAAATATAATGAATAAAACTCTCTTGGAAGGAAGGCTGAATAATAAATGGATTACAACGACAGAGAGTTTACAAAAGCGTTCTTGAAAACGGAAGTAAAAACCATGTAATGGAAATCGAAAAACTAATGCGCCATCATTCCGCGACAAAGAAACGCATAAAATTCGGATAAACAATGTTTTTCCTTAATTATTTTTGTAGATTGTCGTGCCTTCGGGCAACTCCCATTTCTCTTCATAGAAACTGGACGGTTCGGTTTATCATCGTCTTTTCCCTGAGTATCTTTCCCATAAACGTCCTCCGTTGTCAGTCCGATGGTTGGGCTCTTCTACCGCTCTATCCAAGAATTAAACTGAAATAAATCGGCAATGTTCTTTTGATAATTGAAAGAATAACGCTAATTTTGCACGCCCATTTGAGATATGGAACAAAGTATAAATCAAATAAATAATTGTCAGAATGAACGTTTCATTACAAAACATTGACAAAGTAAGCGCACTGCTTACTGTAAAGCTTGAGAAAGCAGATTATCAGGAAAAAGTAGACAAATCATTGAAGAGCTTCCGTCAGAAGGCACAGATTCCCGGTTTCCGTAAGGGAATGGTTCCTATGAGCTTAGTTAAGAAAATGTATGGTAAGTCTGCATTGGCTGAAGAGGTGAACAAGCTGCTTTCAGAAACAGTATATAAGTATATCCAGGACAATAAGGTAAATATATTGGGCGAGCCTTTGCCCAACGAAGACAAGCAGCAGGAAATTGATTTCGATACTATGGAAGAGTTCGAATTCTTGTTTGATATTGCTTTGGCTCCGGAATTTAAAGCTGAAGTCAGTGCAAAAGATAAGGTAGATTACTATACTATTGAAGTTACAGACGAAATGGTGGATAACCAGGTCAAGGCTTACACTCAACGTAACGGCAAGTATGACAAGGTAGACGTTTACGAGGACAATGACATGCTGAAAGGTTTGCTTGCTGAACTGGATGAAGAAGGTAATACCAAAGAGGGTGGTATTCAGGTGGAAGGTGCTGTAATGATGCCTTCGTACATGAAAAATGATGAACAGAAAGCTATCTTTGCCGGTGCAAAAGTGAACGATGTGCTTGTATTCAATCCGAATACTGCTTGGGACGGAAATGCTGCCGAATTGTCTTCTTTATTGAAGATTGACAAGGAAGCTGCTCCCGAAGTAAAATCCAATTTCAGCTTCCAGGTAGAAGAAATCACACGTTTCGTTCCGGGTGACTTGACTCAGGAAATTTTCGACCAGGTATTTGGCGAAGGTAATGTGAAAACGGAAGAGGAATTCCGTGCCAAAGTGAAGGAAGTTATTGCCAACCAGTTCGTGGCAGACAGTGACTATAAGTTCTTGATTGACGCACGTAAGATGCTGACAGAGAAAGTAGGCAAGCTGGAATTCCCGGATGCATTACTGAAGCGCATTATGCGTCTGAACAATCCTGACAAGGAAGAAAGCTTTGTAGAGGACAACTATGACAAGAGCATCGAAGAGCTGACTTGGCACCTGATTAAAGAACAGCTGGTGAAAGCCAATGATATCAAGGTTGAGCAGGAAGACATCACAAACATGGCTAAGGAAGCTACCCGCGCACAGTTTGCACAATATGGTATGATGAGTGTGCCTGAAGAAATCCTGGAAAACTACTCAAAGGAAATGCTTAAGAAGAAAGAGAGCATAGAAGGCTTGGTTAATCGTGTGGTTGAATCTAAATTGGCTACAGCATTGAAGTCTCAGGTGGAACTGGAGCATAAGAACGTTTCTGCTGAAGAGTTCAATAAGATGTTTGCATAAGAGTAATGTGAGCCTACGGCTAAAATTTATAAAGAAACACAGAGTTTGACAAACTATAACTCTGTGTTTTTTTGTGTCTCTGTGTTCTTTTTTGTTTCTTTGTATCCTTATAAATTAAAAAATAGAAAGAAATGGATGATTTTAGAAAATACGCTACCAAGCATCTTGGTATGAACAGTTTGGTGCTGGACGATGTGATTAAATCACAAGCCGGCTATTTGAATCCCTATATCCTCGAGGAACGCCAGCTCAATGTAACGCAGTTGGACGTGTTTTCCCGTCTGATGATGGACCGCATCATTTTCCTCGGTACGCAGGTTGATGACTATACAGCCAATACTTTGCAGGCTCAGTTGCTTTATCTGGATTCGGTGGATCCGGGTAAGGATATTTCCATCTATATCAATTCGCCGGGCGGTTCGGTATATGCCGGTCTGGGTATTTATGATACCATGCAGTTCATCAGTAGTGATGTGGCTACCATCTGTACTGGAATGGCGGCAAGCATGGCAGCCGTATTGCTGGTTGCCGGTGCCGAAGGCAAACGCTCCGCATTGACCCACTCCCGCGTGATGATACACCAGCCGATGGGAGGTGCCCAGGGGCAGGCCTCGGATATTGAAATCACGGCACGTGAAATCCAGAAGTTGAAGAAAGAACTTTATACCATTATCGCCGACCACTCCCACACTCCCTTTGACAAGGTATGGGCAGATTCTGACCGTGACTACTGGATGACAGCCCAGGAAGCCAAAGAATATGGTATGGTAGATGAGGTTTTGATTAAAAAATAAATATGGCAGATTCAAGAAAGAATAAAAATAGATGCAGTTTTTGCGGTCGCACCGAAGATGAAGTCGGATTTCTCATAACGGGGATGAATGGCTATATCTGCGACAGTTGCGCCACCCAGGCTTATGAGATTACTCAGGAGGCTTTGGGGGCTGGCAAGAAGGCAAGTGCCACGAAGCTGAATCTGAAAGAACTTCCTAAACCCGTAGAAATAAAGAAGTTCCTCGATCAATATGTCATTGGTCAGGACGATGCCAAGCGTTTCTTGTCTGTGTCGGTGTACAACCATTACAAACGTCTGCTCCAGAAGGACGGCGGTGATGATGTGGAGATTGAAAAATCGAACATCATCATGGTAGGCAGTACCGGTACGGGAAAGACGTTATTGGCGCGTACTATCGCAAAGTTGCTGCATGTTCCTTTTACTATTGTAGATGCAACAGTTCTGACAGAGGCAGGTTATGTGGGTGAGGACATTGAAAGCATTTTGACACGTCTGCTCCAGGTGGCGGATTATAACGTGCCCGAGGCAGAGCAAGGTATCGTGTTTATTGATGAGATAGACAAAATAGCGCGCAAGGGTGATAATCCTTCCATAACCCGTGATGTGAGTGGTGAAGGCGTGCAGCAGGGATTGCTGAAACTGCTGGAAGGTTCTGTGGTGAATGTGCCTCCCCAGGGTGGGCGCAAGCATCCCGACCAGAAAATGATTCCGGTCAATACCAAGAATATTCTGTTCATTTGCGGTGGGGCTTTCGATGGCATTGAAAAGAAAATTGCCCAGCGGCTGAATACGCACGTTGTCGGGTATAGCGCTGTACGCAATACGGCAACCATTGATAAGAGCAACATGATGCAGTACATTGCTCCGCAGGATTTGAAGTCGTTCGGACTGATTCCCGAGATTATCGGCCGCCTTCCGGTGCTGACTTATCTGAATCCGTTGGACCGTGCGGCATTGCGCTCCATTCTTACGGAACCGAAGAATTCCATCATCAAGCAATACATCAAACTGTTTGAGATGGACAATGTGAAGCTGACGTTTGAAGATGCTGTATTTGAATATATCGTGGATAAAGCGGTAGAATATAAGTTGGGAGCCCGCGGCTTGCGTTCCATTGTGGAGACAATTATGATGGATGCCATGTTCGAAATTCCGTCAGAACAGAAGGACAATTTTGTTGTGACGTTGGACTACGCCAAGCGCCAGCTTGAAAAGGCAAATATAGCACGACTGCAAAGTGCTTAAGAATCAGATGGTAATACGGGGTAAAACCGACTATTTTACTTTTTATTGAAAAATATTCGATGGATTATGCTTGAAATTTAAGAAGTTGTTTATAACTTTGTTAGGGTTCTTTGTGAAAACAAGGCGGAGTACCACTATTAAAAGTTAACTCAATAAACAACAACCTAATGAATCATGGCAGGGAAGAAGATTAATTTGATAGACCAGCTGAAGAAATACTTCGGGTTCGATACATTTAAAGGAAATCAGGAAGCAATCATAGAGAATCTGTTGGCGGGTAATGATACATTCGTGTTGATGCCTACCGGTGGTGGAAAATCTTTGTGCTACCAACTGCCGTCCTTGTTGATGGAGGGTACGGGTATCGTGATTTCTCCTCTGATTGCCTTGATGAAGAATCAGGTCGATGCGATGCGTAACTTCAGCGAAGAGGATGGGATAGCCCACTTCATCAATTCTTCCCTAAACAAGAGCGCGATAGACCAGGTCCGGTCCGACATACTCAGTGGTAAGACAAAGCTGTTGTATGTAGCTCCGGAATCACTGACGAAGGAAGAGAATGTGGAGTTTCTGAAAACGGTGAAGATTTCGTTCTATGCCGTGGACGAAGCCCATTGTATTTCTGAATGGGGTCATGACTTCCGTCCTGAGTATCGCCGCATCCGTCCCATTATCAATGAAATAGGAAAAGCCCCTCTGATAGCGTTGACTGCGACGGCTACACCGAAAGTGCAGCATGACATCCAGAAGAATCTGGGTATGGTGGATGCGCAGGTGTTCAAGTCATCGTTCAACCGCCCGAATCTCTATTATGAGGTACGCCCCAAGACTGCAAATGTAGACCGGGACATCATCAAGTTCATTAAGAACAATCCCGAAAAGTCAGGCATTATCTATTGCCTGAGCCGGAAGAAAGTGGAGGAACTTGCTGAAATCCTGCAGGCAAACGGAATCAATGCCCGTGCCTATCATGCCGGAATGGATTCGGCTACACGAACACAGAACCAGGATGATTTCCTGATGGAAAAAATTGATGTGATTGTAGCTACCATTGCTTTTGGTATGGGGATTGACAAACCGGATGTGCGCTATGTCATCCATTACGATATACCCAAAAGTCTGGAAGGATATTACCAGGAGACCGGACGTGCCGGAAGAGATGGAGGAGAAGGGCAGTGTATTACTTTCTATACCAATAAAGACTTGCAGAAGCTCGAGAAGTTTATGCAAGGCAAACCTGTAGCAGAGCAGGAAATTGGCAAGCAGCTTCTGCTGGAGACTGCTGCGTATGCCGAATCTTCCGTATGCCGCCGAAAAGCATTGCTTCATTACTTCGGCGAAGAATATATAGAAGAAAATTGTGGTAATTGTGACAATTGTTTAAATCCGAAAAAACAAGTGGAAGCTCAAGAATTATTGTGTACCGTGATTGAAGCTATTCTCGCGGTGAAAGAAAATTTTAAAGCGGACTATATTATAGACATAATACAAGGTAAGGAAACTTCAGAAGTGCAGGCGCATCTGCATGAAGATCTCGAAGTGTTCGGCTCTGGTATGGGCGAAGAAGACAAAACGTGGAATGCTGTGATCCGTCAGGCACTTATTGCCGGTTACCTGAGTAAGGATGTCGAAAACTATGGCTTGCTGAAAGTGACAGATGACGGTAAGAAGTTCCTTAAACATCCCAAATCATTCAAAATAGTGGAAGACAATGACTTTGAGGATGTGGAAGAGGAAGCACCTGCACGTGGAGGCGGTGCGTGTGCGGTAGACCCGGCATTGTACTCCATGTTGAAGGACTTACGAAAGAAGTTGTCCAAGAAGTTGGAAGTGCCTCCTTATGTCATTTTCCAAGACCCGTCTTTGGAAGCGATGGCGACCATATATCCGGTGACTTTGGACGAGTTGCAGAACATACCGGGTGTAGGAGCCGGAAAGGCAAAACGCTACGGCGAGGAATTCTGTAAACTCATTAAGCGGCACTGTGAGGAGAATGAGATTGAACGTCCCGAGGACTTGCGTGTGCGTACTGTGGCCAATAAGTCAAAAATGAAGGTGGCCATCATTCAGGCCATTGACCGTAAGGTGGCATTGGATGACATTGCCATGTCAAAGGGCATTGAGTTTGAAGAGCTGCTGGATGAGATAGAAGCTATCGTCTACTCCGGAACGAAATTGAATATCGACTATTTCTTGGAGGATATTATGGATGAAGACCACTTGCTGGATATCTATGATTATTTCAAGGAATCTACCACTGATAAGATTGACGATGCTCTGGATGAGTTGGGTGATGACTTTACGGAAGAAGAGGTACGTTTGGTACGCATCAAGTTTATTTCAGAGATGGCAAACTGATTGGTTTTAGTTGATAAAAAAGAAAAAAATGTTGCGTGCAAGTATACGGAATGGAATAAAAACCGTATATTTGCACGCAATAAATTTTAAACGCATAGCCCTATGTCATTTATTGCTGATAAGATTGTAATGGATGGATTAACTTATGACGACGTACTGTTAATCCCCGCTTATTCTGAAGTCTTGCCCAAAACAGTCGAACTCTCGACTAAGTTTTCACGAAACATTGAGTTAAAAATCCCGTTTGTAACTGCTGCCATGGATACGGTTACCGAAGCGAAGATGGCTATTGCCATTGCCCGCGAAGGTGGTATCGGAGTTATTCATAAGAATATGTCCATTGAGGAGCAGGCACGTCAGGTAGCTATTGTGAAGCGTGCCGAAAACGGTATGATTTATGACCCGGTGACTATCAAGAGAGGTTCTACGGTAGCTGATGCGCTGGCTTTGATGGCTGAATACAAGATTGGTGGTATTCCGGTGGTAGATGATGAAAGATATTTGGTAGGCATTGTTACCAATCGTGACCTTCGTTTTGAGAAAGATATGAATAAGCGTATCGATGAGGTAATGACTAAGGAGAACATCATTACTACCAATCCTACGACGGATATGGAGGCTGTTTCTCAAATTCTGCAAGAACATAGAATCGAGAAGTTGCCGGTAGTAGATAAAGACAACAAATTGGTAGGTCTGATTACCTATAAGGATATTACCAAGGCAAAGGATAAACCTATGGCGTGCAAGGATAGCAAAGGTCGTCTGCGCGTTGCTGCCGGAGTGGGAGTGACGAATGACACTTTGGAGCGCATGCGGGCTTTGGTGGATGCAGGGGCGGATGCCATTGTCATTGATACGGCTCACGGACATTCCAAGGGGGTTATTGAAAAATTGAAAGAAGCCAAGGCTAACTTCCCTCATATTGATATTGTTGTTGGTAATATTGCTACCGGTGAAGCTGCGAAGGCATTGGTCGAGGCTGGTGCTGATGGAGTAAAGGTGGGCATCGGTCCGGGTTCCATCTGCACTACCCGTGTAGTTGCCGGTGTGGGTGTTCCTCAGTTGTCTGCGGTTTATGATGTGGCAAAGGCACTGAAGGGCACGGGTATTCCTTTGATTGCCGATGGCGGTTTGCGTTACTCGGGCGATGTGGTGAAGGCGTTGGCTGCCGGTGGTTACAGCGTGATGATCGGTTCGCTGGTTGCCGGAACGGAAGAGTCTCCGGGCGATACGATTATTTTCAACGGTCGTAAGTTCAAGTCCTATCGGGGTATGGGGTCGCTGGAAGCTATGGAAAATGGTTCCAAGGACCGCTACTTCCAAAGCGGTACCAGTGACGTGAAGAAATTGGTTCCAGAGGGCATTGCTGCCCGCGTTCCTTATAAAGGTACTTTGTATGAAGTGATTTATCAGTTGGTTGGCGGTCTGCGTGCCGGTATGGGCTATTGCGGTGCAGCCAATATAGAGAAACTGCACGATGCCAAGTTTACCCGCATTACTAATGCAGGTGTACTGGAAAGTCATCCGCACGATGTGTCTATAACCAGTGAGGCACCGAACTATAGCCGTCCTGAGTAAGATAATAACAAAATAATAGTGAATGCCCGGAGAGAGATTGCCGCTTTCCGGGCATTTTGTTTATATTTGCAGCCGTATAAAAAGAACGGATGGTGCTTATGGTTAGATTGTTTTGGGTGTTTTTCTTCCTCGGGTTCGGATTGGCTGTTTCGGCCCAGGACGATCCGGTACTGATGCGTATCAATGGAAAGGAGGTCCTCCGTTCTGAATTCGAACGTAGCTATAATAAGGGCGGTACCTCTGTCGGTGCAGGCCGGAAGGCATTGGATGCATATGTGAATAAGTTTATAGACTTCAGGCTGAAAATAGAGGCTGCCGAAGTTGTGGGATTGGATACTTCCCGTGTCTTCCAGAAGGAGCAGGATGAGTATCGCCGCTGTCTGATTAAATCATACTTGACAGATGAGGAGACGGCAGAGCAGGAGGCACGGCAGTATTATGACAAGATGAAATCCGGCCGGCGTGCGGGCCGGGTATATGTGAAGCATATTTTTAAATATCTCCCCCAGAATATTTCCGGTCATACCTTGCGTGAGATGGAGTCCAGGATGGATTCTATCTACAGGGCTCTTGCAAAGGAAGGGGGAGCTGTGCCGTCTTTCGATGCTTGCGTCGAGCAATTTTCCGATGAGAAGAAAGCGTTTTGGGTGGGTTGGCTGCAGATGCCGGTGGAGTTTGAGGATATTGTATTCGGGTTGAATGCCGGAGAGATTTCCCGTCCGTTCCTCACTCCTCAAGGCATTCATATCGTGAAAGTACTCGAACAGCAGGAAATCCTTCCTTTTGAGAGGATGAAGGACAAGATAATCCGTTGTCAAACCCGTCGTCATGGAATGGATAAAGGAACGCGGGCTTTTGTGGATAAACTGAAGAAAGAATATCACTATATGCCGGATAAAGCCGGTATCGACGAACTGCTGGCCAAAGGAAGCACTTCCCGTGTATTGTTTACACTGGATGGCAAGGCATACGGTGGAAAAGAGTTTGCCGGATTTGCCGCTGTTTATCCGGCAGGGACGCGCAGACAGTTGGAGGCTTTTACAGTAAAAACGATTCTGGACTATGAAAACTCCCGTCTGGAATTGAAGCATCCCGAATTCTGTGCGTTGGTGCAGGGGTATCGTGACAGCATGTTGCTTGCCGAAATCACTGACCGTGAAGTGGGAAAGAGGAGTGTGGTGGATGAAGCGGGATTGAAAGCATATTTTGAGGCGCACCGTTCGGACTTCCATTGGGACGAACCGCGTTATAAGGGTATTGTGCTGCATTGTACTACCAAGCGGGTGGCGAAGCAAGTACGGAAATTTCTGAAACAGATTCCGGAAGAGGAGTGGATGGATGCCATCCGTCTCACTTTCAATGCCGGCGATACTCCCAAGGTGCGGGCAGAGCAAGGATTATTTGCTCCCGGTGATAATGCATATGTGGATGAATTGGTGTTCAAAGGGAAGAATGCAACCCCGGTTTTGTCATTTCCCTTTACTGCTGTACAAGGTCGTAAGCAGAAGGGACCAGATAGTTGGCAAGAGGTGCGAGAGCCGCTCGTAACCGCTTATCGGAACTATTTGGAAACGCATTGGGTGGCAAAGTTGCGTGCTGCCGGTAAGGTTGAAATTGACCAAGAGGTTTTAAAAACCGTTAATAATCACTGATGCAACCGATTAAAACACTATCTTCGTACCTCAAAACGAAGTAAATATCAGTTGGTGATGCGAACAACCTGCTTTGGGCTTTTAATTTTCCTTCTCTGTGCGGCGTGCAGCGAGCAGCACGACCATAAAGGGCGGACACCGTTAGTGGAGTTGGACGGCAATTTCCTTTACCGGGAAGATTTGCAATCGGTACTTCCTGCCGGTTTGTCCAAAGACGACAGTCTGTTGTTTGCAGAACATTATATCCGTAATTGGGTGGAAGATATTTTGCTGTACGATAAAGCGCAGAGCAATATTCCCAATAACGGTGAGATTGATAAACTTGTGGAGAATTATCGCAAAGCATTGATAATGCATACCTATCAGCAGGCTTTAATACATCAGCGGCTATCAGAGGAGATTTCAGAACAAGACTTGACGGAGTATTACGAGAAGAACCAGGCGCTCTTCAAGGTGGAACGTCCGTTGATGAAAGGCTTGTTCATCAAAGTTCCTTTGACAGCCCCGCAGCTGGGTAATGTTCGTCGCTGGTACAAGACGGAAACCCGTGAGGCGGTGGAACATCTGGAAAAGTACAGTCTGCAGAATGCTGTGAAGTATGAGTATTTTTATGATAAATGGGTGCCGGTATCGGAAGTGCTGGATATGCTGCCCTTGAAGGTTCCTGATGTGGACGAGTATCTGGACAAGAATCGCCATGTAGAGCTGAAGGATACGGCTTTCCATTATTTCCTGAATGTGAGCGATTATCGCCCGATGGGAGAGCAGGAACCCTATGAGTTTGCCCGTGGGCAAGTGAAGGATATGCTGCTGAACGTGAAGCAGGTGGAATTCATGAAGCAAGTGAAGGATGATTTGTACCAACGGGCGGTGAAAAGAGACAAGATTAAATATTATTTAGAATAAGACACCAAGAATGAAACAGTGTATGAACTTTAAGTTTGTAATTTTATTTGCCTTGACGCTATTAGTCGGTTCTACCGTTTATGGACAAGACAACGTGATTGACGAGGTAGTGTGGGTAGTAGGTGACGAGGCTATACTGAAGTCCGAAGTGGAAGAGGCACGTATGAGTGCATTGTATGAAGGACGCAAATTTGACCGTGACCCTTATTGCGTGATACCGGAGGAGATAGCCGTGCAGAAGCTGTATCTTCACCAGGCTGCCCTCGATAGTATCGAAGTATCCGAGAGTGAGGTTATCCAGCGTGTGGACTATATGACGAACATGTACATCGCCAACATCGGTTCGCGCGAGAAAATGGAGGAATACTTCAACAAGACTTCCAGCCAGATTCGTGAAACGCTGCGCGAGAATGCCCGTGAAGGATTGAAGGTTCAGAAGATGCAGCAGAAACTGGTGGGTGAGATTAAGATAACTCCGGCTGAGGTGCGCCGTTACTTCAAGGATTTGCCGCAGGACAGCATTCCTTATATCCCTACCCAGGTGGAGGTGCAGATTATCACTCAGCAGCCCAAGGTTCCTTTGGAGGAAATAGAAGATGTAAAGAGGCGTCTGCGTGAGTATACCGACCGTGTCAATAAGGGCGAAAGCTTTTCCATGTTGGCTCGTCTGTACTCCGAGGACCGTGGCTCGGCCATGCGTGGCGGTGAAATAGAGTTTTCGGGACGCGGTATGCTGGACCCCGCTTATGCCAATGTAGCTTTCAACTTGCAAGACCCCAGCAAGGTTTCCAAGATTGTAGAGTCTGAATATGGTTTCCATATCATTCAGTTGATAGAGAAGCGCGGTGACCGTATTAAAACACGCCACATTCTGTTGAAACCGCATATTCCGGAAGAAGCTCTGGCTGCCGGTTGTGCCCGTTTGGATTCTATTGCCGATGATATCCGCAATAACAAGTTCTCTTTTGAAGAGGCTGCCTCAGTGCTTTCGCAGGATAAGGATACGCGTAACAATCATGGTTTGTTGCCGAATCCCAATACGAACACTTCCCGTTTTGAGATGCAGGAACTTCCCCCTGAAATAGCCAAGGTGGTGGATAAGATGAAAGTGGGCGAAATCTCCGAAGCCTTCACCATGATTCCGCAAAAGACCGGAAAAGAAGAGTGTGTGATTGTGAAACTGAAGAGCCGTACGACGGGACACAAGGCTACCATTGCCGATGACTATCAGAACTTGAAAGAGATTGTGTTGGAGAAACGCCGCGACGAAGTGCTGGACAAGTGGATTCGTGAGAAGCAGAAGCACACATATGTCCGTATCAAGGATAATTGGAAGAATAACTGTACGTTCAAGTATCCGGGCTGGATTAAAGAATAATCCGGAAGAATTTACATAGATTTGTATGCAAAAGAAGAATACAAAAAATCATTTCCTGAACAAGCATAGATACCTCCTGGTAGGTATTCTATGCTTGTTTGGTATCTGTCTGCTGAGTGCGCAGGACAAGAAGAAGAGTACTGGTGCACCAGAGAAGAAGAAAGTGGACTCGATTGAACAGAAAAAGACGGAGACGCCGGAAAAGAAGAAGACGCGCGTCGATTTGTTGTACGCAGATGAGGCGCAGGCGGACAAACAGTTGCGTCCTGATGTGCAGGTACTCATCGGCTCGGTGAGGATGAAGCATGACAGTATGTACATGTTCTGTGACAGTGCGCTGATATTCGAAAAGATAAATTCTGTGGAGGCATTCGGCAATGTGCGTATGGAGCAGGGCGACACCTTGTTTATCTATGGAGACTATCTGTATTATGACGGCATGTCGCAGCTGGCCATGCTGCGTGAGAATGTACGTATGATAAATCGTAATACGGTGCTGACAACCGACAGTTTGAACTATGACCGTCTGTACGATTTGGGCTATTACTTCGAAGGCGGTACGCTGACCGACGAGGATAATGTGCTGACTTCCGAATGGGGAGAATATAGCCCTGCCACCAAGTTGGCTGTCTTCAACCACGACGTGAAGCTGGTCAACCCGAAGTTTGTTTTGACTTCGGATACCTTGAAGTATAGTACAGCTACTAAGATTGCCACAATTTTAGGACCCTCCGACATTGTGAGTGACCAAAATCATATTTATTCCGAACGTGGCGTGTACAATACGACTACTGAGCAGGCAGAACTGCTCGACCGTTCCGTACTGACTAACGAAGGCAAGAAACTGACCGGTGACAGCCTTTTCTACGACCGCATCTTGGGATACGGCGAGGCTTTTGACAATGTACAGATGAATGATACGGTCAACCGGAACATGTTGACTGGCGACTATTGTTTCTACAACGAACTGACCGGAAGCGCCGTTGCCACCAAACGTGCCGTAGCTATCGACTATTCGCAGGGCGACAGTCTGTTTATGCACGGTGATACTTTGCGGCTGATTACCTACCATATGAATACCGATTCCATGTACCGGGAGATGCGTGCCTATCATAAGGTGCGTGCTTATCGCACGGATGTGCAGGCCGTATGCGATTCGTTGGTGTATAATTCCAAGGACTCTTGCATGACGATGTACACCGACCCTATCTTGTGGCACGGGGAACAACAGTTGTTGGGCGAGGAAATTAAAATTTACATGAACGATAGTACCATCGACTGGGCACATATCATCAATCAGGCCCTGACGGTAGAGAAAAAGGACAGTATTCACTATAACCAAGTTTCCGGTAAGGAGATGAAAGCTTTCTTCATAGATGGAGACATGCGTCTGGTGGAGGTAAACGGCAATGTATTGGTGGTGTATTATCCGGTAGAGGAGAAGGACAGTTCGCTGATTATGATGAACTATTCGGAAGGTGGACTTTTGAAAATGTACTTGAAGGAGAGAAGAATGGAGCGCGGAGTCTTTGTTGGAAAGACTACCGGTACAGCCTATCCTTTGGACCAGATTCCACCAGATAAGAGCAGGCTGCCTTCTTTTGTTTGGTTCGACTACATCCGTCCGCTCAACAAGGAGGACATCTTCGAGTGGAGGGCTAAAAAAGCAGGTGAAGTATTGAAGAAAAGTGACCGGAAACCTGTAACTTCGCCAAGGAATATGCATATTAAACGAAATAATAAGTAGCGTCATGGGAATGTTTGCAATGCGGAAGCCTCGTGGCTTCAATCATAGCTATATCTATGTGGATGAGCGGAAAGAGAAGTTGGCGAAGATGGAAGAAAACGCCAAGCGTGACCTGGGTATGCTGCCGGAAAAGGAATTCTCGCCCGAGGATATACGGGGCAAATTCATAGAAGGAACAACTCACTTGAAGCGGCGCAAGGAGAGCGGACGTAAGCCGATGCATTTGGGCATAATCCTTGTTGTCATAGCTGTGCTGATTTATCTGTGGTATGCCATCAGTAACGGAATCATTTAATAATGATTAATCATTAATCTCTAATCATTAAACATTATCATGAGCGATATCATTCATTTGCTGCCCGATTCGGTTGCCAATCAGATTGCTGCCGGAGAGGTGATTCAGCGTCCGGCATCTGTTGTGAAGGAATTGGTGGAAAATGCAATTGATGCCGAAGCAGAGGAAATACATGTGCTGATTACCGATGCGGGCAAGACCTGCATCCAGGTGATTGATGACGGAAAGGGGATGTCCGAAACGGATGCGCGTCTTTCTTTTGAACGCCATGCAACTTCAAAGATACGCGAAGCTGCCGATTTGTTTGCCCTACGCACCATGGGCTTCCGTGGAGAAGCGTTGGCTTCCATTGCTGCGGTAGCTGAAGTGGAGTTGAAAACACGCCCAGCCAGCGAGGAACTGGGGACGCGACTGTTGATTGCCGGCTCTAAAGTCGAGGGCCAGGAAGCCGTTTCCTGCCCTAAGGGAAGCAATTTTTCCATCAAGAACCTATTCTTCAATATTCCTGCCCGGCGTAAATTCCTGAAAGCCAACTCTACGGAGTTGAGCAATATCCTTACGGAATTCGAGCGTATAGCGCTGGTGCATCCTGAGGTAGCCTTCTATCTGTATAGTAATGATACGGAATTGTTCAATCTTCCGGTAATGCCTTTGCGGCAACGCATCATGGCAGTTTTCGGAAAGAAACTGAATCAGCAGTTGCTGTCCGTAGACGTCAATACGACGATGATAAAGATTTCCGGTTTTGTTGCCAAGCCGGAAACCTCGCGCAAGAAAGGAGCGCACCAATACTTTTTTGTGAACGGGCGTTATATGCGTCACCCCTATTTCCACAAAGCGGTGATGGACGCTTATGAGCAGCTGATTCCTGCCGGTGAGCAAATCTCCTACTTTATTTATTTCGAGGTAGACCCTGCCAATATCGATGTGAACATCCATCCGACGAAGACGGAGATTAAGTTCGAGAATGAGCAGGCTATCTGGCAGATTCTGTCGGCTGCGGTCAAGGAATCCTTAGGCAAGTTTAGCGCTATACCTACTATCGATTTTGATACCGAGGACATGCCGGATATTCCTGCATTCGAGCAGGCTCGTCCGATAGAGCCTCCGAAGGTACACTATAACACGGATTTCAATCCCTTCAAGACGTCTTCCGCTTCTTCCTATGGAGGCGGTGGCAATTATTCGCGCCCCAAAGTGGAGTGGGAGGGGCTTTATTCCGGTTTGGAAAAAGCCAGCAGGATGAACGAGCCGATGGAGGAAGAGCCTTTTGTAGAGGATACGGTTACCGGTACGGCTCCAAGAGAGGAGGAGAGGGTTCCTTATTTCCAGGAAACGGTTCCTTCCGGGGCAAGCGCCTCTTTCTATGGCAATGAGGCAACGGTAGAGAAAGGAGCGCAACACTTCCAGTTCAAGGGGCGTTTTATTCTGACTTCCGTTAAATCGGGTCTGATGCTGATAGACCAGCACCGGGCGCATGTCCGGGTATTGTTCGACCGCTATATGAGCCAGATTCGACAGAAACAAGGCGTATCCCAGGGGGTATTGTTTCCGGAGATTATCCAGTTGCCGGCTTCGGAAGCTGCCGTACTGGAAAGTATATTGGAAGATTTGTCGGCAGTAGGCTTCGATTTGAGCCCGCTGGGTGGCGGCAGCTATGCCATCAACGGCATACCTTCGGGCATAGAGGGGTTGAACCCGGTAGAATTGGTCCGGAATATGGTACATACTGCTATGGAAAAAGGGAATGACGTTAAGGAAGAGGTGCAGACAATTCTTGCATCGACCTTGGCACGTGCTGCGGCCATCGTCTATGGACAAGTGCTGAGCAACGAGGAAATGTCCAATCTCGTGGACAATCTGTTTGCATGCCCATCCCCGAATTATACTCCGGACGGAAAGACGGTGCTGGCGACCATTAAAGAAGACGACATAGAAAAGCTTTTCTCCAAATAAGGAAGAGTACTTTCTTTTGCATCAAGGCAAAAAAAGTACAAATATTCAGAACCTTTTAGTTCTGTTGGCGTTAATTAGACAGTTTGAATGATAAAGAGTTTAATTAACCACTTAACTATTTTAAGGTATATGAAAAAGATTCTAATGTTACTGGCTTTAGCTGGTGTGTCTTCTGTTGCCATGGCGCAGCAAAAGACTGAAGTTGTGGAAGAATTTGGTGTTATCCAGGTTCAGGATAAATATCAGGTAATCACTAATCCGTTCTGGAGTAATTGGTTTTTCTCTATAGGCGGTGGTGCCGAAGCAACTTTTGGAGATAATGATAAGGCAGGAAGTTTTGGCAAGCGTATCAGTCCGACGCTGAATTTTGCCATCGGCAAATGGTTCACCCCGGGACTGGGAGTACGTCTGCAATATAGCGGCCTTCAGGCAAGAGGATATACATATGATGCAGGTGCTGACTACGTGAAAGGCACTCAGATGGATGACGGCTACTACAAACAGCGTTTCGACTATATGAATCTGCACGGAGATGTGATGTTCAATCTGAATGCGCTGTTTGGAGGATACAACCAGCACCGTGTGTATGAAATCATTCCTTATGTAGGTGCTGGCTTCACTCACAACTACACAAAGCCTCACCGCGAAGCTCTGTCTGTAAACGCGGGTATCATCAATCGCTTCCGTATTTCCAATGCGATAGATATTAACCTGGAGCTGAGCGCAATGGGCGTTGAAGATAAGTTCGATGGCGAAGTTGGCGGCGATCATGGATATGATGGCGTGCTGAGTGCAACGGTAGGGTTGACATACCGTTTCCCCGCCCGTGGATTCCGTCGCCCGATGCCTCAGTTGATTTCTCAGGTAGAGCTGGCTGCCATGCAGGCACAGCTTGCAGAGATGGGAGCTGCCAACCAGCAGCTGCAGAATGCATTGGTGGCTGCACAGAACCAGCCGGTGGCCGAAGTTACGGAAACCGAAGTGATTGTTCCCGATCCGGATATAGCACCGCGTACCGTATTCTTCAATATCGGTTCTGCCGAAGTCTCTCCACGTGAAGCAATGAACTTGTCTTATCTGGCAGACCAGATGAAACAGTTCCCGAACGCCACTTACACTGTAAACGGATATGCAGACTCTGCAACCGGTACGCCGGCATTCAACAAAGAGTTGAGTTTGAAGCGTGCACAAGCCGTGGTCGATGTATTGGTAAAACAATACGGAATTCCTGCTGACCGCCTGAAGGTGGATGCCGGTGGTGGTGTCGATAAGTTCGGACAGCCGATTCTGAACCGTGTGGTATTGGTGAAATCTGCCAATTAGAAAGCTACGAGCTACAAGCTACAAGGAGTTACGAGTTATAGAAATGAGAAGGGGCATGCGTTATTATGACGCATGCCCCTCATTTTTTGTAACCAGTAACTTGTAACAGGTAGCTCCTTGTAACTCGTAACTTCTGTAACTCGTATCTCCTATCCCTTATTCTCCGCCGAATTTCTTTACTTGCTCTGCAATCAGTTCCGCATCATCAAAGTAGTTTATCTTCATAGCCTTGCGTACATCGTCCAAGGTTGCGGCAGCGGTTTCCCTGGCAGTTTCGCAACCTTTCTTCAGCATGTCGTAGATGGCGGGGATGTCTTTTTCAAACTCCTTGCGGCGGTTGCGGATAGGCTCCAGTGTCTCCTGCATAATTTCGTTGAGGAACTTCTTCACTTTCATGTCGCCCAGACCGCCACGTTGGTAGTGGGCTTTCAGTTCGTCCAGATTCGGATATTCGGGCAGATAAAGGCCGAAGTGTTCCGGACGGCAAAAGGCATCCAGGTAAGTGAATACGGTGTTGCCTTCCAATTTTCCGGGGTCTTGCACACGCAGGTGGTCGGGGTCGGTATACATGCTCTTCACCTTCTTCTGCACCTCGTCGGCAGAGTCCGAAAGATAGATACAGTTGCCGAGGCTCTTGCTCATCTTGGCTTTGCCGTCCGTTCCCGGCAGGCGCAGGCAGGCTGCATTGTCGGGCAACAGGATTTCCGGTTCCACGAGGGTTTCACCATATATATAGTTGAAACGGCGTACGATTTCACGAGCTTGTTCAATCATCGGCTCCTGGTCTTCGCCCACGGGCACGGTAGTGGCGCGGAAGGCGGTAATGTCCGCTGCCTGGCTGATGGGGTAGGTGAAGAAACCTACGGGGATGCTTGTCTCGAAATTACGCATCTGGATTTCGGTCTTTACCGTCGGGTTGCGTTGCAGGCGGCTCACGGTCACCAGGTCCATATAGTAGAAGGTCAGTTCGCAGAGTTCCGGTATCTGGGATTGGATGAAGATAGTACTCTTCGTCGGGTCCAGTCCGCAAGCCAGGTAGTCCAATGCCACCTCGATGACGTTCTGGCGCACCTTTTCCGGGTTCTCCATATTGTCCGTCAGCGCTTGTGCGTCGGCGATGAAGATGAAAATCTTGTCGTATAAGCCGGAGTTTTGCAGTTCCACTCTTCTTCTCAATGAGCCTACATAGTGTCCTATGTGCAGGCGTCCTGTGGGGCGGTCGCCCGTAAGGATGATTTTTTCTTTTGCCATATTATGTATTTTTTAGTTTCTTCATTGTATAAAAGCCATTAAGACCGGCAAAGATACCTATAATTATCGAAACCTCAAGGGATGACGCTTTCTTTCCTTTTCACGTATACCTTATGGCTTCCGATGCCGCTTGTATCGATTCCGCTGCCGGGAGTATGTGCCCATTTGCGCAGTTCCACGGTGGCGGTGGAGCGGACGAGTCCGGTCAGTTGCCGGTAGATGCTGACAGTAAGGAAGGCGTGCTTGTCCAGATACTGATGCGCCAGAGCCAGACGTTGTTCGGGGGTGTATTTCTTCGACGAGTGTGCGGGTTTCCAGGAGGCACGTTCCAGTTCGCACCAATGGTTGGTTTCTCTAATCAAGGCCTTGTCCGTGCGGAAGTTCACGCCGCTTACGTAGATGCTCCGTGCATTTCGCTTCGTGCTGCTTTCTTGGGGCTGTTCGCGTTCTTTGTCGGGGTAGATGGACAGTGCGGGGGTGAATACGCCCAATCCTTCTATCTTCACCGAGCGTCCCATTCCCATTTCGTGGGCCAGGGCTTCGCCCAGCTCGCAGATAACTCCTTCGGTTACGCCTTTCGAGAATCCCGAGGTCATGGCGATGTATTCCGCCAGTTCGCGCGTGCCGGTCTGTCCGGTCATCACCATCTTGGGGTAGGTGATTGGTTCGCCCGTGCCTTGCAAGTCGGGCATTTCTTTCATTTGGTAGCGTGTGGTCATTGTTGCGTTCTCCTTTCTTTTCTTTCCTTCGTTGCAAAGTCCTTTTCCCTGCGGAGCAAAGTTCTTTTGGTGGCGGAGAAATCTTAGAATAAAGCCTTTATTCCAAGGAATAGAAATTTTATTTTTAAGAATAAAGGCTTTGTTTGTAGAAACAGAATCCTTGTTCTATTTTTGTATAGGCACAAAGGTAAGTTTCCGTGGCGAGAAAAGCAAGTTTTGGTGGGGAGAATCTTCATATTTATCCGCAAATGCCTTTACTGAGATATAGTCTTTCTTTTTTATATGGAATCGCATTTTTCGGAAAAAGATTTCGGTTGCGGGCGACGGCCGCTCTTCTATTATGGAGGATGACGTTTCTTTTATACAAAAAAATATGCCACAATTTGCTCTTTTCGTAAATAAGTCGTTACTTTGCACAAATTTTAAAGAGACTATGCAATCGCAGGAAATGAGAAGCAAATATAACCTCCGTTCGAATGAATTTCATTTGGGAGCCGTCAGTTTCTCTTTTTTCGAGAAAGATATTTTTAGTTCTTTGGTAATGCGTTAATCCTTTATTGGGTGACGCATTTTTTTTGTGAAATAGCTACAACTCGTAGTTCGTAGCTTGTAACTCGTAACTTAATAGACAACAAGAGAATATGGAAAAGAATTTAAAGAAAGTGCTTGTCTTGGGTTCTGGTGCGCTCAAGATTGGTCAGGCCGGAGAGTTTGACTATTCCGGTTCGCAGGCGCTGAAGGCGTTGCGCGAAGAAGGTATCGGTTCTGTTTTGGTAAACCCGAACATTGCTACTATCCAGACATCGGAAGGTATCGCCGATCAAGTTTATTTCTTGCCGGTAACTCCTTATTTCGTGGAAGAAATCATCAAGAAAGAACGTCCCGACGGCATTTTGCTGGCATTCGGCGGACAGACGGCGCTGAACTGCGGTACGGAACTCTATCAGAACGGAATTCTTCAGAAATATGGCGTGCGCGTGCTGGGTACTTCCGTTGAGGCGATTATGTACACCGAAGACCGTGACCTCTTTGTGAAGAAGCTGGACGAGATTCCGATGAAGACTCCGAAGAGCCACGCTGTGGAGAGCATGGAAGACGCACTGAAGGCAGCCCGCGAGATTGGCTACCCCGTGATGGTGCGCTCGGCTTATGCTCTGGGTGGACTGGGAAGCGGTATTTGTCCGGACGAGGAAGCCTTCATTAAATTGGCCGAAAGCTCTTTCACTTTCTCCAAGCAGATTCTGGTAGAAGAGTCTCTGAAGGGTTGGAAGGAAATTGAATTCGAGGTAATCCGCGATGCCAACGACCACTGCTTCACGGTGGCAAGCATGGAAAACTTCGACCCGCTGGGCATTCATACGGGTGAGTCCATCGTAGTGGCTCCCACTTGCTCATTGACCGACGAGCAGGTGAAAATGTTGCAGGAGCTCTCCACCAAATGTATCCGCCACCTGGGCATCGTGGGCGAATGTAACATCCAGTATGCGTTCAACGCCGAGACAAACGACTATCGTGTCATCGAGGTGAACGCCCGTCTGTCCCGTTCTTCCGCATTGGCTTCCAAGGCTACCGGTTATCCGCTGGCATTTGTGGCTGCCAAGATTGCGTTGGGCTATACGCTCGACCAAATCGGCGAGATGGGAACTCCCAACTCGGCATATGCAGCTCCGCAGCTTGACTACCTGATTTGCAAGATTCCGCGTTGGGACTTGACAAAGTTCGTAGGTGTCAGCCGCGAAATTGGCTCCAGCATGAAGTCGGTAGGCGAAATCATGTCTATCGGACGTTCCTTTGAAGAAATTATCCAGAAGGGCTTGCGTATGATTGGTCAGGGAATGCACGGATTCGTGGGCAATGAGGGAGTGGAGTTCGATGACTTGGATTACGAACTGTCACATCCTACCGACCTGCGCGTCTTTGCCATTGCCGAGGCTCTGGAAAAGGGATATGCCATCGACCGCATCTTTGAGCTGACCAAGATTGACCCCTGGTTCTTGGGCAAGCTGAAGAACATCGTAGACTACAAGCAGAAACTTTCCCAATATAATAAGGTGGAAGACATCCCCGCCGACGTGCTGCGCGAAGCCAAAGTGCTTGGCTTCTCCGACTTCCAGATTGCCCGCTTCGTGCTGAATCCGCAAGGCAATATGGAGAAGGAAAACCTTACCGTACGCGCCCGTCGTAAGGAGCTGGGCATCCTGCCCGCCGTGAAGCGCATCAATACGGTGGCTTCCGAACATCCGGAACTGACGAACTACCTCTACATGACGTATGCCGTTCAGGGTTATGATGTGAACTATTATAAGAATGAAAAATCAGTGGTTGTGCTTGGTTCGGGCGCTTACCGCATCGGTTCGTCTGTAGAGTTCGACTGGTGTTCGGTGAATGCCATCCAGACTGCCCGCAAGCTGGGCTACAAGTCCATCATGATTAACTATAACCCCGAAACCGTTTCTACGGACTACGACATGTGCGACCGTCTCTACTTCGACGAGCTCTCCTTCGAACGTGTGCTCGACGTTATCGACCTGGAGCAGCCGCGCGGTGTCATCGTGTCCGTGGGTGGACAGATTCCTAACAACCTGGCTATGAAGCTTCACCGCCAGTCAGTTCCCGTGTTGGGTACTTCCCCCATCTCCATCGACCGTGCCGAAAACCGTAACAAGTTCTCTGCCATGCTCGACCAGCTGGGCATCGACCAACCGGCTTGGCAGGAACTCACCAGCCTGGAAGATGTGAAAGGCTTTGTAGAGAAGGTGGGCTATCCGGTACTGGTGCGTCCGTCTTACGTACTCTCCGGTGCTGCGATGAACGTATGCTACGATGAAGAAGAACTGGAAAACTTCTTGAAGATGGCTGCTGAGGTATCTAAGGAATATCCGGTGGTGGTATCCCAGTTCTTGCAGAACACCAAGGAGATTGAGTTCGACGCTGTTGCCCAAAACGGTGAAGTGGTAGAATACGCCATCTCCGAGCACGTAGAGTTTGCCGGTGTACACTCCGGTGACGCTACGCTGGTATTCCCGGCACAGAAGATTTACTTTGCAACGGCACGCCGCATCAAGAAAATCAGCCGCCAGATTGCGAAGGAACTCAATATTTCCGGTCCTTTCAATATCCAGTTCCTGGCACGCAACAACGAGGTGAAGGTTATCGAGTGTAACCTCCGTGCATCGCGCAGCTTCCCGTTCGTATCCAAGGTGCTGAAGCGTAACTTCATCGAGACTGCTACCCGCATCATGCTGGACGCTCCCTATACACAACCGGACAAGTCGGCATTCGACATCGACCGTATCGGTGTGAAGGCAAGCCAGTTCTCCTTCTCCCGTCTGCACAAGGCAGACCCGGTATTGGGTGTGGACATGTCGTCTACGGGCGAGGTAGGCTGTATTGGCGACGACTTCTCCGAAGCATTGCTGAATGCCATGATTGCTACCGGATTCAGAATCCCCCGTCCCGAGAAGGGCGTGATGTTCTCCTCCGGAGCCATGAAGTCCAAGGTGGATTTGCTGGATGCCAGCCGCATGCTCTTTGCCAAAGGCTATAAGATTTATGCTACGGCAGGTACAGCCGCTTTCCTCAACGCCCATGGCGTGACGACGGAAGCCGTTTACTGGCCGGATGAACGCCCGGATGCGGAAAACAACGTGATGACGATGATTGCCGACCATGCCTTCGACCTGATTGTCAACATTCCGAAGAACCATACGAAACGCGAGCTGACCAATGGCTACAAGATTCGTCGCGGTGCCATCGACCACAACATTCCGTTGATTACCAATGCCCGCCTGGCAAGTGCCTTTATCGAGGCATTCTGCGAAATGAAGCTGGAAGATATCCAGATTAAGAGCTGGCAGGAGTACAAATAAATTGTTTGCTCTATAAACGATTGCAGGAGCGGAAAGCCGAAAGGTTTTCCGCTCTTTTGGTATACTGCGTTTATTTCCGTATTTTTGTTCGGGGCTGAGTCTCTGTATGAATCAAAAGAAGAAACAATATGAATGAAGTGGAAAAAATGCGTAGCTCCCAGTTGGCGGATATGTCCGTTCCGGAGATACAGGTGAAGTTCGAGCATGCCAAGCGCTTGCTGGCAAAAATGCGTGTGATGAGTACTTACGATGAGGATTACCGGAGCTTGCTGGAGGAGCTGGTACCGGGCATTCCCGCCACGTCCGTCATCTGTCCGCCGTTCCATTGCGACCATGGGGATGGTATCCGGCTGGGTGAGCATGTCTTTGTCAATGCCAATTGCACTTTCCTGGACGGGGGATATATCACGATTGGTGCCCATACGTTGGTCGGTCCATGCGTACAGATATACACTCCCCATCATCCGATGGATTATATCGAGCGTCGTACGGAAAAGGAATATGCCTATCCGGTGACGATAGGAGAGGATTGCTGGATTGGCGGCGGTGCCATTTTGTGTCCAGGCGTCACCATCGGCGACCGTTGTATCATCGGTGCGGGTAGTGTGGTGACGAAAGATATTCCATCCGATAGCATAGCCGTTGGTAATCCGGCAAAGGTCATCCGGAAAAATGAGGCAAAAAAGTGAACGTACTAAATGCTTGAGAAACAGAGCGTGTCGCTAAATGACTAAAAAAATATCGAAAAATATTATGCAAAAGTTTTGGTAATGTCAAAATAAGCTGTACCTTTGCATCGCTTTTGAAACGGAAGTGTACGGGCGTTTAGCTCAGCTGGTTCAGAGCATCTGCCTTACAAGCAGAGGGTCGGCGGTTCGAATCCGTCAACGCCCACACAAAATCCAAGCACTTTCGTTCATCAAAAGGGCGTTTAGCTCAGCTGGTTCAGAGCATCTGCCTTACAAGCAGAGGGTCGGCGGTTCGAATCCGTCAACGCCCACTGGAAATTTTCATTCGAAGGTGGTCTTGCAAGTGATTGTAAGGCCATTTTTTTTATCCGTTAACTTCCTTTTCTTAAAATCTTTATCCTTTATGTCTTGTTACTCAGAAAAAAGCAGTAATTTTGCAGTCCGATAATTATCATCATAAATACGACGTATGAAACTTGATTTACTTACCGCAATCTCTCCGATTGACGGTCGATACAGAGGCAAAACGGATGTTTTGGCTGCCTATTTTTCAGAATTTGCACTGATTAAATACCGTGTACAAGTTGAAATAGAATACTTTATCACGCTGTGTGAGCTGCCTTTGCCGCAACTGAAAGGGGTGGATAAGGGCGTTTTCGAAACCTTGAGAAACATTTACCGTAACTTCTCCGAAGCCGACGCGCAACGCATCAAGGATATTGAGAGCGTGACGAACCATGATGTGAAGGCTGTGGAGTATTTCTTAAAAGAAGAGTTTGACAAGTTGGGTGGTATGGACGACTATAAGGAGTTCATCCATTTTGGCCTGACTTCACAAGATATCAACAATACGTCTGTTCCTTTGTCTGTAAAGGAGGCGCTGGAGCAGGTGTACTATCCTCAAATAGAGGAACTGATAGCGCAGCTCCGTGCTTATGCGGAAGAGTGGGCCGCTATCCCCATGCTTGCCAAGACACACGGACAACCGGCTTCGCCTACCCGTTTGGGCAAGGAGGTAATGGTGTTTGTCTACCGTCTGGAACGCCAGTTGGCAACGCTGAAGGCTTGTCCGGTGACAGCAAAGTTCGGTGGCGCTACGGGTAATTACAATGCCCATCATGTGGCTTATCCGGAATATGACTGGAAGGCATTCGGCAATAAGTTCGTTTCCGAAAAGCTTGGCTTGGAACGCGAGGAGTATACTACCCAGATATCCAATTACGATAATCTGTCTGCCATCTTTGATGCCATGAAGCGCATCAATACGGTGATGATTGATATGAACCGTGACTTCTGGCAATATATCTCTATGGAATATTTCAAGCAGAAGATTAAAGCCGGTGAGGTGGGCTCCAGCGCGATGCCGCACAAGGTGAACCCGATTGACTTTGAAAATGCGGAAGGAAACCTGGGCATGGCGAATGCTATTCTTGAGCACTTGGCGGTAAAACTGCCGGTTTCCCGTTTGCAGCGTGACTTGACGGACTCTACCGTGCTCCGCAATGTGGGTATGCCGTTCGGGCATATCATTATTGCCATACAAAGTTCTTTGAAGGGGTTGCGTAAGTTGCTGTTGAACGAACCGGCCATCTACCGTGACCTGGACAATTGCTGGAGCGTGGTGGCCGAGGCTATCCAGACCATTCTGCGCCGCGAGGCCTATCCGCATCCTTATGAAGCGTTGAAAGCGTTGACCCGTACCAATCAGGCCATTACGGAAGCGTCTATCAAGGAATTTATAGAGGGACTGAATGTAAGTGAAGAGATAAAGAAAGAATTGCGGGTGATTACCCCCCATACTTATACGGGAATTTAAGCAACCACAGAAGTGTACCGGAGGAATTTCAACTTTTTACTCCGGCAATTGTTATAGAAACATATAAAATTCAAGGTATAATAGAGACAATGAATGGCCGTGAGGCCAAGGTTTAATTTTATTCGAATAAAAAACAATGAGTACAGAAAACGAAACTTGGCGTGATGCTTCTTCCGCAGAGGAGAACTCAGGTGCCGGCCGCGATGGTAACCAATTTAACAAGGAAGGTGGCTACAGCCGTCCGTCTTACAACCGTGATAATGGCGACCGTCCTTATCGCCCCAGATTTAACAGTGAAAACGGGGACCGCCCGCAGCGTCCTTATAACAGTGACCGCCCTTATCGCCCGCGCTTTAATCCTGGTGCGGACAATGGTGACCGTCCGCAGCGTCCTCGTTACAATAACGATAATGGCGACCGTCCCTATCGTCCGCGCTATAACAGCGAAGGCGGCGACCGTCCGCAACGCCCTTATGGAAACAATTCGGGTGACCGTCCTTACCGTCCGCGCTATAACAGCGAAGGTGGCGACCGTCCGCAACGCCCTTATAATAGTGACCGTCCGCAGCGCCCGCGTTATGGCAATGAGGGTGGTGACCGTCCGCAACGTCCTTATAACGGCGACCGCTCCTACAACAGCGACCGTTCTTATAATACGGACCGTCCCTATCGTCCGCGCTACAACAGCGAAGATGGCGACCGTCCGCAGCGTCCTCGCTACAATAATGAGGGTGGTGACCGTCCTTATCGTCCACGCTTCAATTCGGGTGGTGGAAGACCTGGCGGATACGGCAACAGAGACAGCTATAGCCGTCCAGTCCGTCGTTCGGCCGATTATGACCCCAATGCTAAGTACAGCAAGAAGAAACAGATAGAATATAAGGAGCAGTTTGTGGACCCGAACGAGCCTATCCGCCTGAACAAATTCCTGGCCAATGCCGGTGTTTGCTCCCGTCGCGAGGCTGATGAATTCATCACTGCTGGAGTCGTTTCTGTAAACGGAGAGGTGGTAACGGAATTGGGAACCAAGATTAAGCGTGGCGATGAAGTGAAGTTCCACGACCAGACGGTCAGCATCGAACGTAAGATTTACGTCCTGCTGAACAAGCCGAAAGATACAGTGACTACTTCGGATGATCCCCAGGCACGTCGCACGGTGATGGATTTGGTGAAGGGCGCATGCGACGAACGTATTTATCCGGTAGGTCGTCTGGACCGCAATACTACAGGTGTATTGCTGCTGACAAACGATGGTGACCTGGCTTCCAAGCTGACGCATCCCAAGTATCTGAAGAAGAAGATATATCATGTGCATTTGGACAAGAACCTGACAAAAGCCGATATGGAGCAGATTGCAGCCGGCATTCAACTGGATGATGGGGAAATCCATGCAGATGCCATCAGCTATACGGATGACTTCAAGAAAGATGATGTCGGTATTGAAATCCACTCCGGCAAGAACCGTATCGTGCGTCGTATCTTCGAATCGCTGGGATACAAGGTGATGAAACTGGACCGTGTGTATTTTGCCGGTTTAACCAAGAAAGGCCTGCGCCGCGGCGAATGGCGTTACCTCACGGAACAAGAGGTGAACTTCCTGCGCATGGGTTCTTTTGAGTAATATATATAATAAGGTATAATAACTGTTTTATGGAAAAGATTAGTAGAACAAAGATTGTTGACCTGCTGAAGCGTGAAGATTTTGGCGCTATGGTCAACGTGAAGGGCTGGGTTCGTACCCGCAGAGGTAGTAAGCAAGTAAACTTTATCGCGCTGAATGACGGTTCTACAATAAATAATGTGCAGATTGTAGTAGACTTGGGTAACTTCGATGAGGAGATGCTGAAAGAGATTACTACCGGTGCTTGTTTGAGCGTAAACGGTGTGCTGACGGAATCTGTCGGTTCCGGTCAGAAGGCCGAAGTGCAGGCCCGCGAAATCGAAGTGCTGGGAACTTGCGATAACACGTATCCGTTGCAGAAGAAAGGTCATTCCATGGAGTTCCTCCGTGAGATAGCCCATCTGCGTCCCCGTACCAATACGTTCGGGGCTGTGTTCCGTATTCGTCATAATATGGCGATTGCCATCCACAAGTTCTTCCATGACAGAGGATTCTTCTATTTTCATACTCCGATTATCACGGCTTCCGACTGCGAAGGCGCAGGCCAGATGTTCCAGGTGACTACGAAGAACCTTTACGACTTGAAGAAAGATGAGAACGGTTCCATTATTTACGATGATGACTTCTTCGGAAAGCAGGCCAGCCTGACTGTTTCCGGACAGTTGGAAGGCGAACTTGCCGCTACTGCATTGGGAGCCATCTATACATTCGGTCCTACGTTCCGTGCCGAGAATTCCAATACTCCCCGCCACTTGGCAGAGTTCTGGATGATTGAGCCGGAAGTAGCGTTCAATGATATTACGGACAATATGGACCTGGCGGAAGATTTCATTAAATATTGTGTACAGTGGGCTTTGGACAACTGTGCCGACGATGTGAAGTTCCTCAATGACATGTTTGATAAGGGCTTGATTGAACGTCTGCAAGGTGTCTTGAAAGAAAGCTTCGTGCGCCTGCCTTATACGGAAGGTATCAAGATATTGGAAGAGGCTGTTGCCAAAGGGCATAAGTTTGAATTCCCGGTGTACTGGGGAGTTGACTTGGCTTCCGAACATGAGCGCTATCTGGTGGAAGACCACTTCAAGCGTCCGGTTATCCTGACTGACTATCCGAAGGAAATCAAAGCGTTCTATATGAAGCAGAACGAAGACGGCAAGACCGTGCGTGCCATGGATGTACTCTTCCCGAAGATTGGAGAAATCATTGGCGGTTCCGAACGTGAATCGGATTACAACAAGCTGATGACGCGCATTGACGAACTTCACATCCCGATGAAGGATATGTGGTGGTATCTCGATACCCGTAAGTTCGGTACATGTCCCCACTCCGGGTTCGGTTTAGGCTTTGAGCGCTTGCTGCTGTTCGTTACGGGCATGACGAATATCCGTGATGTCATACCGTTCCCGCGTACGCCGCGCAACGCCGAGTTCTAAGTTTCGGAATATACAAACTGGATAAAATCATCCGCACAAACATTCTGTTGTTTGTGCGGTTTTTTTATACCCAAAAATGTTATAATCTCAAAATAAATCTTTATATTTGTGTCTAACGGAACGACATAACGTTAACCAACATCATACGAATATGAAACGGAACTATTTCTTTACCATGCTGGCAGCGGTGCTGCTTGCGGTAGCGGGAGCCAATGCGCAGGAGAGCGCAGAGTTTAGGCCTGCGGAACTGGCAGGAATTTGGCAGTTATGTCATTATGTGTCTGAAATCCCGGATGTTCCCGGGATATTGAAACCGAGTAACACCTTTAAAGTGCTGAGTGATGACGGCCGTATTGTCAATTTTACAATTATTCCAGGCAAAGATGCCATCATCACTGGATATGGGACTTATCAGCAGCTGACGGATAATTCCTATAAGGAAAGCATTGAGAAAAACATCCATTTGCCCATGTTGGACCATAAAGACAATATACTGGAGTTTGAAATAGGGGACGACGGGGTAATGTACCTGAAGTATTTTATAGCTAAGGACTTGAATGGTAATGAACTGAATACATGGTTCCATGAAACATGGAAGCGGGTGGGCATGCCTGCAAAATTTCCCGAAGACCTTGTCCGTTGATATTTCTTTCTCTTTCCCGTTTCTTTCTCATGCAGCTTTGAAAGCCTTCTATGACGGCACCGACCGATGAAGGCCGCATCATAAAGAGTTGTTCTGCGGAGATTCTTCCCTTTCTCCGCAGGATAACTTTGTCTGTTGTATATCAGCCAAGTGGCTCTCTAAAAAAAAGTGGAAAACTTTTGCCAGTTCTAAGAAAAACCGTACCTTTGCAAGCCGATTATTATCTCAAAAGGATAAGCATTTAATTCATAGCGAGTTAATCTTCCATTGTCCGGGATGACTGGCTTGCGGTGAAGAAAAAATTTTAGTAGTAACATTTTAAAAAACAATTAAGAGTGGATACTTTAAGTTACAAGACCATTTCTGCAAACAAAGCTACAGTGACTAAAGAATGGGTCATTGTTGACGCTACAGACCAGGTATTGGGTCGTCTGGGCGCAAAAGTTGCGAAACTGTTGAGAGGAAAGTATAAACCTAACTTTACCCCTCACGTAGATTGTGGCGATAATGTAATCATTATCAACGCCGACAAAGTAAAATTAACCGGTAACAAGTGGAATGACAAGGTATATCTGTCATATACAGGTTATCCTGGCGGCCAGAGAGAAATCACTCCTGCCCGTTTGCAGGCAAAACCGAACGGTGATGACAAGTTACTGAGAAAAGTAGTAAAGGGTATGTTGCCTAAGAACAAGTTGGGCGCAAAATTGCTGGGCAATATGTATGTATATGCCGGCAGCGAGCACAAACACGATGCTCAGAACCCGAAAATGATTGATATTAACGTACTTAAATAAGAGATAATGGAAGTAGTAAATGCATTAGGCAGACGTAAAAGTGCAATTGCACGTATTTTCGTAAGCGAAGGTACTGGAAAGATTACTATTAATAAGAGAGACCTCGCAGAGTACTTTCCATCAAGCATTCTTCAGTATGTAGTTAAACAGCCGTTGAATAAGCTGGGTGTTGCTGAAAAGTACGACATCAAAGTTAATCTCTGCGGTGGCGGTTTCACCGGCCAGTCTCAGGCTTTGCGTTTGGCAATTGCCCGCGCACTGGTGAAAATCAATGCTGAGGACAAGGCTGCTCTCCGTTCTGAAGGTTTCATGACTCGTGATCCTCGTTCTGTTGAACGTAAGAAACCGGGACAACCGAAAGCACGTCGTAGATTCCAGTTCAGTAAACGTTAAGAGTTGGAGAACGGTTGGGGCGGACAAGTTGCTTAATTCTCGACTTTCACCTCTCAACTCTCAACTGAAAAAGCGTTTAGTATCTAAACTACCGGGACTCTTCAGATTCAGACTACCCGGCGGTTGGTTTAGAAGAAACAAAAAAGAAAGTAAACGATTAATTTAAAAGAAAATGTCTAGAACAAATTTTGATACATTATTAGAAGCCGGTTGCCACTTCGGTCACTTGAAAAGAAAGTGGAACCCTGCAATGGCTCCTTACATCTTCATGGAGCGCAATGGTATTCACATCATTGACCTCAACAAGACGGTTGCTAAAATTGACGAAGCTGCTGAAGCTTTGAAGCAAATCGCTAAATCAGGAAAGAAAGTCCTGTTTGTTGCTACTAAAAAACAAGCTAAGCAGGTGGTTGCCGATAAGGCTGCATCTGTAAATATGCCTTATGTAATCGAGCGTTGGCCGGGTGGTATGTTGACTAACTTCCCGACTATCCGTAAGGCTGTCAAGAAGATGGCTACCATCGACAAGTTGACAAGCGACGGTACCTATTCAAACCTCTCCAAGAGAGAAATTCTTCAGATTTCACGTCAACGTGCAAAGTTGGACAAGACTTTGGGCTCTATCGCTGACCTGACTCGTCTGCCGTCTGCTCTGTTCGTTATCGACGTAATGAAGGAAAACATCGCAGTTCGTGAAGCTAACCGTCTGGGGATTCCCGTATTCGGTATCGTTGATACAAACTCCGATCCTACGAATATCGATTTCGTAATCCCGGCAAATGATGACGCTACTAAGTCAGTAGAAGTTATTCTTGATGCTTGCTGCGCTGCTATGCAGGAAGGTCTGGAAGAACGTAAGGCCGAAAAGGTAGACATGGAAGCTGCCGGTGAAGCTCCTGCCAACAAAGGTAAGAAGAAAGCTACAAAAGCAAGACTCGACAAGTCCGACGAGGAAGCAATCAATGCCGCTAAGGCTGCTGCTTTCATGAAGGAAGAAGAGGCTTAATCATACTGTTGAGAGTTGAGAATTGAAAGTTGAGAGTTACTTTACGGCAATTCTCAATTCTCTATTCTCAACTCTCAATTACTTTATAAGGATATTATTAACAATTAAAATAAAAAGATATTATGGCTGTAAGTATGGCTGATATAACCAAGCTCCGCAAGATGACCGGTGCTGGTATGATGGATTGCAAAAATGCTTTGACTGAAGCTGAAGGCGATTTCGACAAGGCAATGGAAATTATCCGTAAGAAGGGACAAGCTGTTGCAGCTAAGCGTTCAGATCGCGAGGCTTCTGAAGGCTGTGTGCTGGCTAAGACTACGGGTGACTTTGCCGTTATCATCGCTCTGAAGTGCGAAACTGACTTCGTGGCTCAGAATGCTGATTTCGTGAAATTGACTCAGGACATTCTGGACCTTGCCGTGGCTAACAAGTGCAAGACTCTGGACGAAGTAAAAGCTCTGCCGATGGGCAACGGTACTGTACAGGATGCTGTAACAGACCGTAGCGGTATCACTGGCGAGAAGATGGAGTTGGATGGTTACATGACTGTAGAAGGTGCAAGCACTGTGGTTTATAACCACATGAACAGAAATGGCCTCTGCACTATTGTTGCTTTCAACAAGGCTGTTGAAGAAGGACTGGCTAAGCAGATTGCCATGCAGATTGCTGCCATGAACCCGATTGCAGTAGACGAAGATGGCGTATCTGAAGAAATCAAGCAGAAGGAAATAGATGTTGCTATCGAGAAGACAAAAGCTGAACAGGTACAGAAGGCTGTTGAGGCCGCTTTGAAGAAGGCTGGTATCAACCCGGCTCACGTGGACAGCGAAGACCACATGGAAAGCAACATGGCCAAAGGCTGGATTACTGCTGAAGACGTGGCAAAGGCAAAGGAAATCATTGCTACTGTTTCTGCCGAGAAAGCTGCACATCTGCCTGAACAAATGATTCAGAATATTGCTAAGGGCCGTCTTGGCAAGTTCTTGAAAGAAGTTTGCTTGCTAAACCAGGAAGACATCATGGACGGCAAGAAGACAGTTAGAGAAGTCTTGAAAGAGGCTGATCCTGAATTGAAGGTTGTTGACTTCAAACGTTTTACTTTGCGCGCTGAATAATTCCGCTTAGAAACGATTCTATAAAAAGAAGTGGCCGTATATGGAGTTGAATTCCTAAACGGTCACTTTTTTATGCCTCTACAGTTGCAGTGAGACGGATGATGCGTTTATCCCACGGGCTTGGTTTGCGTGTATCCTTCTGCCTTCAGGAGGTCGATGACACGTTGTTTGAAGTCGCCTTGCACGATGATTTCTCCATCTTTGGCACTTCCGCCTACTCCACATTTACTTTTCAGCAATTTGCCCAGTTCTTTCAGATTATTGTCGGTGCCCACGAAACCGGTGACAAGAGTGACGACTTTGCCACCCCGGTTCTTGCGGTCCAGCTGTACACGCAGGCGTTGTTGTGCAGGGGGGAGGGTAGCTTGCTCCTCATCGTCATTCATCTCATAGTTGTAGTCCGGGTTGGTGGAATAGACTATATTCAACCGTTCTTTCCAATCATTATTCTTCATACTTCTTTCTTTTAAACTTCCCAAAAGTACGATATTATGTGGAATTATGCAATTAGAAATTATGTTAAGCTTTTGTTGCATCCGTGTTACTGATTAGAAAAAAAGCACTACTTTTGCCAATCGCAATATTGAGAACTTAAATAAGAAACTATGAGCAGTCCGTTACAGAAAAAAGAAACCATGAAGGTGCCGGAACCTACCTTGCGCCGGCTTCCGTGGTACCTTTCTAATGTAAAGTTGCTGAAACAAAAGGGGGAACGATTCGTATCATCCACCCAGATTTCCAAGGAAATCAATATTGATGCTTCACAAATTGCCAAAGACCTTTCGTATGTCAATATCTCGGGGCGTACGCGTGTGGGCTATGAGGTGGACACACTGATAGCTGTACTGGAGGACTTCCTGGGATTTACCAATATACACAAAGCCTTTCTGTTCGGTGTCGGAAGCTTGGGAGGTGCCTTGCTGCGCGACTCGGGCCTAAGCCATTTCGGTTTGGAGATAGTGGCTGCTTTCGATGTGAAGCCCGAACTGGTGGGTACGACACTGAGCGGCATCCCCATCTATCACTCGGACAAGTTCAAGCAGAAGATGCAGGAGTACGATGTCAATATAGGCGTGCTGACGGTACCTATCGAAATAGCCCAGCAGATAACGGATTCCATGGTAGAGGGCGGTATCAAGGCCGTATGGAACTTCACCCCGTTCCGTATCCGTGTTCCCGAGAACATTGTCGTGCAGAACACTTCCCTTTATGCCCATCTGGCCGTGATGTTTAACAGACTGAACTTTAATGAGATCAAGTAATGAAGATTATTGCTGTAGGAATGAACTATGCTCTGCACAACAAAGAGCTGGGACATACACACGAGAATAAGGAACCGGTTATTTTCTTGAAACCCGATTCGGCCATTCTGAAAGATGGCAAGCCTTTCTTTATCCCCGATTTTTCCAACGAGGTGCATTATGAGACGGAAGTGGTGGTGCGCATCTGCCGTTTGGGCAAGAATATTGCTCCTCGCTTTGCCCATCGCTATTACGATGCGGTGACGGTGGGCATCGACTTCACGGCACGCGACTTGCAACGTAAGTTCCGTGAGGCGGGTAATCCGTGGGAGCTTTGCAAAGGGTTCGACAATTCGGCAGCTATCGGCACCTTTGTCCCTTTGGAACAAGTGGGCGGCAATGTACAGAATTTGGACTTCCATTTGACGATTGATGATAAGGAGGTGCAACGTGGCCATACATCGGACATGCTGTTCCGGGTAGATGAAATCATTGCTTATGTCAGCCGCTTCATGACCTTGAAAATCGGTGACTTGCTGTTCACGGGTACCCCTGTGGGAGTAGGTCCCATCAGCATCGGACAGCACTTGCAGGGCTATCTTGGGGAAGGGAAAGTACTTGACTTCAATATCCGGTAAATATGTTTAGCTGTCTTATCTTGATATAGGTAGACACATTTACAAACTAATAAATGTGTTACTATTATGACTTCAAAACG
>NZ_QTMD01000034.1:0-41918 GCF_003602995.1 Bacteroides sp. AF25-38AC | reverse complement strand
TAAACAATGTGATGATGCACAAATGGCGTCATGAATGGAGAAAGAACAAGGGGAACAAAGCGGACCTTTGGGGAAATGAATAAATTGCTGGAGGATATGAAATGAAGACATTATTAGTTATATCTGTTTTATTAGCATTTACTCTTTTGGGGCATGCCCAAATATGGAAAGTGCCTGAAGGTCATGAAACGCGGTGGACAAGTTTTGAAAATCCTACCGGTGCCAAGGGAACGGCAGCTCAAGTCAATAAAGGTGCAAAAGGAAGTGCTTTCGGCAGAATCATGGCGGGAGACAGCTGTGTTTTGTTGTCTCAGCAAGGACCCGGGATCATTAACCGTATTTGGCTGACAGTCAGCAAACGTAACCCTAAGATGCTTCGTGCGTTGCGTATCAAGTTTTATTGGGATAATTCTGTTGTTCCGGCAGTGGATGTCCCATTGGGAGATTTTTTTGGGAATCCGCTGTCACGTACATCTCGTTTTGAGAACTGTTTCTTTTCTAATCCGGAGAAGCGTTCTTTTAACTGTTCTATTCCGATGCCTTACCGCACCGGTGCCAAAGTGGTGTTTGTGAATACCTCGGATGAGGACCTGACACACTTGTTTTATGATATTAACTTTACTAAATTGCCGGAATGGGATTCGGAGATGAGCTATTTTCATGCTGTCTGGCGTGAAGACAAATCCACCAAGTTGGGAGTGGATTATACTGTTCTTCCCCAACTATCGGGCAGGGGGCGCTTTTTGGGGGTAAGCTTGGGTATCTTTGCCAATAAGGCGTATGAAACTACTTGGTGGGGAGAAGGTGAAATCAAGTTCTACATTGACGGAGATAAGGAATTTCCCACATTGAGTGGTACGGGAGTTGAAGACTATATTGGTACGGCTTGGGGGCAGGGCGAGTATTCCCACCGTTATCAAGGTTGTCCGATTGCAAATGCGGACAGTTGTTGGTGGAGTATGTATCGTTTCCACGTGCAGGACCCGATTTATTTTCATCATGATATAAGAGTTACATTGCAGCAGATTGGAGGTGCTCCATATCAAAAGGTACTCGAACTGTACAAGGCGAAGGTTCCTCTTGTACCGGTTACTATAGATAGAAGCGGTAAACTGAAATTCTATCGTTTATTAGATGAAAATTCAGACCTACATATCACGGATAAAGACTTTCCGCCAGGATTTGTTAATTTCTACCGCCAAGATCATGTAACTTCAACAGCATATTTCTATTTGGATAGGCCTGCAGTCTGAATAATTTTTTAAATAACTTCCTAGTGTATATTATTGGAAATTAGTATTTTATACAATGCTGTAGTAGTTACGTTGTAGTGCTTGAGCAGGTTGTGGTAATCTTGTGATAGTTTGTTTTTTGACATACATCAATTGCTCCTATACTTTTGCAAAAGAATTTTAAATCAATACAAAATGAAGAAAAATTTATTAATTACATGTGTGATGTTGCTGTTTGCCGTTGTTTCGATGGCGCAGAACAAAATTACGGTTTCGGGTGTCGTTTCCGACAAGACGGGAATGACTGTTATTGGTGCTACAGTTTCGGTAAAGGGGGCTCCTCAGCAAGGAGTCGTTACTGGACTTGATGGTGATTATAAGATTACCAATGTTCCCAGTAACGCTGTCTTGCTTTATAGCTATATTGGTATGAAAGACCAAGAAATAGCAGTGAATGGTCGTACTACTATTAATGTAGTAATGCAAGAAGACAATATGTTGATCGATGAAGTTGTAGTTGTAGGCTATGGTGTACAGCGTAAATCAGACTTGACCGGTGCTGTTGGTTCTATCAAGAGCGATGATTTGAAAAAGATTTCTACACCTAATGTGGCTAACGCGTTGCAAGGTCGTGTGTCCGGTGTATTTATCTCTGCAAGCGGTGCTCCGGGTAGCTCTCCTGAAGTGCGCATTCGTGGTATCGGTACTACTAATAATAGCAATCCGCTCTATGTGGTTGATGGAATGTTTATGGACGATATATCATTCCTGAGTAACCATGATATTGAGTCCATGGAGGTATTGAAGGATGCTTCTGCTACTGCCATGTATGGTTCTCGCGGTGCTAACGGTGTAATCATTGTTACCACCAAGCAAGGTGCTGAAGGTAAAGCACAGGTGAACATTACTGCCAGTGAAGGATTTCAGTTCCAAAATAGCGGTAAATTTGAGATGTGTACGGCTTCTGAATATGCTATGCTGCAAAATGAAGCTAACTTGAATATTAATCCAGATGGCGGTCTTGTTTATGATGACCCGGCTTCTTTCGGAAAAGGGACCAATTGGTTCGATGAGATTTTCCGAGTAGCGTCTGTCCGTGATTATCAAGTTGCTGTTAGTGGCGGAACAGAAAAGGTACGTTATAATTTGAGTGCCGGATATTTCCAACAGGATGGTATCATAAAGGAAAATTCTTATGACCGTTTTACTTTGCGTGCCAATAATTCATATAAAATAAACAAACATTTGACTATCGGGCATAACTTATCGGCTTCTTTCAGTCATACAAAAAATGAAAATAAGGGAGTTGTAAAATCCGCTTATAAACTGAGCCCTATCATTACTCCTTATGATGAGAATGGTAATTTCTCCGATCCTCAGGTGGCATCTACTGCTAATCCGCTTGCTACCCTCCATTATATGAATAGTGATAATTGGAAAGATAGAATTGTGGGTAGTGCATTCTTGAATTGGGAAGTTATTAAAGGGTTGAATTTTAAGACCAGCTTGGGCATTGATTATATTAATGGTAGAAGTCGTAATTTTACTCCTAAGTATTATATCTCGGAGTATCAAAAGGTAGATGAGAACAGCTTGTCTAAAACATGGACTAGAGATTTTACTTGGCTGTGGGAGAATATCTTGACTTATGATTGGCAAATCAATGATAAAAATCGTCTGAATCTTTTGGGTGGTATTACTGCTCAAAAATACACTAATGAAAAGTTAGGCGGGTCAGGACGTAATTTCTTCTCAGAAGTGGAAGACTATTGGTATTTGGATCAGTCTTCAAGCGATACACGTGGACTTGAGAATAATGGAAAACATGAAGCCATGATGTCTTACTTGTTCCGTGCCAACTATGCTTTAATGGACAGATATTTGTTGACGGCTTCTATACGTGCCGATGGCTCTTCGAAGTTTGGACCGGATAACCGTTGGGGATATTTTCCGTCAGTAGCTGCCGGATGGAGGATTTCTGAAGAAGCTTTTATTAAAGATAATGTTGAATGGTTGAGTAACTTGAAGATTAGAGGTAGCTGGGGGCAAATTGGTAATGATAAGATTGGTAATGACAAATATTATGCATTGGCTAATGTAGACCCTACTTATGATGCTGTATTTGGTGGTGATTATTATTCTGGTGGTACTGTAACTTCTCTTTATAATACACAAATCCATTGGGAACGTTCAGAGCAGTTGGATCTTGGTTTTGATTTAGGCTTGTTCAATAATCGCTTTTCTTTAGAGTTTGACTATTACAGAAGAGATACAAAAGAAATGTTGGTAAATGTGGATGTTCCTGCTTCTGTAGGACTTGCCTCTGTAGAAACAAACGTGGGATCAGTACGTAACTCTGGACTTGATTTTACGGTGAAATGGGAAGACTCGTTTAAGGATTTTCGTTATGGCATCCGCTTGACTGGAACTACAATTAAGAATGAGGTGACTAATTTGGGAGGTAAACGTATCACCAGTGGGGATATAGGTTCCGGAAAAAGTGTTCATATGACAGAAGAAGGAATGCCAATCAAGTATTTTTATGGTTACAAGACTATTGGTATTTTCCAAAGTAATGAGGAGATTGAGCAGTATAATGCGATGGCTGCGGCTGCTTCCGGTGATGCGAAGAAGAAGTATCAGGCAAATGTAGCTCCGGGTGATCTGATTTATGCAGATACGGATGGCAATGGATATATAACTGCTGAAGACCGTACGGATTTAGGCTCTCCTACTCCGAAGTTTATCGGTGGTTTGGGCATAACTGCCGCTTGGAAAGGCTTTGATTTGTCAATTGATTTGCAGGGTAATTTTGGTAATAAGATTTATAATGCCAAACAAGCTGAAAGAAATGCTGGTGTTGATAACTGGGATCGTTCGTTCTTGGATAGATGGACTGAAAACAATAGGAATACTTCCATTCCGCGCATGACATTTGAGGGTAACAATTATTTTGTTTCCGACCGTTATGTTGAGAGTGGCAACTATGTGAAGTTACAGACTGTGGAATTTGGATATACATTCCCAAAAAACTTGATGCAAAAAGTGCATATCCAGAATTTGAGATTGTACTTCTCAGGTAATAACCTGCTTTATTTTACGAATTATAACGGATTTACTCCTGAAATCTTAGGGGGGCTTGACCGTGATATTTATCCGATTACCGCTACCTGCCGTTTTGGCTTGAATCTTACATTCTAATGGAAAATAAAAATAGGAAATGATTATGAAAAAGATATATTCACTTTTATTAGCTTCAGCATTGGTTTTTACCTCTTGTTCTGATTTTTTGGATACAAAGCCGCAAGGGAAATTGACGCAAGATATTTTCTTCGGGGAAGAAGAAGGTGCTTTGATGGGAATTAATGCTATATATTCTCAAATGAAAAGTTGGGACTTGATCGGCTTTTCTTGGTTTGGCATTATGGAGGTGCCGAGTGACAATTCTGATACAGGAAGTTCACCGGCAGATGGTAGTTATGCTCGCGTGAATTCATTGAATGATTTTACTTATGATGTTTATACTTCTGAATTGAACGGCTGGTGGACCGGAAATTATAAAGGAATCGGATTCTGTAACGTAGCATTGGATAACTTGGATGTGTTGAAAGATGAGCAGTTAAAGATTAGAAGCATTGCACAGGCACGTTTTTTCCGTGGTTTCTTTTACTTTAACTTGGTGAGAACTTACGGTGGCGTACCTTTGGTTACTAAAGTTCAGAATCCCGATGAATATGATCAGCCATGCGCTTCTGAAGAAGCTATTTATCAGCAGATTATTGATGACTTGTCCTATGCGGCAATGAATTTGCCAACCCGTGATGAATGGGGGATTGCTGAGAGAGGAAGAGTTACGAAAGGAACTGCAGAAGGCTTGTTGGCTAAAGTTTATTTGTTCCGTCAAGATTATGCAAGTGTAAAACAATATGCAGGGCAGGTAATAAGTAGGGGAGAATATAACCTGCATCACAATTACCGTGATTTGTTTAGCCCGGATTCTTATTATTCTGATGAAGTGATGCTGGCCGACCAGTATTTGTGGGGATCAGACAAGACGAGAGATAAGGCTTCCGAATATGTGAAGTGGCAAGGTGTCAGAGGTTTCAAAGGTTGGGGATTCTGTTCTCCGTCAGAATCTTTGGATAAGGCTTATGAATCAGGTGATCCGAGACGGGAGGCTACTATCATTTACGATGGCGAAAATATGGAAGGAGTTGGGGTTATAAACTTCAAGGACGAACCGGGAGTACAACCGCGTGCCAATAAAAAGACAATGTGGCCTACAACTTATTGGAATGCCAATAATTTTGCTAAACAAAATTGCCACTTGTATTTTCTGCGTTATGCGGATGTACTGTTAATGTATGCTGAGGCCTGCAATGAGTTGGCAAATGGTGAAAGCGACCCATTAGTAGATGACGCCCTGGCTAAATTGGAATTGGTCAGAGACCGTGCTCGTAAGTCCGGTGATGATCCCACTGTATTACCTAAAATAACAGAGAGGGATAAGGCAAAGTTGCGTGAAATCATATGGAATGAGCGCCGCATTGAATTAGCAATGGAAGGACACCGTTTCTTTGATTTGATTCGGGCTGATAAAGTTGTTCCCGGATATGCAGAAAAGATGCTGAAGGCCCATGGAAAGACAAACTTCAATATGAGCCAGCATTCCACATTCTACATTCCACAGAAGCAGATTGATATTTCTCAAGGAATATTGAAGCAAAATAAATAAGGTGTGTGAGGAGTAGCCTAAGGCTACTCCTACTTCTTATGTGATTAAAATGTTTAAAATAGGTATTATGAAAAATATATTTCTTTTTTTCTTGTTTTTTGGGGTTTGTTCGTGCTCGGTAAATGCCATAAATCCACCATCTGGTGTGACAGAAAAGCAACTCTCCGATGATGAACTCATGACCCTTGTCCAGAAGCAAACTTTCCGTTACTTTTGGGATTTTGCCCATCCCGAATCAGGATTGGCGCATGAACGGAGCAACGGAGGTGCCGAGACAGCTACCATCGGTGGCTCGGGTTTCGGAGTGATGGCTATCATTGTCGGTATAGAGCGTGGTTTTGTCACTCGCGAACAGGGCGCTGAACGTATGTTGAAGATAGTCCGCTTTCTGAGCGACAAGAATACCGACAGCTATCACGGCATGTGGGCACATTGGATGAACGGTAAAACCGGCAAGACCATTCCTTTCAGTCGTAAGGACGATGGAGCGGATATTGTAGAATCCGCTTTCATGTTCGAAGGCTTGTTGGCTGCCCATCAGTATTTTACAAAGGATAATCCAACGGAAAACCGTATCCGCGGGATAATCAATAATCTGTGGCGTCAAGCAGAATGGAACTTTTTTACTCAGGGACAAGATGTGATGTATTGGCATTGGTCGCCAAACAACGGATGGGCGATGAATCATCAGATTAAAGGTCATAACGAGTGTCACATTGTTTACATTTTGGGCGCGTCTTCCCCTACTTATCCGATTGCCGAGAGCGTTTATCATAAAGGCTGGGCCAATGCGAATACTTTTCTGAACGGTCGGGAGTATTACGGCATCAAGCTTCCTCTTGGAAACAACCACGGAAAGGGAGGTCCTCTCTTCTTCACTCATTATTCTTACATGGGGCTTGACCCACGTGGCTTGAAAGATCGTTATGCCGATTACGAGGAACAGATGAAGGCTCATACCTTGATTAACCGTGCCTACTGCATTGACAATCCGAAGGGTTACAAGGGTTACGGCGAAAAATGTTGGGGATTGACTGCCAGTGACGGTGACAAAGGTTATTCTGCCCATAGTCCCGGTAATGACCGTGGTGTGATTACACCTACCGCTGCTCTTTCCTCTATTCCATATGCACCTGAATATTCTTTGGAAGCCATGCGTTATTTCTATGAAGAGTTGGGTGACCGTCTTTGGGGTGAATATGGTTTCAAGGATGCGTTCAATTTGACGGAGAATTGGTTTGCACCTTCGTATCTTGCCATTGACCAAGGGCCGATTATTGTGATGATAGAGAACTATCGTACCGGTTTGATTTGGAAACTTTTCATGAGTCATCCCGATGTCCAGAAGGGTTTGAGGAGATTAGGCTTTACTTCTCCTTATTTGAACAAGGTCGATTAGGTTGTTTGATAGGATTCTTTGATTCTGATTAGGTTTTACATAGATTAAAAAGGTTTGTAACCATGAAAAACGTGTTTGTCAATAGTGTATTGGTTGTTTTCGCATTGCTTGTCGCCTCGTGCGGCAGGCAACCGGAAGCCAAAGTAGAGGTGATGTCGTTCAACATCCGTTTGGATCATGTGGCGGACAGTATGAACAATTGGAAATACCGCAAGGACCATGCGGCACAAATGATTGCTTATTATGCTCCGGACATTATAGGCATGCAAGAGGTGGTGAAGAACCAACTCGATGACTTGAAGGAGCGTCTTCCGCAATATACCGCTCTCGGTGTAGGTCGTGCAGATGGAGAAGAGAAAGGTGAGTATTGCTCTCTTTTCTATAAGACAGACCGTTTCGAACTATTGAAGAGTGGAAATTTTGGGCTGAGTGAAACTCCTGATTCCATCGGAAAGAAAGGCTGGGATGCGGCTTGCGAGCGTATTGTGACTTGGGCGGTACTGAAAGACAAGGTGAGTGGTAGGGAAATAGCTGCTTTCAATACTCATTTCGATCATGTAGGTAAAGTGGCACGTCGCGAAAGTGCCGTGCTGATACTTGAGAAGATAAAACAAATAGTGGGTGACCTTCCGGTAATTGTTACCGGAGACTTTAATGGAACGGTAGATTCCGAGCCGGTCACTGTATTGACGGAAGGTGGAATGAAGAATGCTTGCGTTACGGCGAAAGTCGCTTACGGACCGACATGGAGTTTCCATGACTTCGGGCGCATCCCGGTAGAGAAACGTAGGTTGATAGATTTTATTTTTATAAAAGGTGCTGTAGAGGTGGAGCGTTACCGAACCATTGATGATAAGCCGGACAACAGCTATCTCTCCGATCATGCTCCCGTAATGGCTATCTTAAAACTATAAAAGCATTTACTATGAAAAAGAAATTATTGATTGGAGCTGCCCTAATACTTTCTGTGGGTACGGCATGTACTTCAGGAGCCGGTGATTGGCAGAGTTACAGCGGTGACAAACGGATAGAAGAGCGTGTCGATTCTGTACTTGCCTTGATGACACTTGAAGAGAAAATAGGTCAGATGACCCAATATTCTGCCAAGAGCGATATTGTGACCGGTCCGCAAGTAAATACGGACATTGAACCTCTATTGAAGAAAGGATACATAGGCAGTCTTTTCCATGCCACTTCTTCTGCCGCCATCCGCAAGACACAAGAGACGGCACTAGCGGAATCCCGGTTGAAGATTCCAGTGCTTTTTGCTTTCGATGTGATACACGGTTTTAAAACGATATTCCCTATTCCTTTGGCCGAGTCGTGTGCCTGGGACGCTGAACTGGCAGAAAGAAGTGCGTCCATTGCCGCTGCCGAAGCTTCGGCAGTGGGTGTTAACTGGACTTTTGCCCCCATGGTGGACATTTCACGTGATGCACGTTGGGGACGGGTAATGGAAGGCTCTGGTGAGGATCCTTATCTGGGTTCATTGCTCTCTGCCGCACGTGTACGCGGTTTCCAGGGTGAGAAGCCCGAAGACTTGATGCGGCTGGACAAGATGCTGGCTTGCGCCAAACACTTCTGTGCATATGGTGCTGCTGAAGCTGGTCGTGATTATAATACGACTGATGTGTCCGAGCGCTCTTTGCGCGATATTTATTTCCCACCTTTCAAGGCTGCCAAAGATGCGGGTGTGGCTACTTTCATGACTGCCTTCAATGAGATTTCCGGTGTGCCTTGCACTTCCAGTAAGTTCCTTTATCAGGATGTGCTTCGCGATGAGTGGAGGTTCAACGGTTTTGTAGTGACGGATTATACGGCTATCAATGAGCTTGTTCCCCACGGCGTGGCACGCGACGAGGCTCATGCCGCCGAGTTGGCTGCCAATGCGGGCATCGAGATGGATATGACCGGAGGTGTGTTTCATGCACATCTGCTGCAAGCCGTGAAAGAGGGCAAGGTGAACGAAGAAACCATTGATAATGCCGTACGCCGCATTCTGGAGATGAAATTCCTTTTAGGCATTATGGACGATCCTTACCGCTATCTGAATGAGGAGCGTGAGAAGGCTACTATCATGAAACCCGAGTTCTTGGAAGCAGCGCGCGATGCTGCTCGTAAGTCGGTAGTATTGTTGAAGAATGAGAATGACTTTTTCCCGATACAACCCTCCGAACGTAAGACTGTAGCTTTGATAGGCCCTATGGTGAAAGAACGTAACAGTGTGAACGGTGGTTGGGGTGGACGGGGAGACCGTCAACGGAGTGTCACTCTTTTTGAAGGGTTGGAAAAAAAGTACGGAAACTCGAACGTACGTTTTCTTTATGCCGAAGGCTGCGATCTTCGTAAGCCTGGAACTGCAGGATTTGCACAAGCTGTGTCCGTGGCTCGTCAGGCAGATGTCATTCTGGTTGCTGCCGGTGAAGACCAGAACTGGAGTGCCGAGGCTGCTTGCCGCACGGACATCACCCTGCCTGCTTCGCAGCGCGACTTGCTGAAGGAACTTAAGAAAACGGGTAAGCCCATCGGATTGGTATTGATGAACGGTCGTCCGCTGGAACTTACTTGGGAGGACGAGAATATGGATGCTATTCTCGAAGCCTGGTATCCGGGCACGATGGGTGGTCATGCCATTGCCGATGTCATCGCAGGCGACTATAATCCTGCCGGAAAGCTGACAATGAGTTTTCCACGTTCGGTGGGGCAGCTCCCGCTTTACTATAACCACAAGAACACCGGACGACCGCTTCCTCCGGACAATCCGAAGATGGATTACAAGTCTTCTTATATTGACTGTCCCAATTCTCCGCTTTATCCTTTTGGATATGGCTTAAGTTATACTAGCTTTGAGGTGGATAACTTGAAGTTGGACAAGGAGGAGCTGAAAAAGGGGGAAACACTTACCGTTACAGTGGATGTAGCCAATATCGGTAAAGTCGGTGGTGAAGAGGTGGTACAGCTTTATATTCGCGACCTTGTGGGAAGTGTGACTCGTCCGGTGAAAGAATTGAAGGGTTTTCAAAAGCTGTATCTCAAGGCTGGCGAGAAGAAGTCGCTGACATTTGTGCTGACTGAAGAAGACCTTGCCTTTTGTGGTGCTGATATGAAGATGCAGGTGGAACCGGGGGAATTCCGGCTCTGGGTAGGAACATCGTCGGCAGATGAGCGGAATGAATCTGTTTTTACGTTGATATGATAAATTGAAAAATCTTATAAATCATTGAAGATGATGAATCATAAACTATCTTTAGGACTTGCCATGCTTCCATTGGTTCCTGCTGTTCAGGCTCAGGAACAAGGCAGGCAAGACGGTGAACGTCCTAACATTATTTTTATCATGAGTGATGACCATGCACAGCAGGCTATGAGTATCTATGGTCATCCTATAGGTAAAGTGGCACCTACTCCTAATATTGACCGTATCGGGCAGGAAGGAGCTGTGTTCTGGAATAATTATTGCTGTAATTCTATTTCAGGCCCCAGTCGCGCCGCGATACTTACTGGCAAGCATAGCCATAAGAACGGCTTCATGAAGAATTGGGCACTAGGTTTCGACGGCTCTCAGCAGACGTTGCCTAAACTGTTGCAACAAGGCGGCTATGAGACTGCCGTCATCGGTAAATGGCATCTTATTTCCAAGCCGACGGGATTTGACCATTGGATGATTCTCAATGACCAAGGCGAATACTGTAACCCACAGTTCATTACCGAGGGGGACACTACTATTCATAAAGGATATGTGACCGACCTCATTACTCAATATTGTGAGGAATGGATGGACAACGGTCGTGACAAGAACAAGCCGTTCTTCTTGATGATGCACCACAAAGCCATTCACCGCAATTGGGTACCTGCCGAACGGCATTATCGTTTGTATGAACACGCCAAGTTCCCGCTTCCCGATAATTATTACGATGCCTATGAGGGACGTTACGCAGCACAGATGCAGAAGATGAATATATACCGTGACATGTACGAAGGTCACGATTTGAAGATGGTTGCGGGTATCGATAGCGACAGCCTGCTCTTTGACCCTTGGCCGCACGCTTTCATGGGAACAATGACACCGGAAGAACGCCGCCGTTTCCTTGATGCTTACCGCGATCGAAATAATGAGTTCTATTCCAAGCCACGTTCATTTAAGGAAGTGGCTGAATGGAAATACCAACGTTACCTGCAAGACTACATGGCTTGTGTAGCAAGTGTGGACGAGAGTGTGGGCGAGATACTGGACTATCTCAAACGTACGGGGTTGGACAAGAATACGATTGTAGTCTATACCACCGATCAAGGCTTCTACTTGGGCGAACATGGCTGGTTTGACAAGCGTTTCATGTACGAAGAGTCTTTTGGTATGCCGATGGTGATGCGCTGGCCGGGACATATCAAACCGGGTACGCAAGTTACAGGTCTGACCCAGAACATCGACTTTGCTCCTACTTTCCTTGATATGTGCGGCATCTCCATTCCGCAGGACATGCAGGGCGTTTCGTTCAAGGAACTGGTGGAAAAAGGCAAGACACCGCGCGACTGGCGTAAGTCCTTGTACTATCACTATTATGAGTTTCCCGGCTTCCACAGCGTGCGTGCCCATTACGGTGTGAAGATGGAACGCTACAAGCTGATGCACTTCTACGTGGATGACAATTGGGAACTTTATGATCTCAAGACAGACCCTGAAGAGATGCACAATCTTTATGGGAAGAAGGGAATGGAGAAGATTACCACCGAACTGAAGGCTGAACTGGCACGCTTGCAAAAAGAATACGATGTGCCGCAGGAGTTATGCCGCTGAAAAGCTACCGGAAGACATATTGAACATTAATAACCTGATAATAAAGATAAAAGATAATGAGAAGACTGATTACTAATCTGCTGCTGGCATTATTATGCTTGGCGTCTCCCCTTTTGGCGCAGGACATGCGCATGGATACTTATTGTAATCCGCTGAATGTAGACTATACCTATATGATATACAATTCTTCGAAAGATATCTCCTACCGCTCGGGTGCCGACCCTGCCGTAGTAGAGTTTCGTGGAGAATATTATATGTTCGTTACCCGTACGCACGGCTACTGGCATTCTACGGATTTGCAAAACTGGAATTTTATCAATCCGGGGGAAAACTGGTATCCACAAGGTTGTAACGCTCCGGCGGCACATAACTACAAGGATTCAGTACTTTATGTCTGTGGCGATCCTTCGGGTGTGATGAGTGTGCTTTATACCGACAACCCCAAGTCGGGTAACTGGAAAGCCACTCCTGCCATCATCACCAACTTGCAAGACCCTGACCTTTTTCTTGATGATGACGGCAGTGCTTACATGTTCTGGGGCTCTTCCAACAAGTGGCCCATTCGCGGCATGAAGCTCAACAAGAACCATCGTTTCATACAAGAAGGCGAGAAGCTGGAACTTTTCAATCTCGACCCAGAGAAACATGGTTGGGAACGTTTTGGAGAAAATCATGCCGATACCGTGCTGGGCGGCTATATCGAAGGACCGTGGTTGACAAAGCACAACGGGAGGTATTACATGCAATATGCCGCTCCGGGCACTCAGTTCAATGTATATGCCGATGGTGTATATGTGGCCGACCATCCGATGGGACCTTATACCTATCAGAAACATAACCCCATTTCCTATAAGCCTGGCGGTTATATCAACGGTGCCGGTCATGGAAGTACGGTGCTCGGACCGGGTGGGCAATACTGGCATTTCGGTTCCATGGCTCTGCCCATTAATATGCACTGGGAACGCCGTCTCTGCATGTTCCCTACTTATTTTGACGAAGACGGCATCATGTATTGCGACACCCGTTTTGGTGATTATCCCCGTTATGCGCCTACTGTGCCTGGAAAGAAGGGTGAGTTCCGCGGCTGGATGCTTCTTTCTTACAACAAGCCTGCCAGATGTTCTTCGGCTGTAGAAGGTCATACTGCTGCCGGATTGACGGACGAGAATTGCAAGACTTATTGGCTGGCTTCTTCCAACGATGAAACACAGTGGGTGGAGATAGACCTTCAGGCACCTGCCACTGTAAACGCTATTCAGGTGAATTACAACGATTATAAGAGTGACATGTATGGCCGTTATCCCGGCCTACGCCACCGTTATACCATCGAAGGTTCCGTAGATGGCGTCAACTGGATACGTCTTGTCAACCGTAGCAACAGTTTCAAAGACACTCCGCACGATTATGTGGAACTGGAAATCCCTGCCCGGGTACGTTATGTACGTTACAAAAACATCCATGTTCCCACACCGCACCTTTCCATTTCTGCCATCCGTATTTTCGGTCTGGGCGAAGGTAAGGCGCCTGCTCAAGTGAAGACATTTGACCCTCGCCGTCACGAAGATCGCCGTGACATCACGCTGACTTGGAAACCGGTGAAAGGTGCACAAGGATACAACATCCTTTGGGGTATTGCGCCGGACAAGCTTTACAGTTCTTGGATGGTGTATGGTGACGAGTGTAGGCATCTGATGAAATGTCTTTCTACCGACCAGAAATATTATTTTGCTATCGAAGCTTTCAATGAAAACGGTGTATCTCAAATTTCTGTCGTTAAAGAAGTGAAATAATGTGTTGTAAAATGAGGGTGTGCCATCAACCGTTTTGACACACCCTTATTTGTCGTTTTATGTGTATTTTGTTTATTGTCAGCTATGGATAAAAAGTCGTATTGCATCGCTTGGTTGATGTTGTTGTTCGTCGGTTCATTACATGCACAATATCGTACTACTACCTACTGTAACCCTCTTAATCTGGACTATACTTATCCTTTTCACAATTCCCATTTGGGCAAGTCCTATCGTTCGGGTGCCGACCCTGCCGTAGTGGAGTTTCGGGGGGAGTATTATATGTTCGTTACCCGTTCCTGGGGTTATTGGCATTCCAAGGACTTGCTGAATTGGGACTTTATTACTCCCGAAAAATGGTATTTCGAAGGTTGCAATGCTCCTGCTGCCCATAATTATAAAGATTCCGTACTCTATGTTTGTGGGAATCCATCCGGAGCCATGAGCATACTGTATACCGATAATCCCAAACGGGGGGACTGGAAGGCAGTGCCATCGGTGCTCCACGACCTTCAGGATCCTGCCCTTTTCATTGATGATGATGAACGTGCTTATATGTATTGGGGGTCTTCCAACCGTTGGCCTATCCGTGGTAAGGAACTTGATATGAAGAATAAATTCCTGCCGATAGCGAAAAAGCCGGATTCACTGCTCTTTCTCCGTCCTGACATTCATGGGTGGGAACGTTTTGGCGAAAATCATACCAGTGACATCAAACCATTCATCGAGGGTGCGTGGATGACGAAACACAATGGGAAATATTATTTGCAATATGCCGCTCCGGGCACTCAGTTCAATGTGTATGGTGACGGTGTTTATGTAGGAAAATCTCCTTTGGGGCCTTTCGAGTATGCGGCTCATAATCCGTTTTGTTACAAGCCGGGAGGATTTGCTACCGGTGCCGGGCATGGAAGTACGGTTTGTGGTCCCGGAGGAATTTACTGGCATTTCGGTACGATTCATCTGTCCATTAATTATAAGTTTGAGCGTAGGCTTTGTATGTTTCCTACATTTTTTGACGAAGACGGTGCGATGTACTCCGACACTTACTTTGGCGATTATCCTCATTATTCTCCCGACCAGGTTTCGCGACAGACGACAAGCGGTGGTTTCCGGGGCTGGATGTTGCTTTCTTATGGCAAACCCGTGAAGGCTTCTTCGCAATTAGAAAGTTATCCGGTGGAAAATGTGACGGACGAGAACTTGAAAACCTTCTGGGTGGCCGAAAAAAATGACGATAAGCAATGGGTGGAGATAGACCTTGAAGAAGTGAGTGACGTGTATGCCTTGCAACTGAATTTCTTTGACTATGAGGAAACTGGATTTTGGGGACGTATGCCAAACCTCCGGCAACGCTATCTTGTAGAAGCTTCGGTGGATGGTGCCCGTTGGCGGGTATTGGTGGACTATCGCAACAGTTTCCGTGATGCCCCTCATAATTACATAGAACTGGATCAACCGATAGAAGCACGCTATATTCGTTATCGCCACCATTACGTGCCGGGCAAGAATCTGGCAATGGGGGATATTCGCGTGTTCGGTTTGGGACGTGGGAAAAAACCGGCTACGGTAAAAGGTTTTACGGTAGTGCGTGAAGCGGACGAACGTAATGCCCGCATTTCTTGGAAAGCGGTGAAGGGTGCGCAAGGCTATAATGTATTGTGGGGTGTTGCTCTTGATAAATTGTATAGTTCGTGGATGGTATATGGCGATAATTCATTAGACTTACGTGCCCTCACGGTGGGACAAAAATATTATTTTGCCATCGAGGCATTCAATGAAAATGGTATTTCGCAACGTGTCTTTCTTCGAGAGGCGCACTGATTGTATAAAATGAACAGTAATGAAACAGATAATACACTCTTTTTTATATGGTAGTGCCGTTTGGGCTGCTTGTACTGTATCGCAGGAGGTCAAGGCCGGTGGGATTCCTGTCTCTACCACAGAGGATGGAGATGCTGTTAGCCCAAACATTGTTTGTGTGGTATGTGAAGACATCGGTCCTTGGCTGCACTGTTTCGGTGACAGTGTGGCAGTGACTCCGACTATTGACGCCCTTGCGGCAGAGGGTATACGCTATACCAGCATTTATGGGACAGTGGGTGTTAGTGCTCCTTCGCGTGCGGCACTTATTACGGGAATGTATCCCACGCATATCAATGCCAACTATATGCATACGCAAGGGGGGCAGATTGCACGTCCACCGGCGGTAACCGGTTACGATATTGTGTTACCCGAGGGAATAAAGTGCTATACCGAGCTGTTACGTGCCGCTGGCTATTATTGTACGAACAACCCGAAAACCGACTATCAGTTTCTTCCGCCTTTGACCGCTTGGGACGAATGTGGCAGGCAGGCGCATTGGCGCAACCGTCCTAAAGGGATGCCTTTTTTCGCTATATTCAATACCCTTGCCTCGCATGAGCAAAAGGTGTGGGAAAGTGCGAAAGATACGCTTTACGTCTCTCCCGACGATGTGGTGTTGCCACCCTATTATCCTGAGGACAGCATTGTGCGCCGCGATATTGCTGTCATGTACAGCAATATTTACCGCGTGGATTGTTTTGTCCGCCAGATGATTGATGAATTGAAAGCGGCAGGCGAGTGGGATAATACCATTCTTATCTTTTATTCGGATAATGGTGGACCGCTTCCTCGGCAGAAACGTGAAATAACAGAGGTTGGTACCCATATTCCTCTCATTATCCGTTATCCGGACGGACGGTTGGCCGGCAGTATTGATGATGGACTTCGCAGTATCATTGACATTCCACCCACGATTCTTTCATTGGCGGGCATCAAGCCTCCTGCCTATATGGATGGCAAGGCGTTTGCAGGAAAATATGCTTCGCCATCGCGGCACTATGTTTTTGCTGCACGCGACCGTATGGATAAGTGCTATGACCAGCAGGGGGGGCGTGCGCGATTGCCGTTATCGTTATATCTGTAATTATACTCCCAATCAGCCCGGCTATCAGCCGGTAGGATTTCGTCTGAACATGCCGATGATGCGCTGTATGCTTCAACTCCATGAAGAAGGCGCGCTCGATGAGAATCAGGAAAGCTGGTTTGTTTGGCCCCGTCCGCGTGAAGAGTTCTATGATTTGGAGAAAGACCCTCATGAGATCTGCAATCTGATTAATGATCCGGCTTACCGGAAAGACATTAACCGTTTGCGGAAGGTGTATCGGCAGTGGGAAAGGAAATATTGGCAATGTCGTCCGCTGACAGAACCGGAAATAGTACAAACTATGTGGCCGGACGGTGTACAGCCGCTCGTGTCAGCTCCGCAGATTGTACAAAAGGGGGGGCAGGTTAAGCTGGAGTGTTCCACTCCTGGAGTCTCTTATGCCTATCAGTTGAATGGTCGGGGACGGAATGGAGAGAAACATTGGAATCTATATGTTGAGCCGTTTGTTGTCCATAAGGGAGACCGGGTGGCAGTGCAGGCTTTCCGGGTGGGATATAAGAAGAGTGAGATAGTAGACTTTTTAATTGAACATTAATTTTGTAGGATATGAAGAATACAGTTTGTACAGCCTTGATGCTGTTGATGTCTGTGTGTATGTATGCGCAGGAGTTGTATGGAGAGTATGAAAAGAAAGTGTATGTCTCTTCGCAGGGAGATTCGTTGAAGTACCGTTTGCTGCGTCCCGAAGCAGAAAAGGCAGGGAAGAAATATCCGTTGGTGCTTTTTCTGCATGGTGCGGGCGAACGAGGAGATGATAATCAGAAGCAATTGGTGCATGGTGGGCAGATGTGGCTCAATCCGGTGAACAGAGAGGAATATCCGGCTTTTGTATTGGCTCCCCAGTGTCCTAAGGAAGATTATTGGGCTTATGTGGGTCGTCCCAAGTCGTTTGTACCTGGAGAAATGCCCGAGGTACAGGAGCCTACGCGTATATTCCGCACATTGAAGGAGTTGCTGGATACCTATTTGGTTATGCCCCAGGTGGATAAAGACCGGATTTATGTGATGGGACTTTCCATGGGCGGTATGGGGACGTTTGATTTGGCGATACGTTATCCTGAAGTTTTTGCCGCAGCCGTTCCCATCTGTGGTATTGTGAATCCGGCAAGGCTTTCTGCCGCCAAAGACGTGAAGTTCCGTATTTATCACGGAGATGCCGATAACATTGTTCCGGTAGAAGGTTCGCGTCAGGCTTACAAGGCCTTGAAGGCTGCTGGTGCCGATGTTGAGTATATCGAATTCCCCGGAGTCAATCATGGCAGCTGGACACCGGCGTTCAATGATTCTGAGTTTATGGGTTGGCTGTTTAATCAGAAGAAAAAATGATGAGAATATTGTCTGTTATCGGAGCGTTCTTTTTAGGGGGCGCTTTTTTAACTTCTTGTACCACTTCCGGTCGGGTAAGTACTTTTGTGGTATTGCCGGATACGCAGACTTATCTGGAACAATGTCCGGAGGTCTTCGAGTCGCAAGTGGACTGGTTGGTTGCCAACCGTAAGAAAATAGATGCCGTGTTCCAAGTGGGAGATTTGACACAAGATAATTCTCCGGTGGAATGGGCGTATATGCAGAAAGCTTTTCATCGTATCAGCCAAGCGGGAATACCTTATTCTGTCGTGTGGGGAAATCATGATATTGGCAGTAAGCCCGGCAAGTTTTCGGACGTGCATAACACTGCAATGGCCAACAAGTATTTTCCTCTTTCCGATTATATGCAGAAGAACTATTGGGGAGGCAGTGCGGATGGAAAGACATTGGATAACTATTACATAAATTTCAGGTCGGGTGATACCGATTGGCTGGTCTTGAATCTGGAATTCGGACCTTCTGATGAGGCTCTGCAATGGGCCGATTCCATAGTGGGTATTCATCCGGATAAGCTTGTCATATTGAATACACACGCCTATTTGTATTGTGACAGTACGTTGCATGACGGGAAAGACTGGTGGCGTCCTCAAGGATATGGCATCGGCAAAGAGCTCGGGCGCACAGTGAACGATGGCGCTGGAATCTGGAAGAAATTGCTTCTCAGACATCGCAATGTGATAGCTGTCTTTTGTGGGCATGTCTTGAAAAGCGGAGTTGGCACGCTGGTCTCTATAGGGAAAGAGGGGAATAAAGTGTATCAGATGCTGGCAAACTATCAGCGTGGTGTGGAAGGCAGTAGATTGGGAGGTGAGGGCTACTTACGCATTGTAACTTTTAACCGGAAGACAAGGGAGATAGATGTGAAGACCTATTCGACTTGGAATAAAGCCTATCACCCCTCCGAACATCATAACTTTAAGTTCAGAGAGGTGGACTTTGACGAATATCTGCGCTGAGACTTAAGTCCTTTCAGCGTAATCTCCGTTACTTTTTATCAGTTCTATCAGCTTTTCTACCGCCTCTTCTTCGGGAATGTTCTTTTCGATGCACTCCTTCTTCTTGTAGAGGCTGATTTTGCCTCGTCCGGCGCCTACATAGCCATAATCAGCATCGGCCATTTCTCCGGGGCCGTTGACAATGCATCCCATGATTCCTATCTTGAGTCCTTTCAGATGGCCGGTGGCTGCCTTGATACGGGCAATGGTACTTTCCAGGTCGTAGAGGGTGCGTCCGCAGCCGGGACAAGAGATGTATTCGGTCTTGCTGGTACGTACACGTCCGGCTTGCAGGATACCGAAAGCAGTGGCATCCACTACTTTGCCGCTTATGGTTTCTCCTTGGTTGAAGAGAAGGATACCGTCACACAGACCGTCGAAGATGAGTGCTCCCATGTCTGCCGCCGCTTTGATTTGCAGATTCTCTAATTCATTTTCTGCGTAGTGTTCAAAGAAGACTACCGGATTTTTCAGGCCCTCCTTCATCATCTGGTGTACCAGAGCGCGTTGTTCTCCCAATCGGTTGGGATGATTGCTTTGCGAAACCAATACGACTTCCGGATGATACTTCAGGCAGGCGATGGCTTCGTCATTCAATCCCATATACGTGATGAAGAGGAATTTCAAGGAAGCGCCGCAGCTGCTTAGGAAAGGAAGCTGGTCTCCTTTAAAGGCAGGCCAGGCATTGTCCGGTTCCGTTCTGCCGTTACTGTGCTCCATCCAGACATCGGCATCGATGATACATTGCATGCCTTCCGGAAGTTGTTCGGGGATGGAACGTCCCGTATAGATATAGTCCGGCACGAATTGCGGATTGAAGTCCATGTCCCCGTCCAGGCGTGCGGCAATGACCACGGGCAGATTGTCTCCGCCGATATTGTGTACGGCGGCAGTCTCGCGGCGGGTGGGAGAGAGATAATTGAATTCCGGCACATCTGCTCCGGGGATATAAGGATGGTCGTGGCGCTGCACGATATAGTCCACCAATTTGCGGGCTACGGGGATTTCCGCCTCCGGAGCTTCGCTCAGGGAAACCCGGATGGTGTCACCCAAGCCGTCTGCCAGCAGGGCGCCGATGCCCAAGGCCGATTTGATGCGTCCGTCTTCTCCGTCTCCGGCTTCCGTTACACCGAGATGCAGCGGGAATCGCATACCTTCCTGCTCCATGACGGCTGCCAGCAAGCGTACTGTCTTTACCATGACCACTGTATTGGATGCCTTGATGGAAATGACTACATCCGTGAAATTCTCTTGCACGCAGATGCGCAGAAACTCCATACAAGATTCCACCATGCCTTCCGGTGTATCGCCATAGCGCGACATGATGCGGTCGGATAATGAACCGTGGTTTACGCCGATGCGGATGGCAGTATGGTTCTCTTTGCAGATATTAAGGAAGGGTACAAAGCGGTCGTGTATCTTCTGCAACTCCTGGGCATACTCTTCATCGGTATACTCCAAATGTTTGAAAGTACGTGCTGCATCCACATAGTTTCCCGGATTGATGCGGACTTTTTCTACATACTGTGCTGCTACGTCCGCTACCTTCGGATTGAAGTGAATGTCGGCGACAAGCGGCACCATATATCCGTCCTGGCGTAGGCCTATGTTGATATTCATCAGGTTTTCAGCCTCTTTGATGCCTTGGGCCGTGAGGCGTACATACTCTCCTCCGGCGTCGACAATACGTTTGGTTTGCGCCACACTGGCTTCTGTGTCCTGCGTAGCGGTGTTCGTCATACTTTGTATGCGGATAGGATTGGAGCCGCCCATAGGGGTGGCTCCGATGTTTACTTCTGATGTTTCCCGTCGGGAATAGTTAAATAGATCCACGATGATATTTACAGTTAAAGGATTAAAAGATTTACGATTGGACGATTTACGATGTACGATTGAAGATACCAAGAAGTAATTTCAATCGTACATCGTAAATCGTCCAATCGTAAATCAATTGGTTTTGTATTCGTACTTCACCTCCTTCAAGTCCTCATTTGCCTTGACTATTTTCTTTTTCAGCCCTTCTTTATAGGTGGCGAATGTTTCAGCCAATGAGGAATCGCTCAGTGCCAGCATCTGTACGGCAAGGATGGCAGCGTTCATGGCACCATTAATGGCAACGGTGGCTACCGGTATGCCCGGAGGCATCTGGATGATAGAGTAGAGGGCGTCTACGCCATCGAGTACAGACCCTTTTACGGGAACCCCGATTACCGGCAGTGTGGTATTGGCAGCAATGACGCCGGGCAGGGCGGCAGCCATACCGGCAGCGGCAATAATCACTTTAATGCCGCGTTGGCGGGCATTCTTGGCAAATTCCTCCACTGCTTCCGGTGTGCGGTGAGCAGAGAGAGCGTTCATTTCGAACGGTACATGCAGGTCATTGAGCAATTGTGCGGCCTTCTCCATAACGGGGAGGTCGGAAGTGCTGCCCATGATGATGCTAACGATTGGAGACATGAATCTTTAAATTATTAAAGGGTTAATTTTATAAGGGTTAGGGATTAACGATTAGGGGTTAGGGACTGCGCTATCATTCCGTCCGGTGCTAATCGCTAACCCCTAATCCTTTCATTTCATTCGTTTATCAGCGCTTTGTAGGCTTCGGCATCCAGCAGGCTGTCGAAGTCGGCATCAGCGGCGGGTTTGATTTTGATGAGCCAGCCTTCGCCGTATGGGTCCTGGTTTACCAGTTCCGGCTGGTCGGCAAGGGCTTCGTTTTGCTCCAGAATCTCACCGGTTACGGGCAGGAAGAGGTCTGATATGGTTTTTACTACTTCGATGGTACCGAACACTTCGTCGGCAGCCAATGTTTCACCTTCGGTCGGGATGTCGACAAACACAATGTCACCCAGTTGCTCTTGTGCATAATCGGTAATACCTACATAGGCTACATCACCTTCCAGGCGAATCCATTCGTGTTCTTTGGTGTACTTTACATTAGTCGGGAAATTCATGATCATTAGTTTTTAAGGGTTGATACTATGTAATTTAAAAGTTGAAAATTAAAAATTAAACAAGGCTCTTAAAAGAGGAAGATTCGGAACAGTATGTTGCTCAGCGGGTGGAGTACCAGCAACGAGCAGATAAGCCCTACGGCAAAGCCTCCCATAACTTCGCCCAGTGTGTGGTGTCGCAGGATGATGCGGGCGGTGCCCAGCACGCCAGCCACCGGTATAAAGAGGCATAGCCACCATACAGGATTGTAGCTGAACAAGGCGCTGAAAGCTACCAGTCCACCAATTACGGCTCCGGCGCCTGCCATGTGTTCGCTCAGTTTCCATTTTAAGTTGACAATGACGCAGATTATCATCACTACCAGGGCGGAGAGTATGATACCGGTCATGTACCACGGGATATTGAGCCGGTGCATCATGAGCAGGCAGAATACATAAGAAGTGATGGTCAGAATAAAGGGAATGTATCTCCTTTTTCGTTCCACCAGTTCTTCCGGACTGAAACCGTTGATTTTGCGGAAGATGAAGATAGTCAGTGTAGGCATCAGGATGGTGAAGCAATACACCACGCCCAATACTATCAACTTGTACTGCAACGGCATGATGCGCAGGTACGAGAATATAAACAGAACCAGAAATGCCAGGAAAGGGATGGAGAACGGTGTGAATACCGCCGAAATCACTTTCGCTGTTCTGATTAAAGTTTTATCTGCTATAATATGCTCTTCCACAACCTAATTTTATTTACGATTTGACTATTTACAATTTACTATTTGAATGCACTAATCTTTAAACCTTAATCCCTAATCGCTCATCCTTTTCTCTCATCTTCTCAGTCTTGCCACGGGGATATTCATCTGTTGGCGATACTTTGCCACCGTGCGGCGGGCTATGGGATAGCCTTTCTCCTTCAGCAGCTCGGTCAGTTCGTCATCGGTCAGAGGCTTTTTCTTGTCCTCGTTGTCAATGCACTCTTTGAGTATCTTGCGTATTTCGCGTACAGACATCTCTTCGCCGTCTTCGGTTGTGTAGCCGTCGTTGAAGAAGAATTTCAGCGGGTAGATGCCGTAGTTGGTCTGTACATACTTGCTGTTGCTCACACGGGAGATGGTCGAGATGTCCAACCCGGTACGTTCGGCAACATCTTTCAGAATCATGGGGCGGAGCAATGACTCGTCTCCTTCGAGGAAGAAAGGACGTTGCAGGTCTATGATGGCCTGCATGGTGGTCATCAGCGTATTCTGGCGTTGCTTCACGGCATCGATGAAACCTTGTGCGGCATCCATTTTTTGTTTGAGGAACATCATGGCTTCGCGGGATTCCTTAGACTGGTTGGCCCGGTTCTTGGTGTGTTCTTCCACCATCTCGGTGAAGTCGCGGCTCATGCGCAGTTCCGGCACGTTGCGGTTGTTCAGTGTCACGTTGATGGTACCGTCGTCATAAGTGTCTACCAGGAAGTCGGGCACAATCTGCTGCATGTTCTTGCCGATGGCTTCGCCGAGCGAGGCACCGGGACGGGGATTCAGCTTGCAGATTTCCTTAACGGCTTGTTGCAGGGTATCTTCGCTGATACCTAATTTCTGCATAATCTTGTCCCAATGCTTGCGGGTGAACTCTTCGTAGCACTGGGTAAGAATATCTTCTTCTATATAGTATTGTGGAGGCGAGGGCATGGACCGTTGCGCTTCCTTACGTCGAATCTGGATGAGCAGGCACTCTTGTAGGGTGCGGGCGCCCAGACCGGCGGGGTCGAAGTCTTGTATAATCTTCAATACTTCTTCCAGCTCTTCGGGAGAAGCGTCGATACCGGCGTAGATGGCGAGTTCGTCGCTGATACTGTCCAGCGATTTGCGCAGCAGGCCATCGTCGTCCAGCGAGCCGATGAGATATTCGGCCAGTTCGCGCTGGTGCGGAGTCAAGTCCTGTTCGCCGAGCTGCTGGCGCAAGGTTTCATAGAAGGAGGTGGCGTCGGAGAAAGGAATTTCTTCTGCCTGCTCCCCTTTGCTGCGGTTGTTCTCCTGCAGCTTGTAGTCGGGGATATCGTCTTCGTTCAGATAATCGCTTAAAGAATCATAGCTAGTGTCTCCACCATCTTCTGAGCCGGTTTCCGCATCGGGTGTGTCGGGGTATTCGTCGCCAGGAGTATCCTCCTTACCCTCTTCCAGTGCCGGATTTTCCAGAAGTTCGGCACGTACGCGGTCCTCTAGTTCCACGGCGGGAAGTTCCAGCAGCTTTACCACCAGAATTTGTTGCGGCGACAGCGTTTGTATCTGCTGTTGCGCTTGGGTCTGTACTTGTCGGGAGCCTTGTGCCATATTTTTATAAATTATTCAATGCACTCATTGTGCATCTTCTTTCAGATATTTACCGCAAAAATAGTGAATAGTTCGATAACACGAAACCTCTCTGATGATATTTAACAAGAAAAGAGAAAACAAACTTTTGCCAATAGCTTGGCAAACTTTTGCCATGCCTATGGCAAGACTTTGCCAACGCGGTGGCAAAACTTTGCCAAAGGCTTGAAAAACGTTGGCAAAATAGTCTTCTGATTATGAACTATATAGATTAATCTCCTTTTTGTATTATCTTCTTTCAAAGATTATCTATATCTTTGTCCTATAACTACTAAAACAAGGAATGTTATGTTTGCTAAAGAAACGTATGTGCAGCGCAGGGCCCAGCTGAAAAAAACGATAGGCTCCGGAGTGTTACTGTTTTTGGGTAACGATGAACAAGGTTTGAACTATGAGGACAATACTTTCCGTTACCGCCAGGATTCCACTTTTCTCTACTATTTTGGCTTGTCGTTTGCCGGGCTGTCAGCTCTCATCGACATAGATGAAGATAAAGAAATCATTTTTGGCGATGAGCTGACCATCGACCATATTGTCTGGATGGGTACCCAGCCCACCCTTCACGAAAAGGCTTCTGCTGTGGGAATTTCCGAAACCCGTCCTTTTGCCGACATCGTCGGTTATCTGCACAAGGCTGTACAGAAGGGACAGACCATCCATTATTTGCCCCCTTATCGTGCCGAGCATAAGTTGAAACTGATGGACTGGCTGGGTGTTCCTCCGGCACGTCAGGAAGGGTCTGTACCGTTTATCCGTGCGGTGGTGGCACAGCGCAACTACAAGTCGGCAGAAGAAATAGCGGAAATAGAAAAGGCATGCGACGTGACTGCTGACATGCACATCACCGCAATGAAGGTGCTTCGTCCGGGCATGTACGAATACGAGGTTGTGGCCGAAATGAACCGTATCGCCGAGATGAACAACTGCGAGCTGTCTTTTGCCACGATTGCTACTGTCAACGGCCAGACCCTGCATAACCACTATCACGGCAACCGGGTGCAACCGGGAGACCTCTTCTTGATTGATGCCGGCGCCGAGCTGCCTTCGGGTTACTGTGGTGACATGTCGTCTACCGTGCCGGCGGACAAGACTTTTACTCCACGCCAGCGTGCCGTTTACGAAATCCAGAACGCCATGCATCTGGAGTCTGTTAAAGCGCTTCGCCCGGGCATTCCCTATATGAAGGTGTACGAGCTTTCCGCCCAAGTGATGGTGGAGGGGCTGAAAGAGCTGGGGTTGATGAAGGGCAATGCCGAAGATGCCGTGCGCGAAGGGGCGCATGCCTTGTTTTATCCCCATGGACTGGGCCATATGATGGGGTTGGATGTGCACGATATGGAGAACCTGGGTGAGCTCTGGGTAGGCTATGACGGTCAGCCCAAGAGTACGCAGTTCGGCCGCAAGAGCCAGCGTCTTGCCATCCCTCTGGAACCGGGCTTTGTGCATACGGTTGAGCCGGGCATCTACTTCATCCCCGAGCTGATTGACTTATGGAAAGGAGAGAAGAAGTTCATGGACTTCATCAACTACGATAAGGTGGAAGAATACCGCAATTTCGGCGGCATCCGTAATGAGGAGGATTATCTGATTACCGAAACGGGAGCACGTCGCTTGGGCAAGAAAATTCCACTGACACCGGAAGAGGTGGAAGCGTTGCGTTGACAACCACATCCTTAATATACACAGAGAGTCGTTTGTCCCGATAATGCCGGTGGCAAGCGGCTCTCAAATTTAGGGGTCATACAGATTGTATTAGTTTATGCGTGCAGTTCCAGTACGAACCGTGCTCCCTTGTTGTAGCTGCTGTCTAGTGTCAAGCTGCCGTTCATCTTGGTGGCAATCAGTGAGCAGATGGGGAGTCCCAGGCCGTCGCCTTGCGTCAGGTCTTTCACTTCGGTGAAAGGCTTGAAGATGTTTTCGCGTTGCTCCTCGGGGATACCGCAACCGGTGTCGCTGATGATGAACTGGTGGGTGTGCGCACCGCGTTTCTTGAAGTCCAGCCATATTTTTCCTCCGGCAGGGGTGTACTCGGCGGCGTTTTCCAACAAATGCAGCAAGACGCGTTCCAGTTGCTCAGGGTTGATTTTCACATTCAATTTGGGGGCATTCACGGTCAGGGTGACATCTTCTTGTGTCATTCCTTTGATTTTGTCCATGATGCCTTCACAGAAAGTGGAGATATTCTTCTCCTGCACTTCGTAGGGTTCGGACAAGGTGGTTTCCAATTCGGACAGTTCCTGGATATGGTTGGAGAATGCATGCAGGGCTTTTACGCCCGGCAGTGAGGCGTCGAGCGTGTCCAGTGTCGGTTCCATTTGGGCGGAAATGTTCTGGATAAATTTGGTTTTCAGCTCATTGTGCTCATTAGCAATGCTGATGGCCTTCTTCTGTTTACGGGTGAGGATGATGAAACGCAGCAATACGATGGCGCCGAATACCAGTGCGGCGGCAAGGATGGCGGCGAGTATGCAAAGCCCGATGATGATGTACTGCTTGGCGCTTAGGGAATCATCTTTCTCCTGGATAGTGGCCAGGCTTTCATCGTATTTCTTCTTCAGGGCGTTCAGTTCCTCTTGGGCGGTAAGCGCCTTTACGGAGTCGGTCCATAGGATGTACTTGTCGTAGGTGCGTGCCACCAGTCCGGCATTGTTTGCCTTGCGGGCAATGCTGATGAGAGTCTTGTAGCATTCGTCTACTTTGGCGTAGTTCTTCTGTTCCTTATATTGCCCTATCAGGCGGTTGGTAGCCGCATCACCTTGTGTGTTCATACCGAAGGTGTAGTAATAGTTGGCCTGCGTATAAAGCAGGTCGTTGCTCAGAGAGTCGTTGTGAGAGGCTTTGGCGGTCTCTTCCAGTTTGGTCAGCTGTTCCTTGGCACGTGCGGGATTTTTCAGGTTGATGTACATCTGCAGGCGTTCCTTGTTGATGCGGAAACGTAGGTTGGGCATGGCCTTGCCCGTTTTCTGTTCGCCGGTTGCCACCACTTGCTCGGCACCGCGCAGCAGTTCAAAAGCTTCTTTATAGTAATTCTCCCGATGGTAGAGGGCGCTGGCATTGACGCCGCATTCCACTGCCTGGGCATACTTGTCTTGCGTGGCAAAGGCATTGTAGGCTTGCAGGAATAGATAGCGGGCTTTGATATATTCTTTTTTCGTAAGATTTTCTTGTGCTTGTTTCATCAATTCGTCTGCACGGTTTTGCGCATGGAGTTGAGTAAAGATGCAGAAAGTCGCTAAGAGAAGTATCGAAATAATTTTTTTCATGTGTACGTTTGTTTTATTTGCTCACAAAGTTAGAATAAAAACTTAGTATTTGAAGCTACTGCCTCCTAAAAATTCTCTCAATAAGGATGTCGGTGGAATTTCTTTGTCCTGCACGGGGGTGAAATATTTGATGAATTTCAGCAACCGGTAGGCTTCTGCGTATTCCGGACAGTTCCGTGGAACACTGGTAAGGATGGGCTCTGCGTGGCAGCGGAGCACGGCGAATTCGAACAAGAGGGCGGAGTTGAACATAACGTCGGCATTTTCCTGGTAGGGGAATATCCATTTGTCCTCGCCGGCACGTACACTGGGCCAGCGTGAAATGGTCTCTTGTGCCGAGTAGCCGCGGTAGTTGAAGTCGCGGATGATGCGGCGCAGCAGGCGGTTGTCCGTGGTGGGAATCCAGTTGTGGTCGTCCAGCGAGATGGTGGTCAGGGCGGATACATAAATCTTGTATTTGCTGGCGGCGGGAATCTGTGGTGTCAGTTCAGGGTTCAGGGCATGGATTCCTTCCAGGATGAGGATGGTATGCTCGTCGATGCGCAGCTTGTCTCCCTTGTACTCTTTCTTCCCGAGGTTGAAGTTGAAGCGGGGCAGCTCCACTTCTTCGCCCCGGAGCAATGCTTGTAATTGGGTGTTGAAGAGCTCAAGGTCGAGGGCATAGAGCGATTCGTAATCGTAATTGCCGTTCTCATCGCGCGGGGTGTCTTCACGGTCTACGAAGTAGTTGTCCAGCGAGATGGGATAGGGACGCAGGCCGTTGGTCATCAACTGCACGCTGAGCCGCTTGCTGAAAGTCGTCTTTCCGGAGGACGATGGACCGGAGATGAGTACGAGCTTCACCCGGTTGCCGTTTTCGCCGCGGTGGTAGATGTCGTCAGCTATTTGGGCTATCTTTTTCTCCTGCAGGGCTTCGGCTACGTTGATGAGGTCGGTGGCATGGCCTGTCTCGCAAGCCAGGTTGAAGTCGCCTACGTTGCCCAGTCCCATAATGTAGTTCCAGCGCAGGTGTTCCTTGAATACGTCGAGCATTTTCTCTTGTTTCACCACTTCTTCCAGGACATCGGGGTTTGCCCGGTTGGGGATGCGTAGCAGCAGGCCGTCGTAATACTTCACGATATCGAACAGCCAGATGTATCCGGTACTGGGCAACAGGTTGCCGTAGTAGTAGTCTACGGTGTCGCCCAGTGTGTAGTAATAGGTATATAGCGAGCCGGAAGTTTCCAGCAGCTTCACTTTGTCGTTCATGCCCCGTTCGTTGAAGATGCGTACAGCCTCGGTGGTGTGGCATTCTACACGGTGGTAGGGGATGTTCTCGGCAATGATTTCCTGCATCCGCTTCTTGATGGCTGCCACATCTTCCAGCTCTATGGGGCGGCCGATGCGCAGGTTGCAGAAGTAACCTTTGGATACCGGATGCTCTACGAACAGTTTTCCTTCCGGAAACAGCTCGCTGACAGCTTTGTAAAGAATGAAGCAGAGGGAACGGACATAGGTGCGCATACCTGAGGAGTCGCGTATGTCGAGAAATTCTACATCCTTATTGTTGTATACACGGAAATTCAGCCCTTCGGAACGGTTGTTGACCTTTGCACTGACTACCTGATAGGGGAAATTTAGATTAAAACCGTAATAAATATCCAAAAGTGAGCTCCCTATAGGGAATTCTTTAGAAATATTATTATTTTTGCAACAAATTTGTAACATGTGTTTCATGATGTCTCGTTTTTAGTGGGTTGACACGTTAAATATAGGACATTATAACACGTGAAGGAATGAAACACCTTAAATAATTAAAGATGGAATATTCTTTTTATGATTTTTTAAAGCTACTCGGCTCATTGGCACTGTTTCTTTACGGAATGAAGATTATGAGTGAGGGGCTTCAAAAATTTGCCGGTGACAGACTGCGGAAGATATTGACCGCAATGACAACCAACAGAGTGACCGGTGTGTTAACGGGCGTGCTGATTACAGCACTTGTACAATCTTCTTCTGCAACTACGGTGATGGTTGTGAGTTTTGTCAATGCAGGGTTGTTAACGCTTTCACAGTCCATAGGTGTCATAATGGGTGCCAATATCGGTACGACTGTTACAGCATGGATTATTTCAGCTTTAGGCTTCAAGGTGGACATTGCCGCCTTTGCTCTTCCTCTTCTTGCTTTCGGCATTCCTCTCCTCTTCTCTCAAAAAAGTAACCGCAAGTCTGTCGGTGAATTTATTTTCGGTTTCTCATTCTTGTTCATGGGGCTTTCCTATTTGAAAAACAATGCTCCTGACTTGAGCCAAAATCCTGATATGCTGTCATTTGTGCAGGACTATACCGACATGGGCTTTATCTCCATACTTCTTTTTGTGGGTATCGGTACGGTGTTGACCATGATTGTGCAGGCATCTGCGGCAACTATGGCCATTACGCTTATTATGTGCGCTAACGGCTGGATTAGCTTCGAGCTGGGAGCGGCGCTGGTGCTGGGTGAGAATATAGGTACAACCATCACTGCCAATCTTGCGGCGCTGACGGGAAATACGCAGGCGAGGAGGGCTGCCCTGGCTCACTTGGTGTTCAACGTATTCGGTGTGATATGGGTGTTGTGTCTTTTCACCCCCTTTACCGAGGCTGTGTCATGGTTCGTAGAGAACGTGATGGGTACTAAAGATCCGGCTGTGGCCGTATCCTTCAAGCTTTCGGCATTCCATACTTGCTTCAATATCTGCAACGTGCTGATATTGATATGGTTCGTGAAGTTTATCGAACGTACGGTCTGTGCCATTATTCCAATGAAGGAGCAGGACGAGGAATATCGCTTGCGTTTTATCTCGGGCGGTATGCTTTCTACGGCAGAGCTGTCCATCCTGCAGGCAAGCAAGGAAATACATCTTTTTGCCGAACGTACCCGCCGTATGTTCGGAATGGTGCAGGACTTGCTGCATACGGAGAAGGATGATGATTTCAACAAAGTGTTCAGCCGTGTGGAGAAGTACGAGAATATCAGTGACAGCATGGAGCTGGAGATTGCCAATTATCTGAATCAAGTGTCCGAAGGGCGCCTGAGTTCGGAAAGTAAGTTGCAAATACGTGCCATGCTGCGTGAAGTGACGGAGATAGAGAGCATCGGCGACAGCTGCTATAACCTGGCACGTACCATCAACCGCAAGCGCCAGACCAATCAGGATTTCACCGAGAAGCAGTACGAGCATATCCATTTCATGATGAAGCTGACGGATGATGCCTTGGAGCAGATGATTGTCGTGGTGGAACATCCGGAGCATGCAGGCGCGGATGTGAACAAGTCCTTTAATTTGGAGAACGAAATCAATAATTACCGCAATCAGCTGAAGAACCAGAATATCTTGGATGTGAACAACAAAGAATATGATTACCAGATGGGTGTTTACTATATGGACATCATTGCGGAATGTGAAAAGCTGGGCGACTATGTGGTGAATGTAGTGGAAGCCAGCAGCGATATAAAAGAAAAGAAAGCGTCTTAGGACGCTTTCTCAAATTCTTCTTTGCCTACTCCACACAAGGGGCAAACCCAATCTTCGGGAAGGTCTTCGAAAGATGTTCCCGGTTCTATTCCATTTTCAGGGTCGCCCAATTCAGGGTCATAGACATAATCGCATACAGTGCAAATGTACTTTTCCATAAATTTCTTTTTTAGGTTTATTCTCCTATAATAACGTTTAAAAGCCCTTTTTGTTCTATTGTTGAACAAAAATAGTTTATTTTTGTTCTCTATTAAAACAACATTTTATGAAAATGACCGACAAGCTGTTCAGGGCGATTATGCGGAATCTGCACGCCTATGTACTGCTGATAAACCGCGACTTCACTGTATTCTACACCAATTACTACGATATTACCGGAGCTGTAAAGCCTGCCGAAACTGGACGGGTGGGAGATATTCTGCGCTGTAACAATGCCTTGTCGGCAGCAGGAGGTTGCGGCACTCACGATTTGTGTGAGCACTGCCCCGTGCGGAATGCCATAGAGAATGCCTTTGTGGTGCAAAAGAACTTCACGGATTTGGCAGCTATTCTGAATCTTAGGGATAGCGAAGGCAGAACTACGGAATGCAATGCTTATGTTTCCGGCGAGTATATGGAGATTGAGGACCGCGACTGCATGGTGATTACCGTGCATGACATTACCCGGCTGAAACAAGTGGAAGCTGAATTGAAACTGGCACGTGAGAAGGCAGAGAATGCCGACCGCTCCAAATCGGTGTTCCTGGCGAATATGAGCCATGAAATCCGTACCCCGCTGAACGCAATTGTCGGATTCTCGGAATTGCTGGCCTCTGCATCGACAGACGAAGAGAAGACACAGTTCCTGGAAATTGTGCAAAGTAACAATGAAATGCTGCAACAGCTGATTGCTGATATTCTGGACCTCTCGAAGATAGAAGCCGGAACATTGGAATTTGTGTTCTCGGATGTGGACATCAACCAGATGATGTCCGATTTGGAACAACAGTTCCGTATGCGGGTGGCCGAGCTGGGTAGTGGAGTGCAGATTGTCCGGGAGGCTTCTGAGAAGGAATATACCATGCATACAGACAGAAACCGGCTTGCACAAGTGATATCCAATTTTATGACGAATGCCCTGAAGTTCACCCAGGAAGGCAGTATTACCCTCGGATTCAGACTCTATGAGGAAGGTCTCTATTTCTACGTAAAAGACACGGGAACCGGTATTCCCCAGGAAAAGTTGCCACATGTTTTTGAACGTTTCGTCAAGCTGAAGCAGGAAAAGAACGGTACCGGACTGGGACTCTCCATTTGCCAGACCATTGTCCGCAAATTGGGGGGCGAAATAGGCGTGGAATCGGAAGAAGGGGCAGGTTCGACTTTCTGGTTCACATTGCCGTGGGAGCCTGCAACCAGACCGAAACTGGTGAGGGAAAAAGAGAATCAATGACAGTCAATTAATCACTAATCATTATATAGGTATTGTTTTCCCGGATTATTATTGTATTTTTGCGTTCCAAAATTAAACCTAAAGACTTGCATGACTGCAATAAAGGATGATTATTATCATGTCGGACTGACCGACGAACAAGTGCGGAAGAGCCGCGACGAACATGGAGTAAATTTATTGACGCCTCCTAAACGGCCTTCCTTATGGAAATTGTATCTGGAGAAGTTTGAGGACCCCGTAGTAAGGGTATTGCTGGTTGCCGCTCTGTTTTCTTTGATTATTTCCATTGTAGAGAATGAATATGCCGAGACTATCGGCATTATAGTAGCCATTCTGCTGGCTACCGGTATCGGTTTCTTCTTTGAGTATGATGCCGGAAAGAAGTTTGACCTGCTGAATGCAGTGAACGAAGAAACTTTGGTGAAAGTAATTCGTAACGGACATGTGCAGGAGATTCCCCGTAAAGATGTAGTGGTGGGTGATATAGTGGTGCTGGAAACCGGTGAAGAGGTTCCGGCGGACGGTGAATTGCTGGAAGCCATTTCCCTGCAAGTGAACGAATCGAATCTGACCGGTGAGCCGGTAGTGACGAAAACTACCGTAGAAGCTGACTTTGACGAAGAGGCTACGTATGCTTCCAACCGCATTTTGCGCGGTACAACGGTGGTGGACGGACATGGCACCATGCGTGTGGAGGCTGTGGGCGATGCTACGGAAATCGGTAAAGTGGCACGTCAAAGTACCGAACAGAATACGGAACCTACTCCGCTGAATATTCAGTTGACCAAATTGGCCAATCTGATTGGAAAGATTGGCTTTTCCGTAGCGGGTCTGGCTTTTCTCATTTTCTTTGTAAAGGATGTGGTACTGGTCTATGATTTTTCTTCATTCCATACCTTCCGTGATTGGCTGCCGGCCTTGCAGGCTACTTTGCAATACTTTATGATGGCAGTTACCCTGATTGTGGTGGCTGTGCCCGAAGGATTGCCGATGAGCGTGACACTCAGTCTGGCGTTGAACATGCGGCGTATGCTCTCCACCAACAATCTGGTGCGCAAGATGCATGCATGCGAGACGATGGGAGCCATTACAGTGATTTGTACCGACAAGACCGGGACATTGACCCAAAATCTGATGCAGGTGCATGAACCCAACTTCTATAGTTTGAAGAATAACGGGCAGCTGGGGAATGATGACCTCAGCAAGCTGGTAATGGAAGGTATCAGTGCTAACTCCACTGCTTTCCTGGAAGAAGAGGTGACTGGAGAGAAGCCGAAAGGGGTGGGTAATCCCACGGAGGTGGCACTGCTGCTTTGGCTGAGCAGTCAGGGATGCGACTACCTGGCACTGCGTGAGAAAGCTACGGTTATCGACCAGCTGACTTTCTCTACGGAAAGGAAATTCATGGCTACCCTGGTGCAATCTCCCCTGATTGGGAAGAAGGTGCTGTATGTGAAGGGAGCTCCCGAGATTGTTTTGGGTAAATGCAAGGATGTCATGTTGGACGGCAAGCGTGTGGATGCGGTGGAATACCGTTCTACAGTGGAGGCTCAGTTGCTCAACTATCAGAATATGGCTATGCGTACACTTGGCTTTGCATTCAAGATTGTGGATGATGCGGAAGCGTCTGATTGTGTGTCATTGGTTGCTGAAAATGACTTGTCGTTCCTCGGTGTGGTTGCCATCAGTGACCCTATCCGTCCGGATGTGCCTGCGGCCGTTGCCAAATGCCAGTCGGCAGGTATCGGAGTGAAGATTGTGACGGGAGATACACCGGGTACGGCTACCGAGATAGCACGCCAGATTGGTCTGTGGAAACCGGAGGATACGGAAAAGAACCGCATTACGGGAGCTGCATTTGCCGAATTGACGGATGAGGAGGCATTGGACCGTGTGATGGACTTGAAGATAATGTCGCGTGCACGCCCCACAGACAAACAGCGTCTGGTGCAACTGTTGCAGCAGAAAGGTGCGGTAGTGGCTGTGACGGGTGACGGCACGAATGATGCTCCTGCGCTGAACCATGCGCAAGTGGGACTTTCGATGGGTACCGGAACCTCCGTTGCCAAGGAGGCCAGCGACATCACGCTGCTGGATGACTCCTTCAACAGTATAGGCACGGCCGTGATGTGGGGACGTTCTTTATATAAAAATATACAGCGTTTCATTGTTTTTCAGCTGACTATCAATTTTGTGGCTTTGTTTATCGTTCTTCTGGGCTCACTGGTGGGTACGACGCTTCCTTTGACCGTCACGCAGATGTTGTGGGTGAACCTGATTATGGATACGTTTGCGGCCCTGGCCCTGGCGTCCATTCCACCCAGTGAGAGCGTGATGAAGGAAAAGCCGCGTAAGAGTACGGATTTCATTATAACCAAGTCCATGAGGTATTACATTCTGGGAATGGGGACTGCCTTCCTGGTGTTACTTATGGGAATGCTCTTCTGGTTTAACAGTGAGGAGGGAGGGATGACTACCTATCGGCTGACTGTGTTCTTCACATTCTTTGTTATGCTTCAGTTCTGGAACTTGTTCAATGCGCGTGTGTTCGGCACTTCGGACTCGGCGTTCAAGGGCATTTCCAAATCTTATGGCATGGAGCTGATTATACTTGCCATTTTGGGCGGACAGATACTGATTGTACAGTTTGGTGGAGCTGTGTTCCGCACAGTGCCGCTCGATTTTATGACTTGGATGACGATTGTCGTTTCTACCTCGTTTGTTTTGTGGATAGGTGAACTGGTTCGCCTTATCCGACGTTTAACACAGAAATAGTGATGAAAAGAAGAGGAATCAAGAACCTTATTATTGATTTTGGCGGAGTTCTGATTGATTTGGACCGCCAGCGCTGTTTAGAGAATTTCAGAAAGCTGGGATTGCCGGACGTGGAAGTCATGTTGGACCTCTATCACCAGCAGGATTTCTTCCAGAAATATGAAAAAGGGTTGATTACCAGTGCGGAGTTCCGGGAAGTGATTCGTGGAAAGATAGGGAAACCGGTGACTGATGCCCAGATAGATGACGCCTGGAACAGTTTCTTGGTGAGTATTCCTACCTTTAAATTGGATTTACTGTTGGAACTGCGCAAAAAATATGTGGTCTATCTGCTGAGCAACACCAATGAAATCCATTGGCAATGGTCGTGCCTGCACGCGTTTCGCTACAAGACTTTCCGTGCGGAGGACTTTTTTGAACATATCTATCTCTCTTATGAGATGAAGATGGCAAAACCGGATGCCGATATATTTCAGAAAGTACTGGATGAGACCGGTATTCTTCCCAACGAGACTCTTTTCATTGACGATTCTGAGGCCAATTGCCGGACAGCGGAGGCGTTGGGTATTTCTACCTATACGCCAAAGGCCCACGAGGATTGGAGACATGCAGTTGTTTTGTGAAACATCGGACATTGGTTCCCGTCCAAGTGTAGCCACTATCGGTTTCTTTGACGGAGTACATCGGGGACACCGCTACCTGATAGAGCAAGTGCGTGCGGTAGCTGCCGGGCGTGGGCTTGCTTCGTCGGTCGTGACTTTTTCGGTACATCCGCGTAAAGTGATGCAGGCCGATTATCATCCGAAGTTATTGACCACCTGTGATGAGAAAGTTTCCCTACTAGCCAAGACTGGGGTGGATTATTGCATGATGCTTGATTTCACTCCTGAAATAGCCCGGCTTTCGGCACGGGAATTCATGTTCATACTGAAGGAACGCTATCAGATACAAGCTTTGGTAGTGGGGTACGACCATCGTTTCGGGCATAACCGCAGCGAGGGTTTTGAGGACTATGTGCACTATGGTCGCGAATTGGGTATGGAGGTGCTTCTTGCGCGCGCGTATGCTTATAGTAAGGAAGCATCGGTAACGGAGGTTACTGTCAGCTCCTCGGCTATTCGCGGTCTGTTGCTGGAGGGAAACGTTTCGGAAGCTGCCGAGTATCTGGGATATGATTTCTTTTTGGACGGTACGGTTGTCGGCGGCTATCAGGTGGGGCGTAAGATAGGTTTTCCTACGGCTAATCTCCGTGTTTCCGATTCTGACAAGCTGATTCCCTGCGATGGTGTGTATGCCGTCCGTGTCTGTGTTGAAGGCAAGGAGTACGGCGGTATGCTAAGCATTGGCTACCGACCTACGTTGGAGAACGGCCCCGATCGCAGTATTGAGGTCCATATATTCCGGTTTGATGCTGACATTTATCAGCAGCCGATGCGTCTTTCCTTTGTGCGCCGCACCCGTCCTGAACTGAAATTCGACAGTATAGAAGAACTTATTGCCCAGCTTCACCGTGACGAGGTGGAGATTAAATCCATTCTTGCTTTATAAACATAAGGCAATAAGGTCATTTATCCCCTTGCAGTTCTATGTATTTTCCCGTTTGAAGTGTTTGCTTTCTGTATATTTATCGTAAAACGCGTTTTTTTTATTGTTTTTCGATAAATATTTTCTGTTTTTCTTTGTCATACCAAAAAAAGGTCTTTTATTTGCATATCGAAAAACGATAAATGATTATCGAAAAACAAAATAAAGAACTAATAAAACAATAACGGTATGAAAACTTTAGTAATGACAACAATCTTTGTAGTGACAGTAGTGATAAATGCTTTTGGTGGTAATATCCAGGAAAACTTTGCCTATAATGAAGTGATGAACGGAAATCAGGTGGAGTCCCAGATTGTATATAAAGTAGAGAACGGTAAGTTTCTGCAGAACCATTTGAAATACAATTTCATCTATGATACCCAAGGGCGTACGATACAGAAGGAAGCGTTGAAATGGAACGAGATTGAGCAGGCGTTTGAACGCTTCTATTGCTTGAACTACAATTATACAGAAACCGGTACGGATGTGGAATATGCCTTGTGGGACAACAAGACGCATGCCTACTCCGATGTGAAAGAAAAAGCAGTTTATCTGCAGGCGGGAGATGACATCAACTACTTGAGTTACAAATGGAGTAAGAAGGACAACGACTGGAATCTGTTGGTGGAACATGCCACTGCAGAGGAAGACGTATTGCTCCTGGCAGTGAAATAAATGAAGAACAAATATAGAAATGAGGGAGGGGCTTAGGTTATGAGAAGAGCATTTATGAGTATTACACTATTGGTATTGTCACTTTCTACAGTGATGGTGCTGCTGATGGGACTTGTTGCCACAGCTTGACGGATTGACAGAGAAAATGTGTATCTTTGCGAACTTTTAGACGAATAGAACAATGAAAACGGCAATAAAACTAGTATTGATTTACTTTTTGATGCAGCTTATAGGAGCACTGTTTGCAGGACCTTTCTGTCTGCTGTATACGTATTTCGCTTATGGAACTTTCGACATGGACAAGGCTGGTCAGATTGCTGTGGCGCCTACCATGCTGCTGGGCTTTGTTTTCATGGGACTGTACTTGTGGCGCAAGAACTACCTGACGGGAGACAAGCATCTGTATTCTCCGGTGTCAGTCCCTTATCTGGCATGGAGCCTGCTTGCCGGAATGACTTCCATATGTATAATAGGTCTTCTGATGTCCGAACTTACTTTTTTGCCCAATTTGTTGGACCAGACATTTGATATACTGCAATCCGGTTGGCTGGGTATTCTCTGTATTTCTGTTTTGGGACCCGTACTGGAAGAACTGCTTTTCCGTGGTGCCATTACCAAGGAGCTGCTTCGCAGATATAGCCCGGCAAAGGCTATCTTGTTTTCCGGGTTGATATTCGGTATCTTTCATCTGAATCCGGTTCAGATAATAGGTGCTTGCCTCATCGGTTTCTTGCTTGCCTGGCTTTATTATAAGACACGGAGTCTTATGGCATGTATTCTGATACATATCATGAATAACGGCTTGTCTGTCTATCTGAGCCTGAAACATCCTGAAATGGAGGATGTGACACATCTGCTGAGTAACCCGTATGTACTGGTTTGGGCAGTGGTTTTCATATTGTTGCTTCTACTCTCCTTGAAACAACTGAATAAATATAATATATCTGATACTAATACAACAACTGAATTATGAAAAGAAGATTGAACATTCTCTGCCTGGTGGTAATGCTTGTACTGAGTTACTCGGTATTGGAGCAGGGGTACTATATCTTTCTGGGAGCCAAGATGGGGGCGCAGACCGGACTGGAGCTGGGAAAGAAAGGGAGTGACATTGCTGCCTACAAGGAACTGATGAACCTGAAGGTTGTCAACCTGATACCTTCTTCCATGGAGTCGTTTGATTTCTTCAGGGATTCCGTCTACAATGAGAAAAGCAGGAGTTATGTGCCTGCAGCCTACTCTTCGTTGATGGTCAGCGTAGATTCTCATGATTCTGTCGGGAAAGTGGTGGCAAAGTATTTGCTGATATATCTGCATTTGGGCTTTTCCCTTTGGGCGGTAGTATTGTTTATCCGCTTGATAATCTCTATCAACAAGTCCGACATCTTCAACTGGCGGAATGTACGTCGGCTGCGTCGATTGGGAATGGCACTGGTTGTCAGCTTCTGCTGTACCTTTGCGTCATCATATCTTGATTTTATAGGTATCGATACCGTATTCTCGCTGCATGGTTACGAGCTGAGCCTCTCAGAATTGGTGAGCACTACCACGCTGGTACTTGGGCTTTGTTCGCTGATTGTAGGTGAAGTGTTTGCCATTGGATTGAAAATGAAGGAAGAGCAGGATTTGACGATTTAATAATAAGAAGAACGGACAGAGATATGAATAAAATCAGAGTATGTGCCTTCCTGGCTTTGGTAGTGTTTATTGGTAGTGTTGTAACGGATATGTTTAGTGGATTTATGGACGGCTGGAATGAGGCGGGCGACCAGAAGGATTTTCATGCCTTACCCTCCGTGTCACTTTTGGTGCGGGCAGATGATACGCTGCCTGCTGATACTTTGATTAGTGCGGCACAGGATACGCCCATGTATTGCAATACAAGTGAGGTATCGGTGCAAGGTTTCCGTAGTACGAAGTGGCGGTGGGTATCGTTCTTGCTGTTTCCTGCGGGACTGTTTGCGCTTTACGGGTTCTATAGTGTGGCGCGGCTGGTGCTTACTGCCACGAAAGGCGAGGTGTTTGTGCACAAGAATGTGCGTCGGATGCGCATCTTTGTCTATGCGCTGATTTCGGTGAGTCTTTTATTCGAGTTGCAGCAATGGGGCATCTATCATGACTTGGCTTCTCAAGTGCGGCTGGAGGGATACGAGGTGTTGCCTTATTCTTTCAAGTATGCTTGGTTCAATTATATGCTGTTGGCATTGTTCACCGAGATATTCGCCATCGGCGTGAAGATAAAGGAAGAGCAGGATTTAACGGTTTAATGTGGGGGGAGGATTATGAAAAAGATAAGTATATTGGGTATCCTGGCTATATTGGTCATTGTTGCAGAGTTTACCTATGCGATGATAGCAGGCTGGGTGGATATGAAGAATAGTTTTCTTGAGGGTTACAATAGTGTAAATGTGCATTCGGGAACTCCACAGCCGGAGTATTCCGGTTTATTTGATAAGGTATATGTGGATGTTAGACCTTTGGAAACGACAGCAGTCGATTCCTTGACGAATCGTTTTGCCGATAAGTCAGTACCTTATCAGGTAAAGAGAATAGGCACTGTGATTGTCCCCACTGTCTGGAGTTCCATAGTGAACTTCTTTGCCATGTTTGCCATCATTCCTTTCTTTGTAGGAATCTATTGTCTGATACGTTTGCTGGTATCCATCTCAAAGCGGGAAGTGTTTACTTCGGATAATGTAGCCCGGTTGCGTTTCTTTACTTATTCGTTTGCTGCATTGTACGGCTTGATGACTTTGCACGATTGGCTGAATCATCTTGAAGCAGTGAAGCAAGTGGCTCTGCTGGGCTATGAAGTGGTTGCATCGCATGATACGGATTTCACATCCCTGGTTATTATAATTCTTTTCACCGAGATATTTGCCGCCGGGGTGAAGATAAAGGAAGAACAGGACTTGACTATTTAAAAGTGAGAGGAGGGATTATGACACTTATGACACTTATGAAACAAAAGGAACCAAAGGAACCAAAGAGACGGATAGCGCTTATTATGAATGTGCTGTTTTATTTCTGTGGACTATGTATTGGTGGCGGCATTGTTCGTAATCTGACATTGTGCTATGAGTTGGGAAAGGATGATACTGCTAATTTTATCTGGCACATATTACCCGAATCAGTAACAATGCTGGTGATGACAATATGTGGCTTGTGTATTTTTCTCATTCTCCGCAATGTGAAGAAAGAGGAAGTGTTTGTTTATCAGAATTCATCTTTGATACAAACCATTGGGGTGCTGATAGCATTGAATGGGCTTTTTCAGGTAACTCTCTCCTGGGTTACTCCCGAAGGAGTACCGACTGATACTTCTTATCGGATATTCGTGTTATTGGGAGTTTTCATCATCTTTATGGGCTATCTTTTTAAGATGGGAGTTCGTATGCGTGAGGAACAAGAGTTGACGATTTAAATAAAAGTGAAGAGCGCGATATGAAGAAAAGTGTGAAATATGGTCTGTATTTCGTTGTCGGACTTGTGGCGGTTTTATTGTTGGCAAGTATTGTCTATTTTCTCCTCTTGTTTCCGGCCTTTGACGGGAAGTGGAAAGTCTATATTGTAATGCCGTGGATGTATCTGTGCATATATGGTTATTACCGGTTGACGAAACGGTACACTGACTGGTGGTGTGAGTGGGAAAAGAATAATTGATAAATAGAACACAATTATATGATTATAGTAAACCTTGACATAATGATGGCCCGAAGAAAGATATCTTTGGGCGAACTGGCGGAGAAGATTGATATTACGCCTGCCAATCTCTCTATTCTCAAAACCGGAAAGGCTAAGGCCATCCGTTTCTCTACACTGGAAGCAATCTGTAAGGAACTTGATTGCCAGCCGGGGGATATACTGGAGTTTAAGGAGGGATAAATAGGGAGAAGAAGGCGCAAGTAGAGGTTGAAATGCTTACCGCCTTAAGAAACTCCGTTTACGTACTACAGTAAACACCTTTACATACTACGGTAAACGCCTTTACATACTATGGTAAACGTCGTTACTTCATAATGTAAAAACCGTTACATTCTGGAGTAATGTCTTTTCCTGATTTAGCTAGACGCTTTTTCTTTTTATAACCGATATCAGTAGA
>NZ_QTMD01000033.1:44075-49042 GCF_003602995.1 Bacteroides sp. AF25-38AC | reverse complement strand
TGTTTTAAGGGGGCAGAATCGCTTGGTTTTAGGGGGCAGCTTACACTGGATTTTCCAAAAGCTCTCAGAATTTTTCGAATGGGTAAACCTTCCTTATAATCTTTATTGAAAATGCCATTCTTTATAAAAAGATGCATAAACTCTTTTGCAAGAGTCATTTCGCTTTGAGGATGTTTCGTAAAATAATCTTGCAATACACTGTTGATACTTGAAATACGTTCATTTTTCTTCATAATACGTCATATTATAAGTTATTCGGAATATGTTTTTCCATTAATCGTCACATTTGTTATGCCACTTGTATCTTTGCCTGCCATAGCGGCACCTTCCTTTACCGCCTGAATGAGAAAAGGTCCCAGTTGTTCCAAAGCTTTGTGGAATTTTTCTTCTGTTTGTTTCATCTTTTGAGAAGGGCTGAGGTAATCGCTGCAATTTGATACTTTACCGTTTTTATCGAGGGTAAATGTTTTTTCTAAGAATGAGCAGTTCCCATTCTTTTCATTTATTGTATATGCAACAGCGAAAGCTACAAATGCGCTATCACCGTTTCCTATAAATGCGAGTTCATCAAAAATACCTCGTGTATCTAATAGCTTGGTGCATCCTGGTATTGAATCTTTTTTATATGTATTATCCATTTGCCATACTTCAACGGGAATACTTGTCTTTTTTTCTGCCAAAATCCATTCCATTATTTTGTAACTTTCTCCTTCCTTTAAACTATCCTCAATGGAATGGACTACGTACTGTTTACCCCATTCTATGATTTGTTCATCGGAAGCGTTTGCAAATAGTACATCCTTCTGTGATGGTGAACAACCAAGATAAAACATCAAAATGAAAATAGAAGTAATAATTTTTTTCATGATGCTATATTATTTAAGTTAGAATTAAATTTTTTGATTAATCCATAAAAGGAGAAGCGATTAGACCTATTAAAATTACTATACAAAGTAGAATGATAATGATGATTGGAATCATCAGGCAACCGCCACATCCTTGTAGAAACTCCGCTTTACCTTTTGCAAACTCTATTTGGGCTTTCTCATATTCAGAAAGTCTTTCAGCATTTTGCTCCTTCATAACTTCATTGTTTGTTCATTGGAAATATCAATAACCATTAATGACTTCATTCATGTCATCTACAACTTTTATAACATTCCCGTCAGAATCCAATACAAAAAGTTTTTCTTCCACTACGTAACCGCCATAACTGTTTTTAGCCCTATATTTATGAAGAGCAAAATAAGTATTATTGTCTTTATTATATATACCAAAGGCTTCCCAACTTATTCCTTCATAACTGTCAGGGTCTTTAAGATAATGCCGTTTAAGATAGACCCTTACTCCTGCCATAGCTTTTGTTTGAGATGGTCCTTTGTTGCTCCCGTAGTTTTCGATTCTATTGTTACCCTTTGAAGAAGTGCTGTATTCTCTACTTGAAATATTAAAAATTATAACCACAACAAGAAAAATCAATACCGCTATCCATTGTCGGCGTTCTTTATTTTTTTTATTTTGTATGTAGGTGGGATTTTGAATAATACAACCACAAGAAAGGCATTTAATGTACTCCTCATTTTTTAACCCTTCATCAATTGTTAGATTTATACCACAATTGCTGCATTGCATTTGTTGTGGATAAGTATTTAGTTTTAATTGGTTATTTGGTATTGGGGCTTGTTTCGCTGAAGTGCATGAACGAAGCGCAGAAAGCTCCTTGCGGAAATCAAGATTAGTTTTATTGAAATTTCCTTGCAAGTTAAGAGGGGGATTATATGTGCGAATCAATTCTTTTTCAACATTTGCATAATCATTATTTGCATAATAAAAAAGTAGCAGGTTGTCTTTCATCCATTCGGTCAGTGTACGCTCGTCAAATTCACCAAATGTAGTTTTTCCGTTTTGGGGAGAGTTAATGTCTCTTGGAATCAGTTTGAATCCCAATAAACATCCTAATGATTTACGAATTGTGGAATTTCCGGCAGTGCCAGTGAAATGTTGTTTATAGTCACGAATACGCAGACTTTTACTGCTTTTGCCTACATACACGACATTGTATTTTTCTTTTTTGTGCTGAAAAGAGGTTAGTATGGGAGTAGTGGAAATTTGCACTTTTATGGGCAATGAGGACGTACTACGTAATACTATGATATAGTTACCGGGCTTATCAGGTAAGACTGAAGCTCTCGTTTTTTGAGGGTCAAATAAAGAAAATTCATCTTGTGAAATCATGTTGTTGGTTTCATACATAGCCGCCTGAGACCCTACTAAGCAGAGTTATACAAAAAGAAGCGTGGGCCTACATGCCACGTCTTAGATGAAGGTCGTAGGAAAATACCTTGAGTACAGATATGGATATAGCAGCCCACGCCTATAGCGTGAGAACCACTATGCTATCCTTGTACTCTTTGAAAATTTCCTACGTTTTCATCTACAAGATAAGCATAACGCTTCTAAAAATTCTAATATGTCTTGGAAAGAACACACTCAATCCAGTGCAAAAATATGAAAAACAGCTGAATAAATGAAACCAAAGCCCCTTATTTTTTATTACGCTTTACATCCTCAATCCCCTTTTGGGTATGTTTTCCTCTTTTTGGGTGTAGCCTACACCCAGTTTCTCTTTGAGCTCTTGAAACTTCATTTTAAACCATTCAAGTATCGGCATTCCGTCAATGCACAGCCGGAACTTTCCTTTCTCCTGCGGATTTCTCTCTACGGTTGCCGTTGAATGCTCCGTCCTGAACTTCTCCTTGTGTTCTTTTGAATAGAGCCTTCCCTTGAACTCCACGGGTTGCAGGCTGACGATTTGCCTTGTCAGTTCTTCGGTGAACCCCACTTCCCGGCATTGTTCGGCTATGGGCAGCAGTTCCGTTACGATAGGGAAATAGGTGTCTATCTGTTTCAGCCTATTGTCATACCCTGCAATTTTCTGCTGGTAACTTCGGTCTATCCTGATTATCTCGCTGTTGTGGCGGTTCTCCATTTTTGTCTGCTCCCTCTGTTCGGCTTGTACCTGCTTTTGCAGATCTACAATGTCTCGCTTCAAATTTTCGTTCTCCGCTTCCAGCCTCTTGACCTTGCTGCCGCCCAAAAGAGAACTCACCCCGTCCGCTATGACTGTGGTGGCGTTTACCGCCGCACCTTTCATCTTCTGCACGTTGATTTCCCTCTTTACTTGCTTCAACCTCTTCTGCGCTTCCTCTTCCAGCCCCAGCAGGGCTTCTATGTTCTCTTGCAGGCTGTCCTGCTGTTCCACCAGTTCCTTGTAATATTGTGAGGTGGAAACGTGTCTTGCCAGTGAGCCGTCCACACCTCTTTGCAAACTGTACTTGTTCATGGCTTGTGCATAAGTGTCCTGATAGTGTTTCAGCTTGTGCCTTGCCATTACGTCATCAGCGCACAGCCGTACATCCTGCGGGTTCTTCTTTCTGTATTTTTTCTTCCCGTTCTGTTCGTCTTGTTTGGCTTTCCTGCGTTCTCCCGTCACTATCGGTACGATAGTGGCGTGTATGTGCGGTGTCTTCTCGTCCATGTGCAGGACTGCCGATACGAGGTTTTGCTCCCCGTATGTTTCCCGTAGCCATTTCAGGTTGTCGTTGCACCAGCCGTCAAGTCGTCCGTCCGCTTCCATTTGTTTCATGTCCTTGTTGCTTCCGGTGAGCAGTACCCGGATTGCCTTCACCTGATTGGTGCCCACCTTGCGTCTGATACCTGCCGTTTCTATCCGGTGTGCTATCGCCTGCGTTCGGTTTTTCACCCCTTCGGGAAACCGCACCAGTTCCCGGTTCAGGTGCGTTCGTGTTCTGTCTGCATTCTTCGGATGAATGGTACGCTCTATGTGTGTGGACATTGCACCGTCCGCACCTTTCGCCTTTTCCAAATGCAAAACTGCATATCCCATAACTGTAATATATTTTTTCGGTTAATACTTCCCCTGCCTTGCTTCCATGCCGCATGGCTCCGGGGTTTCAAAAGGGGCGGCGTCCCTTTTGCTCATTGGGGCTTTTTTAGCGATGCGTGCATTGCGTCAAGAAAAAGCCCTAATGAGCTATGACTTTTTCAAAAGTCGTCCGGTGCACGTGCGGTTACATCCTGAAACCTTTGCCTTTCCTCTCCGGCTTCTCCTGCTGCCGTTCGGGTTGTTCGTTCTGTTTACTCCGGAGGAAGTCGTTCAGGTCGTTGTAGCCTCCGTATATGTGCGATGCGTCCCGGATGCGTAGCCCGTATTCCTCCCGCAGTTCCTGAACGGCTTCCATTCCCGCCTTGTCGTTGTCAAGGAAACAGTGGATGAGCCCGTAACCGCCCAATGGTCGGATTGCTTTGGAGAGGTTGGAAGTCGAGTTCAGTACGATGTAGTCCTGCCCGTCAAGGTCGGGGCGGGCAGGACACCTTTCCAGCCGCAGGGTGAGGAAGGAAAGGTAGTCCATGAAGCCCTCGAAGAGGTAGCAGGATTCCTTTGGCTGTTCCTGCCGTATGTGTGTGATGTCTTTCGGGGCTATACAGCCCTTGAAGAATTTGTTGCGTATTTCGTAGCCTCCCGAACGGTTGGGGAAGCCGACGGCAAAGTAGGGTTTGCCGTCAGTCAGGTAGCGCACCTCCCTGCATTCTCTTTTTGCCAGTTCCGTATTTATCCCCCTTTGCCGCAGATAGGACAATAGGGCGGGGGAAGAAAGCGGCACCACCTCTAACTGCCGGAAACTCGGTTTAGAGAGTGGTTGCCCGCCAAAAGAGAAGGAGACCGGGCGCACGTTTGGTGCCTGCTCCGCTATCCGTTCCAAGAGGTAGGGCAGGCTGTCGGACGCGTAGAGCTCCTGCGCCAGTGCGATGATGTTCCCGCCCCTGCTCGCGCCAAAATCGTACCATAGGTTGCGTTCCACGTTCACCTTGAAGGACGGTTCCTGCTCGTCCCTGAACGGTGACTTGTACCATAGGCTGTCTCCCTGCCGTCTTACCGGGTTGTA
>NZ_QTMD01000033.1:0-44065 GCF_003602995.1 Bacteroides sp. AF25-38AC | reverse complement strand
ATAGGCTGTCTCCCTGCCGTCTTACTGGGTTGTAGCCAAGACTGTGCAGATATTCCTCTATGCGTATCTGCTTCGCTTCATTCGTATTCATGTGGGTTTCTGTTTAAGTGGACATTGTTTTTTCTTTTCGCCCGTACTTTTTGCATGTTGTGAGCTGCATCCGCTTTATTTTACTTCGCTATATATATGCACCCTGACTAAAGTAAAGCGGTTTCCGGGCTGTCATGCTGTTTTTCTTGTCAAGTGGTGCAAATGTCTTTTTTGTTTTTGCCCGTACCTTTTCTATATATTACGGGCTATATCCACTTTACTTTATTTCCGTATATATATAGTACGTGACTAAAGTAAAGTGGTTTCCATGCAATACCGCTAATAGTGGAAATCGGGTTTGAAGGTGTATTTCCTGCCGTTCTCCTGCACGATCATCCGTTTGTTCTTCAATACGGTAATGAGGTCTGTCACCCTGTTTCCGCCAAGCATGACACCGACAGAGGCGTAGGTTTCCCTCAATACCCTTTCGAGTTCCTTGTAGCCGTATTCGTCTTTCAGGGTGAATGCCGCTTCCAGTGCGATGCGGTGCTGCTGCTCGGTGACATCCTTGTACGGGTCGAATTTCCTCCTCCCTTTGCCCGGCTCCTTCTCCTTGAACTGATAGCCGTCCAGCAGTTCGGGCAGTGCCTCCTCATTGATACGGAATGCGAACGGCTCGAAATCCACCGCCCTGATATGTGCGGTTTTGACCGTACTTATGTCGGGGTTCTTGCTGTCCTTCTCCACTTGCAGTACGGTTTCCGCCTTGTTGCTGAGTTCGGTTCCGATGTGCCCCCTTGCGTTCTCGTCCCCCTTGTTCTGGTGCAGGATAGTATGGATGTGGATATTCCTTTCCCCCGTCCATGTCATCAGTAGGGAGATAATTCTTGTGGACTCGCCGGAACTGTTGATGTCATACACCATGTCCCGTATTCCGTCAATGATTACCAGCCCTACATTCTCGGTTCGGTAGATTGCCTCCCTTACGATTGCTATACGCTCTTCGGGCGTGTATTTCCTTAGGACGAGAAATTCAAGGTCTTCATGGTTTCTGTCTGTGGGTAGTCCCGCCATGCGCAATATCCGTTTTGCCACCTTTGCGCAGTGGTAGGTGCTTTGCTCGGTGTCCACATAGAGTATTTTCCGCTTGTTTTCGGGCAGTTCAGCCGTGTAGCTTAGTACCGTTCCGTTTTTCAGCGCAGCCGCCACGATTGCGGAAACATTGAATGTTTTCTTGCTTTTGGCTTTTCCGATTGACGCACTGAAATTGCCCAGCGTGCCTATGACGGAGCCCCGCACTTTCAGGATTTCGGGTGCCTTCTCGTAGTCATCCGAAAGGTCGAGCCGTGAGGCTTGCCATAGTATCACCGCCTCTTCGGGCGTGACCTCTTTTCTTTCTCTGTACTCCATAGCCTGCCTCCTTATCTGCGTCCCCCGTTTTTGTGTCCTGCCAGTTCCAGTGCCATGTCCGCATCGACGATGATTTTGCGTCCTATCTGCGTGACGGCTCTGTCTATCTTTCCGCTTTTCTTGATACGGTTTGCGGTGGGTATGCTGCACCCGAACAGCCGGGCTATGCCGCCTATCCCGTACACGTATTTCTTGTCCTTGTTGGCTACGGGCTGCGCTGCTCCCATTTCTTTTTCCTGCAAGGCATGGCGGTTCAGGAATATGAATTCCTCGCCCGTCATCTGCCATACGGGTTTTGATAAAAGTTCTTTCACTTCCATTTTCTTGATATGATTAAGTTTACACTGTAAGCCCTGCGCGTGGGCTTTTTACCTCGTTCGAACAGTGCAAAGTTAGTCCCGGGTACGAGTGGTAAGGATGTGGATAGCGTGATTGGGGTATCACGCTATCTTGTTAAATATCAGTAAGTAATAAAAAGTGGTAGAAATTATTTTGAGTGGTAAAAGTGGTTGTGTCGTGGAATGTCGGGACATATCATCGGCTATCGGAATATTGACCGCATTTCCTTAGCAAATTCCTGATTGCTGTCACTGGGAAAATCGGAAACGGGCTCTTTGTATTTTGACTTGTAGTATGTATCGTCTATTCCCAGCAGGTTCATGATGTCCTCTTTCCATTTTTCTCTGTCCGGCTTGGGTAGCGTTTCACCCATAAGGAAAATGAGATAGCATACACGTGCCTTCTCCCTCGGTCTTATTTTCAGTCTGCTTTCGTATGGTTGCAGGTTCATGTTGGCGTAGAAGTCCAATTCGGAAACGGCTTCGAACTGCTCACCGTTGCATTTTTCGTAAACGGCTGACAAGAGTTTCATGGGGAAGTAGGTGGGCGGGGTTGTCTGTGCGGTGACAGCTTCCTTTTCTTCTCCCTCCTTTTTCTTTTGGTCTGTCAGGTATTTTTCAAGGATAGCCAATAGTGAGCCGCTCAGCCTGCAAATATCCCCGCAATGGTTTTTCAGGCATTGCAGGGCTTCACGCTTTGCCTGCTCCTTTTGCTTGTACAGTTCGTCCAGCCTGGCTTTCTCCTTGTCGTATTCCCGTTTGCACCGTTCGTACCTTCTTTCCAAAAGCTCCTCTTCCTGACGGTCGTGCTCCCTGAAACCTACCGCCTCCAAAGAGCCGTTGGCTTCCATGAGTTCCCGGTAATATTCATTTGTGACTTTCATCTGTCTGTCAATGCCCCAGTCAAAACGGCTTTCATGCTGTCGGCAGACATATCCGGTATCGAGACGGTCGAAAAACTCCTTGCAGGTATTGTAGGTCGATATATTGTTCTCAATCTCACGTTTCAGGCTGTTCAGGAGTACGGAATAGTGTGTAGCGTCCATTTCAAGTATGAGGCTGATAAGTGCGGTTTCAAAGGTCTGCGTGTCCCCGTACTCTCTGTAAAAACCGGAAATGAACTGTTGCTTCTCAAAAGAGAAACTGCCTCCGGACATTATTTCGGTGTATATCTTGTTGAGTTTCCCGTAGCGGGGTATCATTGATGTTATTCTTTCGTCCATAGTTATATCAGATTAAATTTAGTCATGGCATTGATTTTAATCTCATCCGCTATATCAATATAGGGCTTCATCGCTTTGTAATCGCTGTGTCCCGTCCATTTCATTACTACTTGTACTGGAATCCCAAGCGCCAAAGCATTACAAATAAATGTTCGTCTTCCAGTGTGGGTACTTAACAATGCGTATTTAGGTGTAACTTCGTCTATTCGTTCATTTCCTCTATAATATGTTTCTCGTATTGGTTCATCTATTTCTGCCAGTTGTCCCAGTTCTTTTAAAAATTCGTTCATTCTTTGGTTGCTTACAACTGGCAATGCCTTGTCATTAGGGAACGGCACATCTTTGTACTTTTCGAGTATTGCCTTGCTGTGATCATTTAATTCAATAATAAGACTGTCTGCTGTCTTTATGGTAATAACCTCGATGTGACCGTTTTTAACGTCACTATGTTTCAAATTATACACATCGGAGTGACGTAATCCTGTGAAACAGCAAAATAGCAATACATCCCTTACTCTTTCAAGGTATTTCTTTGTTGGTGGTATTGGGCAGGTTCTTAGTTTATTTATTTCATTTTGGGTGAGGAATATCACTTTTTTTGGTGCACTTTTCATTTTAGGCGTGAATTTATCATAAGCCATGTTTTGGTGATACCCTTTTCGATTACCCCAACGTAAGAACCATTTTACGAACTTGATTTGTTTGGCAATGGAAGTGTTGCGCATGTTTTTTTCTGTACGTAAAAATTCTATATAGTCATTGAAATGTTTTTCCGTCCAACTGTCAAACGTAGTATTAGGGTCAAATGTGTAAATGTGTTTTTTGACTGTTGCAAACTTTTTGAGGGTTGAGGAAGACCAGTCATTTTGTTTGCTACATTCTGCAACAAATTCATTGAAAACTTTCATGAAATCCAATTCAACCTTCTGCTTTTCTTCATGGCTTTCTTTTTTTTCCTCTTTTGTTTTTAGGTTGAACGCTTCTTTAATTTGTGCAGGGGTGGGTATTACATCTTGCACCTCGAATTCTTTGAACACATTCTGTATTTCGGTGTATTGCCGCAATAGTTCTGCGTTGATTTCGGATGCACTTTGCTTTAGTTTGTTGGTACAACCGTTTCTAACCCGTTGCTTGTCTGTGTCCCATTTTTCTACATCAATTCTATATCCCGTTGTAAATTCGATACGCTGACTGGCAAAGATAACACGCATACGGATTGGCACATTCTTTGTAACTGGAATACCGTCTTTTTTGCGGCTTTCCGGTGCAAAAATGATATTTCTTTTAATATTCATAATTGGGTGTGTTTGAAAATGACACCCAAAAATACACCCGAAAAATGAGATATACAATGATATTAAGAGATATTTAGATTAATGAAAGAAAGAGATAAATAACTGATTATATGATATTTGATGTTCTGTGAGATTTTATAAAAAGGTTCGAGAGACACCCTCCAGCTCCACGGAAATAGTAAAAAGAAGTTTGTAAGTCCTTGAATTCCAGTAATTCAGGGGCTTTTTCTTTTCTTCTACTCCCCCTACCTTTTATATTCATTTAGAAAACAGTTGTAGTAAATGTGCTACAATTCAAAATTAATATCTACTTTTGTCTGTTCAAAAATCAATAACTATTAGAAGTGGGGGCAACACTTTAAATTCTGCAACAGATTTATGAAAATTCACGAAGGAAAATGTACAGAGAAGATTTTGAAAGAACGTGAACGGATTGGTAGTCGGTTAGCCATTCTTCGCAAGAAGAGAAATATGACCCAAGAGAAATTGGCTAATCTTTGTGGTGTTAATCGTGTTAATATAGCCAAGATAGAGAAAGGGGCTTATAATGTGAGCATTGATATACTATCTAAGGTAACATCCGCTCTTGGTTTTGTGATAGATATAAAAGTGGATAGCTCTGTTTGTCCGACTCATTTCTCTCAACGTAAACCTGTAAAGCTGGTAATAGGGAAAGACTATTATGTCAGTTTTGGCAATAACGAAGCCCATAGATGTAAGCTGGTTGATATTCCGGAGATGTACCAAGGTCAAAGAATTAAAATCGAAACTCCGACCCCGAGAGGGTCTATCACCCACATATTATTTGCCGATGAAATAGGAACGACACCTGACGAGGCTGTAATGAACCAAGTAACGATGTAAAAACATTAAAAGGGAGGAAGTGCAAGTTCCCCTTTTATTGAAATCCCCCTCGCTACAACCATCTGCAGCGAGGGGGATTTTTTAGTTTATGAGGGTTTCTACACACCCTCTTTCATCAGGGCTATTCAGAAATTTAATGGTTTCTTCTGAATATATAATCTTAAATTGATGGTTCGGAATCAATTCTAAAGCTGGGAAATCAGTAGTGATTAACAGTTTTAGTCCCTTTCTTTAATATGTAAAAGCAACTTGTACAAAAGAAGTTTCTTATGTACGGGATAGCAGCAATAACTCCGTTGAGCCTTCGTGGGGACAAGCCGAATTTGATTTTATAATGTGGGTTTATAAGGTACAGTCTCCGGTCAATGATTTGATAGTTGGCTTGCCGGGCGATGCGATTGAACAGTTCGATGGTGCATCCGGTGCTCTTTATATCCAGTAGCTCCGTGATTACGCGTTCCTGCTCACCGCATAGTCTTAATATCCATCTGTATAAAGTGCGGGGAAGGAGGTGGAGAAAAGGGAAATGTGAAACAATGTGGCTGTGTGCTATCTGCTGGTGGCCTCCGAATGGCATTTGCCAGGCGGGAAACCCTACAAATACAGCTCCGTCGGCAGACAAATGTTTTTGTAGGCCGGAGAGGAACCGTTCTTTGTCTCTGATATGCTCTATCACATCGTGTAGAAGAATCAGGGGAAAATTCGTAGCCTTGTCCTCAAGCTGGAAAATGTCGGTGGCAATGAACTGTCCCTGCTGATGCCTTTGGGCGAAGAAGGCCCTGGCTTGCTCTATTCGCATGGCATCAATGTCTACGCCCATCACCCGGCAACCGGCTTTGGCAAAGGGAAGCAGATTGCCTCCCTCTCCACAGCCCACTTCCAGCACTTTATCGGGGATGTGTCCGATGACTTCCTTTATGTAGGGGATATAATAGTTCTTGCTGGTCTGTGACTGTTCATCAAAGTAGCTTTCCCGGTCGGTATGTCGTTTCTGCATGTTCTTTGTTCCTTCTTGAGTTTAATTATCCATATAAATAGATAATCAGTCGGGTAAAAGACTGCGTGGCGCATCGTTTTTTTACCAGGAAATGCGGAGGCCTACCGGGAGGGTGAATGTGAACGGGTGTTCCTTTCGGATGGTGCGCAGTTGGCTGCCGTCGGGGATATAATAGTTTACAGTCGGCTCCAGATAGATGCCTGCCTGGGGTGTGAGGCGATATTGTATGCCTATACTTGTGTTGACCGACCACTGCCAGGGAGCACTTACCGGCTGGCTGTCGAGCTTGTGTGGAATACTGTCCGTGACATGGAAGCTTTGGAGTGTCCCTTTTATGGGGATATCCACCTGCATGCCTGCCGTGGCATAACTGGAGAAACGTTTGTAATGCCAGAAACGGTAGGAAAGCCGGAGAGGAATGCCGATATAATGCAACTTCTGGTTGTCTTGAATGCGGAATGCTTCGCCGGTAGTGAACTCCGACCTGAGAAGCGTATATTGCAATCCGGTTTCCAGACTCCAACGCTCATTCAATTTCTTGCTGAGAGAGAGTCCCACGACGATGGGGGCATGATGTTGCTGGTTCTCAACAATCCTGCCGCTGTTATTCTGGGCAATCTGCATGAGTCCGATGGAATCTTTTCCCAGAGTACCCTGCTGATAGCGGGTGTGCAGATAAGAATAATACTCTTCCCACGTGCTGACTTGTTGAGGGAAGTCACTTGAAATGCCGTCGGTATGTGGAGTGGCAATCAGCTTATATAAGTTCTGTGCCAGTTGCGGTCCGAGTGAACCAGCCAGCATCAACTTCCATTTTCCGGATTTCTTCTTGCGGGTTGGCGGCATCAGGGAAGGGGAGGAGGCGAAAGCCATCTGCCGGTTGGTGATGGTCTGTCCGGTGAATGGAGAAGGTATGGGATATTTGTGGATACTATCTTTCATTGTGGGTATGGCAAGGGGCCATTCTGTGGAAACTGGAACGGGAGGGATGATTCGTTCCCTTTTGTTCAGATTTTCTTTAGTATGGCATTGTTCGCCGGTTCGGGGAGTATCGGTTTTCTTTGTTTGTTGCGTACTCCCGGCTTGCCTGGAAGAAACTTTGGACAAACGGTTTTCCCTGATACTCTTTTTCTCTCTGTACAGATAGTCATACAGCGTTGGAAAGAGAAGCAATACTGTCAAAACAATGAATACACGGTATCCTGCCAGCATCTTTTTAAGTAAAATTTTCGCCCGGAACAATTGGGAGGAAGAGGAGTGTGGCGCTATACCCAGTAAATCTCCGATTTCTTTGTGGGACAATCCTTCCAGTACTGCCAGTTTAAATACCTTGCAGTAGCCCTCCGGAAGGCTCTCCACTATATCCAGCATCTTATCGTACGAAATGAAATCCGGACAAAAAGGATTTTCAGCAGGCTCTTCCTCTTCCGGAATATCTGTCAATGGGATGGTGGGGTTGGCATTGGCATGGTTGAGGTATTGCAGTGCCAGGTTTCTCATAATCTTTTTCATCCAGTATTCCAGTTTCTCCGGGTTGCGCAGCGAATGAATGGAAGTGAATATGATGACAAAACCGTCGTGAAGAAGATCTTGGGCTATCGTTGGGTCGGGAATATAGCGTAGGCATACTTTCAGCATTTTCTCTGAATAGTTTTCGTAGAGCAGGCTCAAGGCCTGCCCGTTTCCCTTCTGGCATAAAGTGACAAGAGCTTTTGTATCCATGTGTTTGTCTCAATGTTATTTCTTAAGGATAGAGAAGAACATGAATGACTGCATGGATTTTTATTTTTTAACTAAGCCTCCCGGTTGACTTCTGCTGCACAGTCCGGACAAATGCCTTTCAGTACATAGTTGATGCTGTTCAGTGTAAATCCTTGAGGCAGCTTCACCACCGGAGTGGGAATGTTGGTGAAGCAGAAGGTTTTGTTGCATTTCTCGCAATGGAAATGGGTGTGCAGGTCGCTTACGTCGCAAGAGCAACTGTCGCTGCACACGGCATACTTGAAGGAACCCGTCCCGTCATCTATACTGTGTATCAGATGATGGGAGAGGAATAGGGTAAGGGTACGGAAGATGGTGGATTTGTCCACCGTATCCAGCATGGTTTCAAGGTCGAGCAATGAGACGGAACGGCCTGCCTGCATCATGGTGCGCAATACCAGGATGCGGATGGCAGTGGGCTGTATGTCCCTTTTGGCCAATAGGTCCAAATATTTCTTTTCTTCCATTTTTTCTATTTAATAAGTTTCTGTATGCGTATGGCGTTCACTATCGCAATGAGGGCGACGCCTACGTCGGCAAAGACAGCTTCCCAAAGTGTGGCGATTCCACCGGCACCGAGGATGAGGACAAGCAGCTTCACTCCGAAAGCCAGCGAGATGTTCTGCCAGACAATCCGGCGGGTTTGCCTGCCCGCATGAATGGCGGTGGCCACTCTCGAAGGCTGGTCTGTCTGTATCACTACATCGGCGGTTTCGATGGCGGCATCGCTGCCAAGTCCGCCCATGGCGATGCCCACATGGCTAAGGGCAAGAACCGGGGCATCATTGATGCCGTCGCCCACAAAGGCTATTCGGTTGGCAGGGTTGCTGCGGAGTGCCTCGATGTGCTTCACCTTTCCGTCCGGCAGCAGGTCTCCGTATGCCTGGGTGATGCCTAGCTTTTCTGCAAAGTTAGTAACAATGGCTTGTTTGTCTCCCGATAATATCTGAATATTATTGATATTTAAAGCTTTTAATTCTTTGACGGCGTTGACGGCATCTTCCTTTAATGTGTCTGATAGCAACAGATAACCGGCATATTTTGTTCCGATGGCGCAGGCCACAATCGTATCGACAATTGATGACAATTCATCGGGATATTCTATCCCGAACTTAGTCAGCAGGCGGGTGTTGCCCACCAGGACACGCGTTCCATCCATAGTGGCTTGCAGTCCGTGGCCGGCAATCTCCGTAACGTCCGTTGTGGCAATCAGCTCTATATCTCTTTGTTTGGCATAGCTTACGATGGCTTTGGCTATGGGGTGCGTACTGTTTCGCTCTGCCGAGGCGGCAAGCTGTATCAACTTCTCTTCCGTAACTCCCGGTTGTGCCTGGCAGGATTGTACATCGAAGGTGCCTTTGGTCAGCGTACCCGTCTTGTCGAATACCACCGTGTCGACTTGGGTGATGGCATCGAGGTAGTTGCTACCTTTGAAGAGGACACCCAGGCGGGAGGCGGCGCCGATGCCTCCGAAGTAGCCTAACGGAATGCTTACGACGAGGGCGCACGGGCAGGAGATAACCAGAAAGACCAATGCCCTGTATAGCCAGTCATTGAAGATGAACGAGAATTGTGCATCTGCCAGCGAATAGAGGAAGGGGAGCAGTACAATCAATGCCGCCAGTCCGGTGACGGTGGGCGTATAGATACGGGCAAACTTACGGATGAAAAGTTCTGCCGGCGCTTTGCGCTCGGAGGCATTCTGCACCAGTTCCAATATACGGGAAAGAGCACTTTTCTCGAAGGGTTTGGTGACTTGGATGCGTACGACTTTGTCGGTCGCAATCATTCCGGCAAGCACTTCCCCGCCCTGGCGGATGTTGCGGGGAACACTTTCTCCCGTCAGTGCGGAGGTGTTGAAGGCGGCAACTTCGTCCAGCATCGTTCCGTCCAGGGGGACGCGCTCTCCGGCTTTTACTTCGATGGTTTCGCCTACCTGCACACGTTGGGGAGCTTCGACAAGTGTACTGCCGTTTCTGATGACCGTTGCCGTTTCGGGACGTACGTCGAGCAGGGCGCTGATGTTACGCTTGGCTTTGTCTACGGCTTTGTCCTGAAAGAGCTCTCCCAAGGAGTAGAAGAGCATGACGGCAACGCCTTCGGGATATTCGCCTATATAGAAGGCGCCGAGGGTGGCGATGGACATAAGGGTGAATTCGCTGAACACGTCCTTTTGCAGGATGCTTTCCCAGGCTTCCCTCATCACCGGGAGGCCTACGGGGAGATAGGCAAGCAAGTACCATATAAAAGGTACATACTCTCCCTTGAAGAAGGTGGTGTCAGTAGCATTCAGGATGAGCCCTCCGAAGAGCAATAGGGCGGAGAGGATGATTCTCCAATAATCTTTCAGCAGACTGTTTCTTTTTTCTTGTATCGCTGTATGTCCGTGTGTGCAGCAGCATTTGCAACTCATATTGTTTCCTCCTATTTTCTATTTTCTGCAGCAAAGGTAGCGGAAAGGAGATGCAACTTGGTTGCAAAGTGAAAATTCCCGGACTGTCCGGGCTGTCTTAGATTTCCAGCATCCGCTTCTCCCGTTCCAGGTCTTTCTCGTTCAGCAGGGGAGAGGGGACGGAGCAGGTTTTGATGAAGTCGCCCGGCTGGCAGGTGTAGTTGTAGTAGGGGCGTTGCTCGTCGGTCAGCTGGTCTTGGGGGATGAGCTGGCCTTTCAGTTCCAGGAAGTCGTCCATGGAGGTGCTGTCCGAGTGTTTGATGAAGAGGATGCGGCGGGCTATGGGGTTGCGGTTGTAGTCCAGACAGAGGTAGAGCCCTTTGAGCAGGTGGGGAAAGTCGTACATGGGCAGTTGCAGGTAGATGGTGAACAAGGCCAGTTGGGGCGCCTCGCGTTCGTTGAAGAAGATATAGGCATTCTGGTGGTTGTTGAAGACAGCAGTGCCGAAGTGGGTGGTGTTGTAGGCGCTCATGTGCACCACTTTGACGTGGTCGTTGCTGTCGGCAGGGGTTATCAGGTAAGGCTCTACCTTTAAGGCATTGGAGGAGGAAGAGAGGCTGTAACTGATGTAGATGCCGCTGTAATTGTACACTTCCTGCGCCGAGTGGAGCATCTCATGAAGTTTATTAATAATGGAAATTCATTTTTGCTGTCAGCACCCGCCTCTATCTTTGCCGCCGAAATCAAGAACCAACTTAAACGACACACTATGTTCAACGGTGAGAAAAAACAGATAATACAGAGCAAGAGACTGGCTGATGCCTTATTCATCCTTTGGGCGGGTGGAGCGGCTTTGCTCTCCTATTCACTGGTCTATGCGCTGCGCAAGCCGTTTACGGCTGCGGGCTTCGACGGGCTCGACTTCTTCGGGATGGATTACAAGACGGCAACCAGCACCGTGCAGATTTCCGGCTATTTTATTTCCAAGCTGATTGGCATCAAGGTAATTTCGGAACTGAAGAAGGAGAACCGTCTGAAGTTCATCATCCTCTCGGTGGCGGTGGCCGAGCTTTCGCTGGTGCTGTTCGGAGCGTTGCCCCGACCGCTGAATGTCTTTGCGCTGTTCTTCAACGGGCTTTCGTTGGGATGCATGTGGGGAGTGATTTTCAGTTTCCTCGAGGGGCGGCGGGTGACGGACCTGCTGGCGAGCCTAATGGGGCTGAGCATTGCCATCAGTTCGGGCACGGCAAAGTCCGTCGGGCTGTTTGTGATGGAGCATCTCCACATCAGTGAGTTCTGGATGCCTGCCTTTATCGGTGCCTTTGCCTTCCCGCTGCTGTCGTTGCTGGGCTGGCTGATGACGAGAATGCCGCAACCTACCGCGGCAGACCGGGCACTACGCTCGGAACGGGTGACGCTGGACGGCAGGGCGCGTGCGGACCTCTTCAAGAGCTTCATGCCGGTATTGCTGATGCTGTTTGCGGCAAACTTGTTCATCACCGTCTTGCAGGACATCAAGGAGGACTTCCTGGTGAAGATTCTGGATGTGGAGGCGGCGGAGCTGTCGTCGTGGGCATTTGCCAAGGTAGATGCGGTGGTGACACTGATTATCTTGTTGCTTTTCGGGCTGATGTCCGCGGTGAGGAGTAATATAAAGGTGCTGTGCCTGCTGCTGGTGCTTGTGACGTGCGGCACAGCGACCTTGGGATTCGTGGCCTTCAATTACGATGGGTTGCAACTGCCACCCATGACGTGGCTGTTCCTCCAGAGTTTGTCGCTCTATACTGTTTACCTCAGCTTCCAGACGTTGTTCTTCGAGCGTTTCATCGCCTGCTTCCGCATCAAGGGGAATGTGGGGTTCTTTATTGTCACACTCGATTTTATCGGGTATACCGGTACGGTGGTGGTATTGGTATTCAAGGAATTCTTCAATCCGGACATCAACTGGCTGGATTTCTATAACCTGATGTCGGGCTATGTCGGCATTGTGTGCAGCGTGGCTTTCCTATGCTCGGCTGTCTACCTGGTGCAGCGCTATCGCAAGGAGAATGCTTCGGGACCGTTGGGCTCTTCCCTTTTCCGTTTGCGCCGTTGGTCCCGGCCGGGCAATTCCTTGCTTCTTGAGACTGAATAATAATAATAATATATCGTATGAAAAGAATTGAATGTATCATTATGGACTGGGCAGGAACTGCCGTCGATTACGGTTGCTTTGCTCCCGTCGCCGCCTTTGTCGAGAGCTTTCGGGCCATCGGCGTTCCCGTCACTGCTGCCGAAACACGTGCGCACATGGGGCTGACCAAAGTAGAAGAAATCCGTGCGCTGTTCGATATAGAGCGTGTCCGTGCGGAATTTGAACGGAAATTCGGCCGTCCCGCTGGTGAGGAAGACGTGCAGGCACGTTATGCCGAATTCCAACGGGTGTTGTTTGCCTCGCTCGAAGATTATACCGACCCTATTCCCGGTGTGGTGGAAACGATTTCCGCACTGCGTGCGCAAGGTATCCGCATTGGCTCCACCACCGGCTATACCCGCTCTATGATGGATGTTGTGCTGCCTGCCGCCACAGCCAAAGGCTATGCGGTAGATAATTGCGTCACTCCCGACGGGTTGCCTGCAGGCCGTCCTGCTCCCTACATGATATATAAGAATATGGCAGACTTCGCCATCCCCTCCGTAGATTGTGTGTTGAAGTATGGCGACACCATCGCCGACATCAAGGAGGGTATCAATGCCAAAGCATGGACCGTCGGCGTAGTCCTCGGCAGTAACGAACTGGGACTGACACAAGAGGAAGTCTCCTCCTTGCCTGCCGATGAGCTCGAAGCCCGTAAGGCCGATGTCCGCCGCCGCATGCTTGCCGCCGGTGCCCACTATGTGGTCGATACCATTGCCGAGCTCCCCGCAGTCATCGCCGAGATAAACCGTAAACTTGAGATTTTGTAACCCTTATAAACGTATAAACTTAAAAACTCAATGCATATGAAACCCTACATTCTCCTTACCTCCGGCCCCCTTACTACCTCACAAACCGTCAAGGAAGCCATGCTGACCGACTGGTGTACCTGGGACGAAGACTACAACCTCCACATTGTGGAAGAAATCCGCAAGTCCCTCGTCTCCCTCGCCACCCAGCATACCGGCGACTATACTTCCATCCTCCTGCAAGGCAGCGGCACGTATTGTGTGGAAGCCGTCATCGGTAGCGTCATCAAGCCTGGCGACAAACTCCTCATACTGAGCAACGGCGCCTACGGCGACCGCATGGGCAACATCGCCGAGTATCACGGCATCTCGTACGACATGCTTGCTTTTGACGAAACAGAGCAAGTCTCCGTCAGCTACGTCGACGACTATCTTTCGCACAATGCCGAAATCACCCACGTTGCCGTGGTGCATTGCGAAACCACTACCGGCGTGCTCAATCCCCTCAAGGAGATAGCCCACCTCGTCAAGATGCACGGCAAGAAACTGATTGTAGACGCCATGAGCAGCTTCGGCGGTGTTCCCCTCGATGTACACGAACTGGGCATAGACTTCCTCATCAGCAGTGCCAACAAGTGCATCCAGGGTGTTCCGGGGGTTGGCTTCATCATCGCCCGCCGTTCCGAGCTGTTGCACTGCAAGGGCGTCTCCAAGTCACTCTCTCTCGACATTTACGACCAATGGGAAGCCATGGAGAAAGGACATGGCAAATGGCGTTTTACTTCTCCCACACACGTGGTCCGCGCCTTCAAGCAAGCCATGGACGAACTGGCAGAGGAGGGCGGTGTGGAGGCCCGTCACAACAGATATTGCGAGAACCACCGCGTGCTGGTGGACGGCATGCGTTCCCTCGGTTTCCAAACGTTGCTGCCGGACGAGATTCAATCGCCCGTTATTACTTCTTTCCTCTATCCTCATGCCGATTTCAACTTCAAAACTTTCTACACACAACTGAAAGAGCGTGGATTTGTCATCTATCCGGGAAAGATTTCGCAAGCCGACACTTTCCGTATCGGCAATATCGGAGATGTTCATCCCGAAGATTTCCGGCAGCTGATAGAGATAATTCGCGAGTGTAAATACTAAGCTCCGAATCTGCATAGATTTAATCGTTCCATCGTGGAGGAAAAATCGTTCCACCATGGTGGAACGATTTTTTCCCAGTGGTGGAATAATATTTTCCCCATAATGGAACGATTTGTCCTTCGCCTTCCTTCTCCTTAAGCTTCCCTATTAAATTTGACCTTCGTCAAGTCTGTAAACGCTATCTTTTCGTATTTTTGCACCCAATTTCGGAGGTATTAGATTTATGGCAACATCCAGAGAAATGACGGAAGGACGGGCTCTTCCGTTGATTTTCAACTTTACTTTGCCTTTACTGCTCGGCAATCTGCTGCAACAGACCTATTCATTGGTGGATGCAGCCATCGTGGGGCGCTTTCTGGGTATCAACGCCTTGGCTTCAGTCGGGGCAAGCACTTCGGTCGTTTTTCTTATTCTGGGATTCTGCAATGGCTGTTGCGGAGGTTTCGGCATTCCCGTGGCGCAAAAGTTCGGTGCGCGGGATTATGTCACGATGCGCCGTTATGTGGCTGTCAGCCTGCAGCTGGCTGCGGTGATGTCTGTTGTCATTGCCGTGGTTACCAGCATTTACTGTGCAGATATTCTGCACATGATGAGTACGCCGGAGAACATATTCACGGGAGCCTATTATTACCTGCTTGTCACGTTTATCGGGGTTCCCTTTACTTTCTTCTATAATCTGCTGTCCAGTATTATCCGTGCATTGGGTGACAGCAAGACGCCGTTTTGGTTTCTACTTCTCTCTACGGTACTGAATATCCTGCTCGATTTGTTCTGCATTCTGGTACTGGGTTGGGGAGTGGCAGGAGCTGCCATCGCTACCGTATTTTCACAAGGCGTCTCGGCCATATTGTGCTACATCTATATGATGCGTCGTTTCGACATTCTGAAGACAACGCCAGCCGAGCGGAAATTCGACGGTGCTTTGGCACGCATACAGATGTACATCGGCGTACCCATGGGACTGCAATTTTCCATTACTGCCATTGGCAGCATTATGCTGCAAAGCGCCAATAATGCTTTGGGTACGGCTTGTGTGGCTGCATTCACGGCAGCCATGCGTATCAAGATGTTTTTCATGTGTCCTTTCGAGAGTCTGGGCATGGCAATGGCCACCTATAGCGGGCAAAACTACGGTGCGGGCAAGCCGGAACGTATCTGGATGGGAGTCAAGGCAAGCACCCTGATGATGATTGTTTATTGGGCGTTCACTTTCTGTGTACTGATGTTCGGTGCCAGGACTTTTGTCCTGCTCTTTGTAGATGCCTCTGAGTTGGAGATTTTAAAGAATACGGAGTTGTTCCTGCACATTTCCGTTTCCTTTTTCCCGGTTCTGGGACTGCTCTGCATCCTGCGATACACTATCCAGGGGGTGGGATATACCAATCTTGCCATGCTTTCCGGTGTCTCGGAAATGATTGCCCGGATACTGGTCAGCCTGCTGGCTGTTCCGGCTTTCGGCTATCTGGCCGTGTGTTTTGGTGACCCTACTGCATGGATTTTTGCAGATGCCTTTTTAATACCAGCCTTCATTTATGTCTATCGGCGGATACTTCGGATGAAGAAAAATTAGTGTATCTTTGTATCGGGGAGTTGAAAGAAGAATGACCGGACGAAAAATTATACACATCGATATGGACGCATTCTACGCCTCCGTAGAACAGCGTGATAATCCTGCATTGCGGGGCAAGCCCATTGCCGTGGGTCATGCGGAGGAACGGGGAGTAGTGGCGGCAGCCAGTTACGAGGCACGGCGTTTCGGGGTGCGTTCTGCCATGTCGTCACTGAAGGCAAAGCGGCTGTGCCCCCAACTTATCTTTATCCCGGGACGGATGGAAGTCTACAAATCCGTTTCCCGCCAGATACACGAAATCTTTCATGAATATACGGATGTCATCGAGCCCATTTCGCTGGACGAGGCTTTTCTGGATGTGACGGAGAATAAACCGGGCATTCCATTGGCTGTAGACATCGCGAAGGAGATAAAGCGGAAGGTGCGGGAGAGGTTGAATCTGGTGGCTTCTGCCGGCATATCCTATAATAAGTTTCTTGCCAAGATAGCCTCGGACTACCGCAAGCCGGACGGGCTTTGCACCATACATCCTGCCCAGGCACTGGACTTTGTTGCCCGGCTGCCCATTGAAAGTTTCTGGGGAGTGGGACCGGTAACGGCGAAGAAGATGCACACTTTGGGGATTCACAACGGGGAACAGCTGCGTATGCAGTCTTTGGAGATGCTGACCCGCGAATTTGGCAAAGTGGGGACAGTCTATTATGATTTTGCCCGTGGCATCGATACCCGTCCGGTAGAGGCTGTCCGCATCCGCAAGTCTGTGGGTTGCGAACATACGTTGGAGAAGGACATCAGCAAGCGTTCATCCGTCATTATAGAGCTGTACCATGCGGCAGTGGAGCTGGTGGGGCGACTGGAGCACACCAATTTCCGCGGGAATACGCTGACGCTGAAAATCAAGTTTCATGATTTTAGCCAGATTACCCGCAGTATGACCCAAACAAAGGAGCTGGGTGCCCTTGACGTGATTCTGCCTTTGGCAAAGCAGTTGCTGCAGGAAGTGGATTATGAACATCATCCTATCCGTTTGATTGGACTTTCCGTTTCCAATCCCCGTGAAGAGGAGGAGAAGGGAGTCTGGGAACAACTGAGTTTTGAATTTAGTGACTGGGAGACGGACCATTCAAATAAATAATGCTATATTTGTGTTCAGTATTAAAAAAAGGAAAGCTATGGGCTGTTTTATGAATATTTTGTGGTTGATGTTTGGAGGTATCATCACTGCTGTGGAGTATCTTATTGCAAGTTTATTGATGATGTTCACCATTATTGGCATCCCTTTCGGTATGCAGACCTTGAAAATGGCAAGCCTTGCCTTGTGGCCTTTCGGCAAAGAGGTTCGTAGCGGGGAACGTTCCAACGGTTGCCTCTATGTGCTGATGAATATTCTTTGGATATTCTTGGGCGGCATTTGGATTTGCCTTTCGCACTTGGGATTCGGGTTATTGCTGTGCATCACCATTATAGGCATTCCTTTCGGTATCCAACACTTTAAGCTGGCAGGGCTGGCATTGACTCCTTTCGGGAAGGATATTGTTGCGGCTTGAGCGATTGTGCTGTATCGTTTTTTTATAAATATATGTAAGTATAATTGATGGTGGAGGATGAATGGTGCTTTAATCTTATTGTAATGTGCTTCTGCTTGCATGCTAAATGTTTAGCTTTGTGTTTAGCATCCGATTATGGCTCTATTTTTTGTTTTTATTTGAATTATATATAATAATAATTTTATTTTTAAAAGTGAAATGTTATATTTGTGATTATCCTCACCTATAACACTTCATATATATGCGAAAAACACACCTTTACACGCTACTATGCGTCCTATGTTTTCCATCTTTGGTTTGTGCACAACAAGCCGTTTTTGATGAATTCAGAAAAGCGGCAGGAGATTATGCTGCTCTTTACTCCGGTAAGGCAGAGGAAAATTATAACCAGCAGAAGTATCTTAACCATCCCTATTGGAATACGGATGAATTTCGCGAGGGGGCTGTCTGTTATGGCAGATGGCTTTACTCGGATTTGCAGCTCCGTTATGATACCTATAAAAAGAGTCTGATTGTGGTTACTCCGGAGAAACGGATAACCTTGCAGGTAGATATGCGGAAAGTGGATTATTTTGTCATAGAAGGACAGAAGTTTGTACCGCAGGGTGACTGTTTCGCTGCGTTGCTATATGATAGTCCGCAAATGTGCCTGACACAGTATATCGTATCCACAATGGAGTCTCAGGTGAAGAAAAACGATCTTTATTACAGCCGGTTCAAGAAAAAGAGCTATTTCAGTCTTCGCAGTGGCGGAACCGATTATGTGATAACTTCCCGTTCGGGTTTCTTGAAACTTTTTCCTACATACAAGAAGCAGTTGAAGGCTTATTGCCGGAAAGAGCGGCTGGACTTCAAGGAAGATGGCGGTGTCCGGGCAATGACTCGGTTAACGGAATATATTGATTCCTTAATTCATGGAAAATAATATGAAAGCACATAATCTTAAATATACAGTAGCCTTTTTCCTCCTATTGTCGCCTTTCGGCATGTTTGCACAGCAACAGATGGCTATGGACAGCATTTCCATATTCGAATTGATGGATGCAGTAGAAAAGGGCACGTCTTGCCGTATTTATACAACGATAACGGTTCCTTTTAAAGTGAAGCGGGCAGAGGTGAAGAACCCCACTGCCGAGTACTTGAGAGAGGCTTTGGCAGCTACTATCTATAAGGTGACGGTTTATGGTGACAGAATATTTGTCTTGCCGGAGGTTTTTCTGGCCACCTCGCTGCCACCGGTATTGATGGGGGAAAAGTTGGAGACGGATGAGGAACTATTGCCTTCATACATTCCTATTGTGAAGTCTTCTTCAGAAAACAAGGTCTATGAGATAGGAAACAAGTACAAGCCTGCCCCCGGAGATATGATAACTTTGACCGGAAGAGTTTCTGACTTTAAGACCGGCCAGAATCTGGATGGTATCAACATCATTCATCGAGAGCCGTGGGTAGCTACGACGACCAACCGTCAGGGGGAATTTACCATTGACCTGCCTGCAGGCTATAATATTCTTGAAATCAGTGGGATGAATATCAAAGTGACCCATCGGCAATTTATGCTTTATGGTGAAGGCATTGTCCATATCGAGTTGGAAGAGGAAGACCATATGCTGGATGAGGTGCTTATTGTTTCGGGGCGTATACAGAACGTGAAAAGTGTGCAGTTGGGAATGGAGAAGCTGCAGCCTGCCCTGCTGAAAAACATTCCTACGGCTATGGGTGAGGTGGATGTGCTGAAGATGATACAGACACTTCCCGGCATCAAGACAGTGGGGGAGGCATCAAGCGGTTACAATGTGCGTGGGAGTGCCGCTGACCAGAACCTGCTTCTTTTCAATAACGGAACGATTTATAACCCCAATCATCTTTTCGGTTTTTTCACGGCTTTTAATTCGGACATGATAAAGGATGCGGAACTTTATAAGAGCAGTATCCCCAGCCAGTATGGCGGGCGTATCGCTTCCGTACTGAACATCACCAGCAAGGAGGCGAACAAGGAAAAGTTTACCGGTTCTGCAGGTATCGGGCTTGTGACCAGTAAGTTGAATCTCGAGATTCCCATCATTAAGGAAAAGACTTCCCTTCTGCTGAGTGGACGTACGACCTATTCGGACTGGATAATGAAGACATTGCCCAACAAAAGCGGGTATCGTGATGGGAAAGCCGGTTTCTATGATTTGGGGACTGTCTTCTCGCATACGGTGAACGAGCGCAACAAGCTGAATGTCTATGGCTATTATAGTCACGACCGTTTTGCCTTTAATGACAATGAGAAGTATGCCTACAACAATATGAATTTCTCGGCAAACTGGAGGACCGTCTTTGCAGAAAAGCTGACCGGAAACTTCTCTTTCGGTTATGACCACTACGATTACCGAAATGATGAAACGGTGGAGGAAGCGTCTGCCGCACGGCTGTCTTTTGCCATTAACCAATGGTTTGGAAAAGCGGACTTTCTTTATCAAGCCGGCAATAGCCATGCGGTGAACTTCGGTTTGATGAGCCAGCTGTATAATGTGAATTCCGGGACCTACGAGCCGGTGGGGCCTAATTCGCTGGTAAGATATGATGAACTGCAAAAGGATAAAGCACTGGAAAGTGCCGTTTATATAGGGGATGAATGGGATATAACTTCCAGGCTCTCCATCAATGCGGGTATACGCTATTCCATGCTCAATGCTTTGGGACCGCGCACTTACTATACATATCAGGAAGGTATACTGCCCTCCATGTCTTCGGTGGCGGATTCTATCACGGCGGGGAATGGAAAGGTCATCAAGACCTATCACGGACCGGAATTCAGAGTGTCGGCACGTTATGCCTTTACAGATGATTTTTCCGTAAAGGCCGGTTTCAATACGATGAGGCAGTATATCCATAAGGTATCGAATACTGCCGTTATGTCTCCTACAGATACCTGGAAGCTGAGCGACCCCAATATCAAGCCTCAACGTGGCTGGCAGGTGGCGGCAGGCGCCTACTATAATACGCCGGGGCAACTTCTGGAATTATCTGTAGAAGGATATTACAAAAAGCTGATTGATTATCTGGATTATCGCAGTTCCGCCCAAATCCTGATGAACCACCATCTGGAGACGGATGTCATCAATACGGAGGGATATGCTTACGGCGTGGAATTCCAGGTGAAAAAACCGGCTGGAAAACTGAACGGGTGGATGAGCTATACTTATTCGCGCACTTTCTTGCGTCAGAATGATCCGCGCATAGCCCGTCCCATCAATGGTGGAGAATGGTATCCGACCGAGTATGACAAGCCGCATGACTTCAAGCTTGTAGGCAATTACAAGTTTACCCGCCGTTACAGCATGTCTTTCAATATGGATTACAGTACGGGCCGTCCCACCACAATTCCTGCCGGGCAATACTACGACCAGGGTTTGAAGAAAATGCAGGTTTACTATACCGACCGTAACAGTTATCGTGTTCCCGACTATTTCCGTATGGATTTGTCGTTCAATATTGAACCCAGTCACCACCTGACATTGTTGACCCACAGTTCCCTTTCTTTCGGTATCTATAACCTGACCGGAAGGAAGAATGTGTACTCTGTCTATTTTGTGTCCGAGGAGGGTAGGATTCAAGGATACAAGATGTCCATATTCGGTGCTCCCATTCCTTTTGTTACTTATAATATTAAATTCTGAAAGGGTATGAAGAATAAAGTATATTGGGTGATATGTATATGTCCGTTATGGTTGTTCCTTAGTAATTGTGTGGATAAGTTCAATGCCCACTTGCCGGAAAGTAGTATCGGCCTTCTCATAGTTGAAGGTAGTATAATATCGGATAGTGCTGTCGTGTTTTCTTTGAGCCGTTCCTTTTCCTTGGATGTGGAAGGGGTTCCTCCTGATTTCAATAAGGTGGATGCTGAAGTTTGTGTAACCGGTGAGGATGGCTCCAGTTTTAGGGGTGTTGCGTTGGGTAATGGAAAGTACCGGGTTGCTGTCGGAACATTGCATAGGGATGTCCGCTATAGCTTGAAGATTGTCTATGAGGGAGATATCTATACTTCCGAACCTCAATATCCGATAGGAACGGAAAGCATAGACGATGTCACCTACGAACAGCAAGGGGAGTATGGTGATGTCAGTATCCGTTTCTCTATGCAAAGCAAAGATGCTGCATGTTATTCTTGGAGTTATGAAGAAGATTGGGAGGTGAGGGCCGTATACAATCCTATGTGTGCTTATGACCCCGAAACAGATAAGATCGTTGATTATGATGCTAGACCATACTCACGCGGATGGTGTCATAGTGAATCGTCCGAGATAATAATAGGTAATATGGAAATAAACAAGGATAATCGTGTAAAGGATAAGTGTCTCTATTCCATTGAAGCAGACGATATTCGTTTTTCTTGCTATTACAGTACTATAGTGAAACAACGTAAGATTTCGAAGGGTGAATATGAATATTATCAGGAGAAAATAAAGCTTAATGAGGAGATGGGCGGGTTGTTTGTTCCCCAGCCTTCGGAATTGCCGTCGAACATTAGATGTGAAAGCTCAAATAAACAGGCCATTGGATATGTTGGTGTCAGTTTGAATGTGGCGGAATATCGCATTTTCATTTCTACAGATGATATACAATATAGGCTTCCTGAGGGGTATTGTCAGGGAGCGAAAGGGCTGAAAGAAGAGTATACATTTTTAGATTTATACTTGATGGGGTATACCATTGCATATCCGGACCCGGACCCACGTACGGGATTCAAAGGTTATGCATGGGTTTCTGGAGGTTGTACAGACGTACGCTATTTAGGTGCCAGCTTGGAAAAGCCTTCCTTCTGGCCAGTTGAAATCAATCTGTTTTAATAAGAAAAAGCGATGAATAATGCAAAATATATAGTAACATGGATATGCTTGTTGTGGCTCACTATTGGCAGTTGTGTGGATAAATTCAATGCGCACTTGCCGGAGAGTAGTACGAGGGTGCTTATAGTTGAAGGTAACATCATATCAGATAGTACAGTCGTTTTTTCCTTGAGCTGTTCCTTTCCTTTGAATGTAGAAGGAATTCCTCAGGATTATAACAAGATAGATGCAGAAGTCAGTGTAGTAGGAAGTGATGGTTCTTGTTTTAATGGCACTTCTTTGGGAGATGGAAAATACCAAGTTGTAATTGGCTCTTTGAATAAAGATGCCAGCTATAGTCTGAAAATTGTGTATGAAGGGGATATTTATACTTCGGAGCCTCAATATCCATTGGAGACAGAAACAATAAATGACGTTACCTACGAGCAACCGGAAAAATACGGTGACATCTCTATCCGCTTTTCTATGCGGAGTGAAGATGGCGGATGTTATTTCTGGAGTTACGAGGAAGATTGGGAAGTGAGGGCAGTATATAATCCCAAGTTCCGTTATGACCCTACCACTGATGAGGTGGTTGATTTTGATGCTACATCATATGCACGGGGATGGTGTCATGATAAGTCGGCTAAAATCATAGTAGGTAATATAGGAACAAATAAGGATACTCAATTGAAGGATAAGTGGCTCTATTCTATAAAGGCAGATAATAACCGTGTCTTTCATCATTATAGCACTTTGGTGAAACAGCGTAAGATTTCGAGGGGCGAGTACGAATATTATCAGGAGAAAATAAAAATCAATGAAGAAATGGGTGGATTGTTTATTCCTCAGCCTTCAGAACTTCCTACGAATATTATTTGCAACAATTCAGGCAAAAATGTAGTTGGTTATGTGGGAGTTAGCATGAATGTGGCAAAATATCGTATTTTCATTTCTGCCGATGATATATATTATAGGTTTCCTGACGGTTATTGCCAAGAATTTAGAGGTTGGGCAGATTCGTACATGGATTTATATGTGATGGGATATGCTATTGCTTATCCATTGATGGTAGGTTATGCATGGGTTTCCGGAGGTTGTACAGACGTACGCTATTTAGGTGCCAGCTTGGAAAAGCCTTCCTTCTGGCCGGATGAAATGAATTAATATTGAAATGATATGAAGAGAGTGATATTTTGTATTATAGGTTGGGTTCTTGTATTGGGATTACACGCTCAAATTGTTGAGAATATGCGTATTTATACAGACAAGGACTGCTATGTGGCTGGAGAAGATTTGTGGATAAAAGTTTGTGTGACGGATTCCTTGTCTCGTGGAAGCGTATTAAGCAAAGTAGCTTATGTAGAGATAAGTGACACGAAGCTGGTATACGCACAAGGTAAAATCGACTTGCAGAACGGGAATGGATGGGGACGTATCAGACTTCCGCAAGTCATGCATACCGGAGCTTACCAACTGACGGCATATACGCGTTATATGAGGAACTATCCTATGGCTTGTTTCCCAAAGAAGTATATAGCCTTGCTTAATACTGTTCAGACAACAGAGGAGGATAATGTGGAACTTTTCACGGATTCCATTACCGTTTCACAAGCTTCCGGCAATCAGCTTTCCGGAGCGGACTTATGGACAGATAAATCGGTCTATGGGAACCGGAGTAAAGTAGCCTTGACATTACCCAATCTGCCTGCTGATGTCAAGGAGCTTACTTTGTCCGTAGTACGAAAAGACTATGTGCTAAAGGGGTTTCCAATATCAGCCGACGGGCAGAAGAACTATACAAGTGTTCCGGAACGGTCATTTGCTGCAGAGTGTGAAGGGCATATTGTAACCGGCAGGCTGATGGGAGCGCCTGCTGACAATGTAAATGCACGTCTGGCATGTGTGGGCAAGGATATTCGTGTCTTTGGCGGACAGCCTAAGGCTGACGCTATTTATGCTTTTTATACGACCGGAATAACGGATATGCAGGAGATTGTATTAACTGCATTACCGGAGGAGGAAAGTCCCTGCCGATTGGAGCTTATTTCTCCTTTTGTCGGGGTGTTGGCGGAAAAACTTCCTAAAGTCTGTGTGTCATTTCGGAAAGAAGACTTGATAGAGCGTGGTTTCAGCGCGCAATTACATTCTCTTTTGCCGGTAGATTCTTCGTATAGCAAGAGTATATTGCAACAACTTTATGATTTTGTTCCCGCTTCCACTTATAATCTGGATGAGTATGTTCGTTTCAGGACTGTGAGGGATGTTTTTGTGGAATTTGTCAAGGGAATACGTATCAGTCAGCTGGAAGGTAAAGATGTCATCCGGATACTGCAACCGGATATAAGGAGATTCAGTAATATGAAAACACTGGTGTTGTTAGACGGGATTCCGTTTGATGACCATGAAACCATTCTGAACTATGATGCCCGTTTGATACACTATATACATCGTTATACTGGCAAATATACTTTTGGCGGGGAGTTGTATGATGGAATTGTTTCGTTTATAACCCATCGGGGAACATTGCCTGATATACGTTTGGATAAGAATTCACAGATGTTTTCTTATGAGTTTCCACAAAAGAGAATCGCATTTGTTGCTCCATCATACAATTCAGAGAAACAAGCCGGTTCTCGCTTACCGGATTTTCGGCATACACTTTATTGGAATCCGGAGATAACTTCCGCTATGGGTACACTCAACTTTTATACTTCGGATATGAACGGAATATATATAATTACCCTACAAGGAATTTCGGTTGACGGTAGGGAGATAAGGATGCAAAGTGAGTTTGTTGTTGGTGCTAACCATTAGTATAGATGGATAAAAAAGAAAAAGGGCAGAGAACTGAAAAGTTCCCTGCCCTTTATTCATTGTATTTAAAGGTGTTTTTTTACATGGTTACGAGTGACTGCTTTGCAAGCAGCTTTTGTAGTTTACCGTTCAGTGTTTGACACATTGTTCCATTACCCATTGCCTGATAGCGTTTGATTTGGTACTGTAACATAAAAATTTCATTTGCATTCTTTTTCATAATTCTCATCTTTTTGTGCTCTCCGCGTTTCGGAAAGCGGGTTTTTACATCTTTTCTTTTATCTTATAACGTTGCAAAGATACGAAATGTTTGCGAGAAATGTGTTTTATAACATAAAAAATAGCCATTCATCCTTTATTTTCTTTAGAAATACTAGATTTTGCAATCTATATATGACAAATATGTTACGCAAGTTTCGCAAACTCTTCCTTGTTTTATACCTTTGTAAAAAGGGATATTTTAGTATGGAGAATATTGTCAGAACAATAAGAGTTTATTATCCGGTTTCAGATGAAGCATTGGCGACATTGGCACATGGTTTTGAAAAGCAAGTGTTTCCTGTCAAAACACTTATTATCCGTGCAGGACAATTTGATAGGCAAGTCCACTTCATAGAGAAGGGAATGACACGCTCGTACACCTTGCACGATGGAAAAGAAGTAACGACATGGTTCTCTATGGAAGGTGATGTAGCTTGTGGCTCGTGGGATTTATATAGGAACAAAGCAGGCTTTGAATACGTGGAAACATTGGAAGAAACACTGGTCTATTCTATTTCCATTGAAACGCTTAATGAGTTGTATAAGTCAGATATAGATATTGCAAATTGGATGAGGGTGTTACAACAGGAAAATTTTCTTCGCTTACAAGATATTCATATATCTCGCCTCAACTTGTCTGCGTATGAGCGTTATGAAAAATTAATGAGTGAGTGTCCGGCCCTTTTTCATAGAGTGACTTTGGGACATATCGCTTCTTTCCTTGGCATTACACAACAATCATTGAGTCGTATCAGGGCAAAGGGGTATTTTTTAACATAGGATAAATTCCTATACATTAGAGTTTTGTATTTTTGTCCGCAAAAACAGGATGCGTATGAAAACAGAATATGAAAAGTGCATGGCTGGCGAACCTTTTATAGGAAGCAGGGATCCGAAAATAGTGGAGATGATTTTGCGTACAAAACGTCTCCTGGCACAATTCAATGCCACAGATTATGCCGATAGCAAGCGCAGGAGGGAGTTGTTGTGTGAGATGTTGGGACATGTAGGCAAGAATGTGCATGTGGATATTGACTTCCATTGTGAATGTGGCAAGCATATTTTTATGGGCGACAAGGTAATTGTCAACATGAATTGTACCTTTGTGGACAACAATCGTATTGACATAGGTAGCAACGTCTTAATAGCCTCTAATGTACAGATATATACGGCAACCCATTCTACCAAAGTAGATGAACGTATGGTGCAGGACTGTCCGGAAGAACAAGAAATCTGCCGTACGTATGCCTTACCTGTACGAATAGAGGATGGAGTATGGATTGGTGGAGGGGTTGTCATTTTGCCTGGTGTCACCATCGGGAGGAACAGCGTTATCGGGGCGGGGAGTGTGGTTACCCGTTCTATTCCTGCGAATTGTGTGGCAGTGGGAAATCCTTGTCGTGTGATAAAACAGATTGATAATATAGTATCTGTATGAGCATGTGTTGAGTAAATGTATTATCTTTGCATATATTACCATGTAAACAAGAGAGACTATATACTTATGGGGAAATTGGTGGAACTTTGGCGGAGTCCTTATCCTACGTTTTATCAACGCTGGAAGGCAGTAGTGATACCTTCGGCCATTATTTTTCTGATATTATATATACTTCAGCCGTTCGGTATTTCCCGGATAAAGGGAAGTGTGTTTGGGGTGGTTGCCGGTTCTGCATTGATTGCGGCAGGTGCTTCGGGAGTTTTCACCTATTTGCTTCCGGCATTATTTCCTGCTTATTACAAGGAGCAGAACTGGACATTGGGTAAGCATGTGTTGAATTTGCTGCTGATGTTGTTGCTGATAGCAGTGGGGATTTGGGCCTATCAATCATGGTTGATGGGAATGTGGTTGGACAAGCGGTTGTTCTTTCTGGCTTTGTCTTGGGTAATGGTGCTGGCACCTTTTCCTACCATATTTTTTCTGATGTGGAACCGCAATTTGCAACTGACCCGCAATCTGAAAGAAGCTATGGAGATGAACGGTCACCTTTCAAGGAGAATATCCCCGGAAGTTGGGATAGCGAGCTTGGAAGACAAGGTGTTTTCCTCGGAAGAAGCGTTGGTGTTTGCCGGTGGCACCAAAGAAATGCTGGAAGTAAAGGCCGGAGATTTCCTTTATGCAGAGGCAAAGGGGAATTACGTAAAAGTAGGTTACCGTTCAGATTCGGATAAAGAAAAGAAAATTACATGGAGATTGTTGCGTGCCACCATGAAGCAGGCAGAGGAAGCTGTCTCTGCTTGCCCTTTTATTATCCGTTGCCATAGGGCCTTTCTTGTAAACATCCGGATGGTGGTGAAAGTAGATGGAAACTCTCAGGGATATAAGCTGAATCTGGAGGGTTGCGAAGAAGATGTTCCGGTTTCACGCGCATACGCCAAAGAGGTGAAAGCATTGATTGAAAACCGAACAAAGAGTTAGTCACTCGTCACAGAAATACGTTGTTCGTCACAAAGAGTTTGTTGGTTGTCACATATCCGGGCTGTCTGTCCCGGATATTTTTTTGTCTTATACCCTTCCTTTATGTTTGCGGCAGGAAACACAACGAATGTAAAGATATGAAACGGGAAACAGTCTTTGGGATATTGGGTGTATTACTTTATACACAGCCTTCCGTAGCGCAGAAATCAGTGACCGATACAGTACGTCTGAATTTTAATATAGACAGTGTCGCTTTGGAAGAAGTAGTGGTAAAAGGAGCCAGAACTCCTGCTGCCAACAGCCGTTGGAGCGATATGCATCCGGTGGAACTGGTCACGGTGGGCGGTGCGAACGGTGATTTATACAAGGCATTGCAGACTTTGCCCGGTACGCAAGTGCAGGGTGAAACCGGTGAATTGCTGGTACGTGGTGGAGGCAGTTACGAGACGCAGACTTTTATTGATGGAATGCATGTACTGAATCCCTATACTTCGAACGGAATAAATACCCCTGCTCGCAGCCGTTACTCTACATTTATGTTCAGTGGGGTAAACCTTGCTTCGGGAGGCGCTTCACAAGAATATGGAGAAGCGCTTTCGGCAGTCTTGCCATTGGAAACAAAAGATTACAGCAAGGTCGATAAAGTCGGAGTGAACGCTTCCGTTGTCGGTGTTGGTGGAGGGGGCACAAAGACTTTTGACAGAGGATCCTTGTCTGTTGACTTGAATTATCAGAACCTGGGTTTGTATGACAAGGTTTATTCGGGCAGGAGGGATTTCGAGAAGCCTTACCGGATGTTTTCCGGAGCTGTCCAGTTCCGTTATACTCTTGATGAAAGAGTGGTATGGAAGGTTTACGCACAATACGACCGGACGGACTTTTCCACTTACGAAGGGGATAACCGCAGATTGTTCGGGCTGGGTGAAGACAATATCTATGTAAATGCAACCTTTCGCAGGCATACTTCCGGAGAGTGGAGTTGGTTTGCAGGGGCGGCCTATTCTTACTATAACCGGAGAATCGGAGGAGCAGTTGTTTCGGGTGATAACTGGCTGGAACGTCAGCAAGAGACGCATCTGAAGGCTAAAGTTTTCAAACGGCTGTCATCGGTATTCCGCCTGGATATGGGGATAGAGAGCTATATCCGCAATTACAGGAATCATTATCTGTTGTGCGGGACGGATGACAGCAATCGCATGTCGCCTACCATTGGTGCGGGTTTCTTTTCGATGGCTTATTATCCGATGGAACAATTGAAGATGGAGTTTTCTTTTCGCACGGAATACACTTCTCCGAGCCGTAAGATGAATTTCTCTCCCCGGCTGGCGGCGAACTATTATTGGGGAAACATGATGCTGTCGGGGATTGTAGGGCGATACACACAGTTGCCCGAGAACAACTGTCTGGTGCGTCGGCCGCAGTTGATGTCGGAAGTATGTATGCAGTACAATTTGGGCGTTCAGTACGACTATGAAGGGCGTTTCTGTAAAGCTGAACTTTATTATAAGGATTATGACCGTCTGGCATTGGAGGAAACGGATGCCGATACGAAAGCTGTATTCTTGACCTCCAACGGTTATGGACACAGCAAAGGCATAGACTTGTTCTTCCGTGATAGAGCGTCCTTCAAGAATCTGGAATACCAGTTATCCTATACCTATAATATAGCCAAACGTAAATATCGGGAGTATCTGGAACTGACTACTCCTCAGTATGCTACACGGCATAATGCAGCCTGGGTGGTGAAGTATTCCTTGCCTCGCCTGCGTTCCATTGTCAGCGTGACCGACCGTTTCAGTAGCGGACGTCCTTATCATAACCCCATGCTGCCGGGTCTGATGAACGATGAAGTGAAGCCTTATAACAGTCTGGATTTGGGTGTGACCTTCCTGGCAAGCAAGAAGGTAATCATCCATGCTTCCACCAGCAATATCCTTTGCCGGAAGAATGAGTTCGGTAAGGTGGATAACAAGGCTGTCCTGGCTTCCAGCGACCATTTTTTCTATGTAGGAGTATATGTGACTTTAGGCAAGAAGGCCGCCTACGATGTATCCAATTTTTAGACAATAACCCTTTTTAAATAAACAAAGATGAAAGCAATGATTATTTTTTTAGTATTTGTAATGCAAAGTGCCGCCCAGCTGCTCTTTGCCCAGAACCTGACTATTGAAGTGTGTGACATTGAAAAGGTGGAGGGGCATCTCTATGTCGCCATCTACAATTCGGAAGAAACATTCATGAAGAAACCCTTGACCGCCTTCCGGATAGATGTGAAAGATACGTCGCTCTCCATTCCTTGCCAGGGGTTACCTACGGGTACGTATGCCATTTCGTTGTTTCAAGACGAGAACGGAAACGGGAAACTGGATACTGCCGTTTTCGGCATTCCTACAGAGAAGTACGGGTTCAGCAATGATGCTCAAGGCGTTATGGGTCTGCCGTCTTATGACAAATGCAGCTTCACTTTTTCCGGAGACACGACTTTGGTGATACATCTGAAGTAGAGTGATTATGTAAGTAAAACGGGAATTAATTTTCTTTTGCGGACGATTTACACTATTTTTGTGGCTCAACCTTAATAATTGCGTTATGAAACGAGTTGCACGACTTCTGGGATTTCTCGGACTGGTATGTTTGCTTGCCTCTTGCGGCAAACGTTCTTTCATTACAGACACTTCTTACCGCCAACGTGTGGAGCAAGACTTCAATCAAAAAAAAGAAAGGTTGCCGCAGGGCGATTTGTTTGCCATATTCGATACGGACTTGACGTCGTACGAACGCGAAGCTTTGGAGTTCCTTTATGCCTATATGCCTTTGGCAGACATTGCCGATTATTCCGGAGAATTTCATCTGATGAACGTGCGCGCCTCCCAAAAGGCTGCCGATGAGATGCCTTGGGGAAAAGTTATTCCTGCGGATTTGTTTCGTCATTTTGTACTTCCGGTGCGGGTCAACAATGAGCATCTGGACAGTGCACGGGTAGTGTTTTACGAAGAACTGAAGAATCGTGTCAAGTCTCTGTCCCTCTATGATGCCATTCTGGAGGTGAACCACTGGTGCCACGAGAAGGCTATCTATACTCCCTCCGATGCCCGTACCAGTTCGCCTTTGGCAACGGTACGCACGGCATACGGGCGTTGTGGCGAGGAATCTACCTTGCTGGTTGCCGCCTTGCGTTCGGTGGGTATCCCTGCCCGTCAGGTCTACACACCCCGGTGGGCGCATACCGACGACAATCATGCGTGGGTAGAAGCATGGGCAGACGGGAAATGGTATTTTCTTGGAGCCTGCGAACCCGAACCGGTACTCAACCTTGGTTGGTTCAATGCTCCGGCCAGTCGCGGTATGCTGATGCATACCAAGGTCTTCGGACGTTATGAAGGAGCGGAGGAAGTGATGTCTGTCACTCCTACTTATACGGAAATCAATGTAATCGGTAACTATGCACCGACGGCTAAGGCCACAGTTACGGTCATGGACGGACATGGAAATCCGGTGTCTGATGCTTGTGTGGAGTTCAAGCTCTATAATTATGCGGAGTTCTATACTGTAGCCCGGAAGCAGACCGATGCAGAGGGAAAGGCTTTTTTGACGGCCGGTAAGGGTGACATGCTGGTATGGGCTTCCAAAGACGGAAAATTCGGCTATGCCAAACTGTCTTTCGGTAAGGACCATGAACTGGTTGTGAAGATGGATAAGACTGCCGGCGACGGCCATGCGGTAGATTTTGAACTTGTGCCGCCCCCCGAAAATGCGGAGTTGCCGGCGGTTACGCCCGAACAGCGTGCGGCGAATGACCGCCGCATGGTCCATGAAGATTCCATCCGCAACGCTTATGTGTCTATGTTCATGACGGATGAGACGGCGCGTTATTTTGCCCGGCGGTACAAGCTCGACGAAGATGCCGTTTCACGGATACTGGTCGCTTCCAGAGGAAACCATCGGGTCATTGCCGACTTCATGGCACGGTTGCGCTCTGAAAAGTCCAAAAGAGGAGGTCTGGACCTGCTCCAACGGATTTCGGCAAAAGACCTCCGCGACGTTACACTGGAAGTTCTGATGGACCACATGCAATCCCGTATGTGCAAGAATGCCGACCATTTCCGCAGATATGTGCGCAATCCACGCGTAAGCAACGAGATGCTGACCCCCTATAAAGGATTTTTCAAGAAAGCCGTCTCAAAGGAAGATGCTGAGGCATACAAGGCAGAACCGATGAAACTGGTGGCATGGGTGGCCCAAAATATCCGGGTAGACAATGACTGTAATTTGGGAGGGGCTCCCATTTCTCCGGAAGGGGTCTGGAAGGCCCGTGTGGCTGATGCCCATAGCCGTGACATTTTCTTCGTCTCCATGGCACGCAGCATGGCAATCCCTGCCCGTATCAACGGAGTGACCGGCAAAGTACAGTTGATAGGGGATGATGGTGCGATGGATGTGGACTTGAACCATCATTCGGAAGAGCCGGTCTTTATGGCAGAAGGAATTGCTTCGAAGGGAAAGTTGGTGGCTTCCTATAAGCCTATCCGTTCGTTGGATAACCCGAAATACTATTCTCATTTCACTCTTTCCAAACAGACCCCGCAGGGCAGTTTGCAATTGCTTTCCTATGACGAAGGCGATGCAGATATGGGCGGCGGTACTACATGGAGCAATCTGCTGAAGGAAGGAACAGCTCTGGAGGCCGGAGATTATGTTTTGGTGACCGGTACACGCCTTGCCAGCGGTGCGGTACTTTCTAAAACCACCTTTTTCAATATTCTGCCGGAGAAGACAACGGAAATTGAATTGGTGATGCGCGAGAGCGAGGATGAGGTGCAGGTTATCGGGAACTTTAATTCGGAGTCTCTCTTCACTCCGCTGCCGGACGCCGGCTCCGCAGCCCGGCAGAGTCTGCTGCAGGCTTGTGGGCGCGGTTACTTTGTCGTAGGCATTCTGGGTGTCAACCAAGAGCCAACCAATCATGCGTTGCGCGACATCGCTTCATTCAAGGCTGATTTGGAGAAGTGGGGGCGTAAGATGGTGTTGCTGTTCCTTGATGAGGCCAAAGCCGGCAAGTTCGCCCGCGAGTCATTCCCCGATTTGCCCTCTACCATTATTTATGGTATAGATACGGACGGTATCGCTGCGCAGATTGCAGAAAGCATGAAGTTGAAGCACAAAGAGAGCCTGCCGATATTCATCATAGCCGATACTTTCAATCGGGTGGTCTTTGTATCGCAAGGATATACCATCGGACTGGGAGAACAACTGATGAAGACAATAAAGGGGTTATAGGGCTTTCTGCCATGAATTGTAAATAGTAATCGTCAAATAGTAAATCATCCGATGCCTGTTATCGAAATATCATCTTTGACCCATCCCGGTGTGGAGATATTCAGTACCCTTACCGAAGCCCAGTTGCGCAACCGCCTTGAGCCGGACAAAGGGCTGTTTATAGCTGAGAGTCCTAAGGTTATCAAGGTGGCTCTGGATGCCGGCTACGAGCCTTTGGCCTTTTTGTGTGAGCACAAGCACATCTATGGGGATGCTGCTGAAATCATTGAGCGTTGTGGCGATATACCCGTCTACACAAGCGGTAGGGAATTGCTTGCCGAGCTGACCGGCTACGTTTTGACGCGTGGTGTTCTTTGTGCCATGCGCCGTCCGGTTCCGAAGAGTATGGAGGACGTCTGCCGGGGAGCCCGGCGTATTGTGGTTATCGACGGGGTGGTGGATACCACCAATATTGGGGCCATCTTCCGTTCGGCGGCAGCTCTTGGCATGGATGCTGTGCTGTTGACGCGTAATTCCTGCGATCCTCTGAACCGTCGTGCGGTCCGGGTTTCAATGGGAACGGTTTTTCTTGTGCCGTGGACGTGGATGGACGGTCCTCTGGATACGCTCGGTGAGTTGGGTTTCCGTACGGCGGCCATGGCGCTTACGGACAATTCCATTTCCATAGACAATCCCGTTTTGAAGACCGAGCCCCGGTTGGCTATTGTGATGGGTACTGAGGGAGATGGTCTTTCGCACGAAGCGATTGCGGGAGCCGACTATGTGGTTCGTATCCCCATGGCGCACGGTGTAGATTCGCTGAACGTGGCGGCCGCAGCGGCTGTTGCTTTCTGGCAACTTCGCGTTTAGAAGTGATAACTCAAAAAAGCATATATTATGTTGGCATATACTTATATTGAACACGGAAAGTTCGGATTGCTTGAGAAACCGATACCGGTATTGGAAGATGCACGTGATGCTATTGTGCGGGTGACACTGGGTAGCATATGCACCAGTGACTTGCATATAAAGCATGGAAGTGTACCGCGCGCCGTACCCGGAATTACGGTAGGACACGAAATGGTGGGCATCGTAGAGCAGGTGGGTGCCGAAGTTGAGTCGGTAAAGCCCGGCGACCGTGTGACTGTGAATGTGGAGACTTTTTGTGGTAAATGTTTCTTTTGTCGTCACGGATATGTGAACAACTGTACCGACACCAATGGCGGTTGGGCTTTGGGGTGCCGTATCGATGGCGGCCAGGCGGAATATGTACGTGTGCCTTATGCCGACCAGGGACTGAACCGTATTCCCGATACGGTAAGCGACGAGCAGGCGCTCTTGGTAGGCGATGTGTTGGCCACCGGCTTCTGGGCTGCCCGTATCTCCGAAATAACCGAGGAAGACACTGTACTCATCATCGGTGCCGGGCCGACGGGTATTTGTACCCTGCTTTGTTCCATGCTGAAGAAACCCCGTCGCATTATTGTCTGCGAGCAGTCGGCCGAAAGAATCCGTTTTGTCCGCGAGCATTATCCGGAGGTGCTGGTCATTGGGCCGGAAAACTGCAAAGACTTTGTGAGGAAGCATAGTGACCATGGTGGGGCAGATGTCGTACTTGAAGTTGCCGGCACGGAAGATACTTTCCGCTTGGCATGGGAGTGTGCCCGTCCCAATGCCATTGTCACCATTGTGGCGCTTTATGACCAGCCTCAGTTATTGCCCTTGCCGGAGATGTATGGCAAGAATCTTGTCTTCAAGACCGGTGGTGTGGATGGGTGCGATTGTGCCGAGATACTGCGCCTGATAGCGGCGGGACAGATAGATACCACACCGCTTATCACACATCGTTTCTCGTTGGAGGAAATTGACGAAGCCTACCGTATTTTTGAGAATAGGCTGGAGGGGGTGATAAAGGTGGCGATTGTGGGTAGATAGAAAAAGAGGATAGCCAATGAAGGCTATCCTCTTTTTCTATGTAATTATTTACTTGCTACTTACTTGCTCAAAGCCTGAGCCACGTCAACCGCACAAGCCACTGTACATCCTACCATCGGGTTGTTACCGATACCGAGGAATCCCATCATTTCCACGTGAGCAGGAACTGATGAAGAACCAGCGAACTGAGCGTCTGAGTGCATACGACCCATTGTGTCGGTCATACGTAAACTTGTGACGGTTTAGAAATGTATATGTTGTTGTAATATATTGTAATATAGAGTATTATACTCTATTTGATATTGAATTAAATAGATGTCTGTGACGGTAATTTATGTATTCCGTCACTGTGACGTCACAAATTATGGAATATGATAAATAAGAGTAACTATACATTATCATTTACTGTTAGGGCAAGTAAAATGAATAAGGCAGGTAAAGCGCCAATTGAGGTATTAATAGCTGTGGGTGATGAAAGAACTGTATTCTCAACTGGTAAGTTAGTTGCATTGGAGAATTGGAATAAAGATAAACAGTGTGTACGTGGTACAAATTCTGAGGCTGTAGTATTGAATGAATTTCTAAAGAGTTTGAGAGTACGAATTTATGAGGAAGAGATTAAGTTAGTGAAGCATGGATTTGCTATAACAGCTATGTTACTTCGTGATGCCTTATTAAATAAGGTGGAACTGATAAAGGAAGAAACTATTCTTAACGTTTATAAGAGACATAATGAAATGCAGCATAAACAGATTGGCTGTGGAATATCTAAAGGGACATACGCTAATTCAAAGCATGGCTTATCACTTCTTGAGAAATTTATTCAATCTAAATATAATCGTGATGATATGTTCTTAAGAGAATTAAATCGTGATTTCATTGAAGAATACCGTATATGGTTGCTATCAGAACATGGATTATCTCAGAATGGGGCAGTGAAGTATTTATCACTATTAAAGAAGGTGGTAAATCGTGCTGTTGCTAATAATAAGATTGCATTTAATCCATTTGCATCATATAAATTGGAGCGGCAAGAGGTATCTCCTGATTTCTTGAATGAAGATGAACTGCGCAGAATTATAAACTTTAATTCTCCTTTACCCAGACTTGAGCGGACGAGGGATATGTTCTTATTTGCGTGTTATACTGGCTTATCATACATTGATGTTAAAACATTGAAGGTTGAACATTTAGAACGTGATAATCAAGGAAGAATGTGGATTAAGAAGAAGAGGGTAAAGACTGGTGTTCTTGCTCGTATTCCATTATTACCTAATGCTAAAATGTTGATTGATAAGTATGCAGGTGGAGATACCTTAATGCCTATATATTCAGATAAGGATATAAATCTATATTTGAAGGATATAGCTATTCTATGTCACATAGATAAACGAATAACCTATCATACAGCAAGACACACATTTGCAAGTACGGTTACTTTAGCTAATAATATATCCTTAATTGTGGTGTCTAAAATGTTGGGACATTCTAATACACGAATGACTGAACATTATGCTAAATTAGTTGATAAGTGTATAGGTGAAGAAATGGATAAGTTAATGGGGACATTCTGTACTAAGGAATGATGTAATGAAGCATTTACTCTAATTTATAATGCCGCTCTGTTGCATAATGGAGTGGCATTATTTATCTTTACGGCACTAATACAGATATGACATGATAACCTACTCAATACCAATTCCAGAGTTGAGGACGTTAGAGCCTATACTGGCAGAATGCTTTGGCTACAGACGTGCCATGTTCTTAAATGAACTACAAGCAGCATACCACCTTCATTACCCTAATGGGGCAGGTGAGGAGATAGTTTCCAAGTATCGTATGCCATTCCCGTATCTGGATGAATACGCGGTGGATAACGGTGCTTTTGACTATCACCGCTATGCCCCCAGACCAGCCTCAACAAGTACACTGTTTGATGCTGCCAGTTTCATCATGGATACAGAGCACGAAGTATTCATAACCCTATCCAATGATAAGATACTGACTGAAATATTGGAACTTCTGGAGGAGTATGGCGTATCAGATGAAGATGAAGTAATAGGAATATCCCTTCTGTTTGTAGCTGCCATATATGACAAGCATGTAAAGGATGAACTTCATACGGAGATTGCCATTTCAGAGAATACACTTCCGTATCTGGAACAAGTCCGTCCAGAAATGCTGAAGCTGTTTGAGTTATTGAACACCAAGAGATACTCACCTTCCAGAAAGGAGGAGGTAAGGGCACTAAATTCCATCACCATTGATAACGGGGTAAAGAAGATTAGGCTTGACAACTCCTGCTATTGGCTGACTGACTTACTTGACAACTACCTGCATATTTACTTGGGAGTTGACAGTCTGGAAGAGGCGCAAGCGGAATTGAAGGAGGTGTATTCAGAAAGGAAAGGCAGGAAAGCCAATAATGCAGCCTGCAACTTAATCATGTACGGTACATTCCATCTCTTGCAGAAGTGTTCAGCCTTAAAGACCAGAAGCGAGCAGATACGTATGACTTTAGGCTACATGGAGATATTATTTGAAGCGGACAGTTTCAATAATGACGAGAACTACACCAATGCCGCTATAGCCTACTTGGTGAAGCAAGGCTACAAACCGCAATGGAAGCCCAAGCGGATAGAGGACTACAATTTCTCTCCCAATAATCAATCCACAGAATACCTCTGGTAAGCAATATGCTGCCAATCCTCACAGACTACCATGTAATCACGTGGTAGTTTTTTATATCCTTATAATATCTAACTATTTGGCTATCTTATATATAAAGAATACCCTTCAAATCGCATTCTATTCTTTATAACCCACCTTCTAAGTATTCCCCAACTTTGCAACGTAATCAGAAACGATAAGGCGCCAAGTTGAAGATTGCACCAATTTATAAACTTAATTATTAATTTAAATTTAAACAATTATGAAGAAAATTTATTTACAAATTAATATTGTAGCTAATAATGAAGTAAGAAACATAGCTTTCGCTAAGGGTATTAATCGTTCCATCAACTTGGGCAATGTAGAGAAGATATTAGCCATGATGAAGGTCAAAGGCTACAGAAAGGCAGAGCAGATACAAGTCATTAAGGCGGAAGATGTAATTAAAACTGGCGATATTAGCTTGGTTGATATTAATGGGCAAGATATAAAGCCGGAAGATGCTGCCAAATATTTCCTTGTATTGGACGGTCAGCATAGGGTTATTGCCGCAGCCCTCTATAATGAATGGGCAGCGGAGAACGGAAAGGAAACGATAGATGTCCCTGCCATTGAAGTTGAATTGCAAGGGAATGAAACCATTGCCGAATATATCAACGAGATTAATATTACCAAGAAGGAATGGACTACCCCAGATTATGTACGTGGTGCAGCCAATATTAACCCAGACAGTGAATTCCTGCAACGGTATAACGAACTGATAAAGAGCGAGAAGAACCCAGACGGTTATCCAATCTCAACACTGAACCTTATCTTTTGTGGCAATAATAACGCCATATCAAAGTCTGACTTCTCTCTATTATGCTCTGGGAAGGATGAGAAAGGAAAGAAGGTGAAGAAGCCTATCATTCCAGCCTATAATATGGAGATAGGCAACAAGTTCATCCAAATCTGCAAGGATAAAGGCTTTGATGACAAGGATATTGCCAAGAGACACCTAATTCAGCAATTTAATAATATCAAAACAACTGCGGGAGACGCCAACGAAGCTATTAAGATATTCCAGACCATCACCCAGAATGACAAGGCGGCAATGTTCAATACGCATGGAAATCTGGATGAGAGTTTGGTGATGGAGCAGTTCAAGAAGATAAGAGAACGGAATGGCAATCCTATTATCATTCCAGTTGAAGGGACTGGGACAGCCTCCACTGATGCAGATGAGGACATTCCTTATCTGGAAGCGGAAGAAGTCCGCTAATAAGAACCGGAGCCAATGTGAGAGGTTGGCTCTTCTGCTCCCAATTCTTCCAGAGTGGTGAATTTCCCCCATATAATAAGGTGGTTTACCCTAATAATTGAAGTTGAGAGTAATCTGTAGTCTGATTATTGGGGTCACAGATAGCTGTTTTCCAATCACCAAGTAGAAATGATGATAGAGTTGAAATTCCCAGAAAGTGGTGAATTCCCTCTATATAAAACGGTCAGTTACCCCAGTATTCAGAGTTTAGGATTATTTAAAGTCCAATAATTAGGGTCACAGGTAACATATTTAAAATCACAAAAGATAACTTATGATAAAGTTAGATATTCAAGAACGGGACGGTTTCCTCATTATGGACGACTTCCCAAAGAATTGCATCTTCAACAAGGTAAAGACGGGATGCGGTGCTACTACAATAGCGCTTACCAATGACGAGAATTACATTATTGCCGTACCTACAACAGAGCTGGTAATCAATAAGTGCTACCCACCTAAGGATAAAGACGGCAGGGACATTGCTTGGAAGAAGTCACAAATCCAAGCAGGCGTAAGTCCTACTAATGACAGACTGTTTGGTTTATATGGCAAGTTCACTAAGATAGTACAAATCCAGTTGAACAAGTTTCTTGCTAAGGACGGAGTTAAGAAGATAATCTGTACGTATGACAAGGTGGATAAACTGATTGACCTCATTAATCCGCTTGAATTCAAGATACTTGTGGATGAGTACCACAATTTGTTAAAGCAGTATGGCTTTAGGACAAAGGTAATAAATCAGATTATAGAGAAGTTCAAATGCTTCAAGTCTCATTGCTTCTTAACTGCAACTCCTATCCCAGAGCGATTTAAGCCCAAAGTATTTGCCGAAATGAAGGAATATATTGCCAACTGGCAGATAGTGGATAAGATTACAATCTACCCCTGCCCATGTGTCAAAGCAAGCACTACAGCAGCTAATGTTATCAAGCATTATAAAGACAACGGTCACTTTGTGTTGGACGGGATTAAGAGTGAGGAGGCATATTTCTTTGTCAACAGCGTAAGGGAGATTAAGGAGATACTTGAACAAGCCAAGCTGACCAATGATGAGTGCAGGATTATATGCGCTGACGACGAGATGAACCATTACAAGCTGGAAGGCTTTGAAATCTCCAGTTCAACAGCCCCAGTTAAACGGTTTACATTCGTGACCTGCAAGGCATTTGAAGGAGTGGACTATTATTCAGAGACGGCAATATGCTTTATCGTCAGTGACGGCTACAACAAGCATACCCTAATCAGCATTGACATGGATATTCCCCAGATTGCAGGACGTATCAGAACCAAGTCCAACCCTTTCAGAAACAAGATAGTCCATATCTTCAATGCAAAGGCTGTCAACTACTACGTTCCGTTTGATGTGATGGAGGAGAGGATAGAGGACGAACTTGCTACTGCTCGCAGAAGGGTGGAGCAACTGAATAGGGAGACTGATATAAAGATATTAAAGCAGCAGGATAAGGAGTTTGAAAGACTGGGCGTCCATACATATATCATCAAGAAGGATGGCAGATACGAAGTCAATGACATGGTTGCCCAGTTAAAGCTCTACCAACACTGGACTACACATATAGTATATAGGTCGTCCGAAGCACTGCAAGAGGCTTATAAGGAATTGGGGATGACAGTAACCAAAGGGTATGAGTGGAGTATCGCAGATGACAGTGCAGTAAAGGATGCTCTCAAACCGCCACAATTCAGAGACCGCCTCAAACGCTTCTGTGACTTGAAGGAGAAGCTTTCCCTAACGGACAATGAGCAACGGGAATTAAGGGTGATAACAGATAAATATCCATTCTTGGAGCAGGGATATAAACAGCTTGGGCAGACGTTGAGAAGGTATAGAACCATAAAGGAAATTAAGGCATTGATTGAGTAGGATTGAACTCCAGACTATTAAACGGGTCTGGAGTTTCTTGTTATACCCCAACTCAAATTAGGCAGTGTCTAAATAGTACCCCCTCCCTTCCAGATACGGGAACTCTTTCCATACAGTTACCAAGACTGCATAAAGTGCAATTATCAGCCAGAAAGCAGGCATGAGGTGTATATTATGCGCTTTATTGTCATGTTACTCCTACGTCCCTCACCTCTCTTAGATGGGAAATGAACGGTTTAACGCAATCGCATTCCAGACCGCAAACGCTTTGGCTACGGTATTACTGGCTACTACAGTAATGTCTGTGTATTACAGAGCACAATTGCGGAAGTCTATGGGGCATTACGCTATAAAGCGTGCTATTCCCTTTAATTCACTTATTACTAACCAATAAATTATCGCTTATGGAAGATTTAAAGGCAATTCTGACGATTGGTGCAATACTCGTTGTACCGTTCATTACAGCACCGCAGGCAATGTTTGCCATAGTGCTGTACATTATCGTTTATATGGCGTTCAGATGGAGAAATTTCTAATTATCAACTTAATAATTTACAGATTATGGAAGCATTACAGATTATGCCAGTCATGGCACAGAGAAGGAACAGCAATTTAGGCGAATTTGCAGAGGATGCAACGGTTGTAACGGACGATACAAAGGGGAAACGACCTCTGTTCATAGAGGCTAATACAGTTGAAGCGACTTTACAGCATTTGAGGGACGACTGCATAATTCCAGTATTCGCCAAAGACAACGAGGCTACATTGTCGCACGTCTCGTTCATTGAAACGGTGCAGGATGCCGCACATACTTTCTTTAACGGTGAACGGATAGGGCAGCCGGATATAAGGGTGTCACACGTTATCAAAGGTCGTATTCCAGAAGCAATACATAAGCCTGCCAATCAGTTATTGGAGAGTGACAAGACCATTTATTACGAGCGTTGCGCTTTCGTGATTGAAATACCTACCATCTACGAGACGGTGAACGGTAATAGGCTGACCCTTACCATAGGTGGAGTTAGGGCTTATAACCATACCAATCTGTACAGTAAAAAGGGTGCAGAGCGTTTTAAGGTGTTCATAGGCTTCATTTGTAATGTCTGCACCAATTTATGTGTATCTACGGACGGTTATCTTACTTGTTTGGAAGTAACCAATACCAACGAATTATATCGTGCCGTATTGGAAATGTTCAACAAGTACGACCCTGCCAAGCACATACATCTGATGCAGACACTTGGCAATACCAGTATGACAGAACATCAATTCTGCCAGTTACTTGGAAGAATGCGACTTTATCAGTGCTTGCCACAAGGCTATCAGAAGGCTATCCCCAGAATGCTGCTTACTGATACACAAGTAAACAGTGTGGCTAAAGCCTACATTAATGATGAGAACTTTGGCTGTCTTGGCAGTGACCTATCCATGTGGAAGTTCTACAACCTGCTTACTGGCAGCAACAAGAGCAGCTACATAGACAGCTTTCTGGATAGAGCCTACAACGCTACAGAACTGGCAACGGGCATTGCATCCGCTCTGCATGGTGATGAAAGATACAGCTGGTTTCTCTCTTAGCTGTATCTGGAATTATATCCTATTACTGGTTTCTCAAAACTGGAGATTATGCTACGGAATTTATTCTATGTGTTACTGGCTACTTTGGTATTCTTCATTGCAATGGCATTGTTTCCATTTATAGCGGTAGGATATATCCTGCTGCTGGGCTATGCCATTGTTAAAGGATAGCTTGGTATGGAGGACATCTATATAACAAGGTATAGGTGTCCTCTTACTGTTAATGGGAGAAATGTTCACTTCTATTATTAGTGAATGTTCCTTTGATTATCAATAAGTTGGATATTCCAACTTAAAAATGATATTCACTTTTATTCATTTCATTATAAGACTGAACGTTATGTCACTTAAATATTCAAGTACAACCGCAGATTATCTGCAATAGAGCGAGGCAATGAACTTGATAAGGAAGTTAGCCAAAGACGGGAATTATAAAATCTCGCTTCTTGTTGCTCTGGGCTGTTTTACTGGCTTAAGAATATCTGACATTCTGGCTTTACGCTGGAATCAGATATTAAATGCGGAGGAATTTACCGTTATCGAAATCAAGACGGGAAAGCAAAGGACTGTGAGAATTAACATGCAGCTACAGAAGCATATCTGTGACTGCTACAAGCATATCAGTCCTATAGGCATAGACGCGCCTATATTGGTTAGCCGGAAAGGTACGGTCTATTCCATACAGAGGATAAATGTAATCCTCAAGGAGGTTAAAAGGAAGTATAGGCTGCATATAGGCAACTTCTCATGCCACAGCCTTAGAAAGACTTTCGGCAGGCAGGTCTATAACATGAACAGCGAAAGTTCGGAGCTTGCACTTGTCAAACTCATGGAGCTATTCAATCATTCCAGTGTATCAATTACCAAGAGATACTTGGGATTAAGGCAGGAAGAACTACTTAATACTTATGACTGCCTTAGCTTTTGATTACTGGCGGTTGCGCTCACCAATTATTAAGAATGGAGCGGAACTGCCTTTTAAGCCTACAATTCAAGTTGGGAGTAAATTTATAAAATTCTACTTATATAGACCTTTTACAAATTTGCTCCTAACCTTGATTTATGGAGTAGGAATGCCTTTCTGCATTTAATAAACAATAAGTTCTTGCCAATCAAACGTAAATTCGTAACTTTGCAGCAATTCTAACAGCCTAATGCGTTGGGAAGTTGGAAGGACATATTAGTTAACGAAGAGCGTTTAAGATATTATCTTACTGTGAAATCTGGACAATTTCAAAAGGTGAAGATAATAGGCAAGGACGCTCACGTCAGTGTTATATATTCACCTCTGTAGGGTGAACTATATACATATCTGGCGTGGGCATTGTTTATTATTCACCTTAGGCAGTCCAGAGCCTCACAGTAGTAATATTCAATGTTCCCACGCTTCTTTATTGTATAACGGTCAGTTAGGGAACACTGGCAACGATACAGATATTCACAAAACAGACAGTTCTATTTCTAACGTGGCAATCAATCAAATTGCGTGCAGCTTTATGCTGTGTACTCTGTGCACTTATTCAAGCCATTTCATCCATATATCCATATAAAAGAAGGCAAGAGTGTATAGAGTGGTAATCCTAAAATCCGCAAGCAATCTCAATGGCAATCTCAATTGCAGTAAAGAGCTTGAACACT
>NZ_QTMD01000032.1:0-53283 GCF_003602995.1 Bacteroides sp. AF25-38AC | reverse complement strand
TTTTTGTTCGCAGCGAAGATAGAGATTTCAATTATGAGCCAATTTTTGACTGCTTACATATCATTCCCATGTAAAACTTTTCCTAATGATATTTTTGAAAAGGCTGCACTAATCGTCAATATACCTAATAACAGATTAGCCAATAACGTAGTCCAATCATCCAAATGATACCCAGGCAAAGCATCAGCAAAATAGCAATATAAACCATAAATTAAAAACCAATAGCATATTTTCCCTTCTATAAACCATTTAATCTTACTCCAATTCAAAAACATCAATCCACCAAAAAGGAAAGCATATAAATAAGGAAAAATCGAAACTTCGATAAGTTTATCCAATATACTTTCTCCACTTTCACAAGCACTTGTCCACAAGAAATTGAACATTGCAGAAAACAAAAATAACGCGATAAACTTCACTTTTATTGATATGTGCTTAAGAAAAAGAAAAAAGACAGGTAATAAAATATAAAATTCTAATTCCACAGGAATCGTCCATAAACTACCATTAGGAGTACCAACTCCAAAATTTCTTAATAAATTAGGTGTGTAATATTGAAATATGGTTATCTGTCCAAAAAACCATGCCCACAAGTCTAAATTTAGAAAAGAAGTAAAACTGATAACTTTGAAAAGCAATAATAAAGCCATTGCTAAAATAAATGCAAACCATAATGCCGGAAAAATCCGAAGGCACCTATTTTTGATATGTTGTAAAATATATTTACCCCCCCCATAGACTTTTTAATACTACAATTAATATATGAACGGGTTATTAAAAAACCGCTTATTACAAAAAACACCATCACTCCTGGGAAAAACGATATAACATCCAAGATTTCGTCATATCCTAATATCTGTAAATGATTTATCCCATGACCCAACAAGACTTGTAATGCAGCAAAGAGCCTGATTAAATCAAAATTATTTTCACGAGAAATTTCATTCCCATTAATTAATTTCCATCCAATTTCACTATGACTATTTACACTTTTCATAAATTTCCAATAATTGTTCAGGAACTCGATTATCAATACTGATTCCTCCTTCGGAGGAATAATTAGAACCATTATAAAATCCTAAAACTTTTTCCTCCAAATCTTCGTAACTCCTATTTTTAAATAAAACAGCTTCACTAGGCCTTTTGCAAACGTCACTTGCTACAGCCGGAGTACCACAAAACAAAGCCTCCTTAACAGAAATACCTTCTATATCAGTATATGTAGGCCTAATAAACAAATCAGATAATTTCCAAATCTCAAATCCATTAGGTATTTCTCTTTGGACAACTAAAATATTATCGTCAATATTCATTTCTTTTATCGAAGAGAGGCATTTCTGATAATATTCCATATCTCCAATCATTGGTAAACAAAAAACAAGCCCTACATTAATTCCTTTCTCTTTCAAAGATTTCACTAACTGTATCAATAAATCAAAACCATATATATCAATGCCATTTTCATAACGTAGTTTATAAGCATTTGCTGAAAGTAAAAAAGAATGTTGTTTCCTAAAAAACAATATATCCTCACTCAATCCTATATATTCGGCTTGAGTTGGAGGTAAAAAAGCGGGCAATATATGAAAATTATTCCTCGAACAATGAAAATGTGAGCACAATTTCAACAAATAATTATCATCATTCAAAACAACAAAAGCTGCATGCCGAAGAAAGACTTGAATAATTTTCTTTTTTATGAAAGAAGTTTTTTTTATCAAATTTTGATTATGTAATGTAACACCGACTTTATGTCTTCCCCCAAACAATAAAAATAAAGCAAATGCAAAAATATTATTTGAATGAAGATGAATAATCCTTTTCTTTCTAAAAGGTAAAAGAAGAAACTCCATCCAAGGATAAGATACGTGTTTTACATAAGAAATATTAGACACCTGCTTTCCAAAATTACGCAATACAACAGAAGAATCTATTGTATGCAAACTATGAATTAATCTATATATATGAATAGAGACTCCTCCTATAGGAGGAGGATATGTTCCCCAAATTTCAATCTTCATATAACTCATCTAAATGCCCTTTCACGCAATAAATCTTTTTCTTTAGTAAAAATAGTATAATATGGATAATATTTTCTATATTCTGGTACACCTCGAAAAGATGTTGGTGTAAAATAAGAATTGATTGGTAGATATATAAAGATACATATTAAAAACAATAATAGCACTCCACGAAATTTTACAAAATAGCAATGCGATATTATTGCATAAATTGAATTTGTAAGCATCAATAAATAAACTAAAAGAATATAGTTATTAAAACGATAAAAAAATGGAATGCCAGTATTTAAAGTTTCAAATATGAAATACAAAATCCCCAATTGTATTTCCCATTTTCTACAACCATTATAATAACCTTTAATAACTGAAATCCAATAACTAACAGCCAAGACAAAAGAACTTTTAAACAAAAAAGATTTTTCCCATTCTACTTTGTATTTCTCACTCGCTAAGTACGAAGTTGCCTTTTCATCTAAAGCCGCCCATAATGATATATCCATATCTTTAAAAGTATCATGCAAATCGGGTAAAAAAAGAAAAGAGAAAAGAGATAATATGATTAAATATCCCCATATTGCTTTTTTATGAATCGGAAGTAATTTTAAAACAGGTAAGACCAATAAAAAAAAAGCAGATAAATGAAACAAAAAAGAGATACTTACTAATATATAATATTTAAACCACAAATTTCTTTTATACGCTTCTAAACTAAATAAGAAAAAACCAACAGCAAACGACTCTCTCATTACTTCAAAATTTAATTCTGTATACAAGTATACAAAATAAAACAAAGTGGCAGTAAAAATATATTTAGTGTTAAAAACGATTGTTCTACTTATTGCATAATTTATGAATATAGCCTGAACAAATTGAAATACAAAAAAATCATTTGAAAATGATTTTAAAATAGAAATTAAGAATATCCACCCAGGTTGTCTATTGGCATTATCAAATACATAGCTTACTGTCAATTTATTTAAAGGCAAATAATCACCATACTCCGACATATATACTAATATATCAGAACCAACTCTATACTTCAGAACCGAAACACAAGTCAGTAATATAAAAATATATGAAAAGACACCTAATTTGGCGTCAGTTCTACTCAAGAAATCATATCTATATATGCCACATAAAATAATGGCAAATATTATGATATAAACCATTTATTTATAGATTGACAAAAAATGTTCTTCTTGATTACTCCAATAATAATCTGTCGGAACAAAATTTTTCATGTTAAGTAAGGTAATTAGTCCTTTTCTGACTTCATCCACAGTAATACAATCACAACAAAAACCATTTTCTCCATGTTTAACAACCCTTGCAACACCTGCAGTATTATTCGTCAGTACTTTTACCCCTAAATTCAAGTATTCATACAATTTATTACTTGCACAAAAATAACTATTAAAATGTCTTTCATTATAAAAACACACACCAATATCAGAAGAATTTACTGCATGTAATACTTCCTTGTTAGGAATAGCTGGATACATAAAAACTTTTTTCTGAATTTTCAAATCCATTATCAAATTATTTAAGTGTTTTTTATAATTCTCTGTTCCGTTTCCTATAATAAAAAAAAGAATATTATCTATTTCCCTAACAGCCTTAAGAACAAGTTCTATCTCTCTTTCTGGCGTAATTGCACCAAGATATGTAACAACTTGTTTATGATTCACATCAATATTATATTTATTTTTAAAAAAATCTTTTGATAGATCCATCACTCTATTTGGGAAGTTTTCAATCAACATATATTTTGACAATGGTAATTTATATCGAAAATAAAAATAATACAATCTATCAATTTGAGGAACTATTACAAATTTTACTTTACGCAACAATGTCTTTTCTACAACGCTCCAAAAGGATTTGATTATTCCAGAGCGACTTTCTAAATACAATTCGTGAGCATCGTATACAATCTCTATATTTTGTGGTAAAGCATACGCAAACATTAAAGTATTTAAATCATTACAATGCAAAATATCCGGAGAAAGCCTTACAATTTCTTTCCTCATTTTGAAAAAATATATTAATGTAGAAAATAATTTCATTATAGGATTACTACTATAATTCCTACGCAATAATATTATATTAAAGTCATAATTTGATACATTATCATCTACATCAAAATCTGATAAGATCAAGGAAACCTTATATCCAGCCTTACATAACGTAGATATTTCTTTCAATACTCGACCATCATAACGAATATTGCCAATTAATAAAAATAATACATTTTTCATTTTATGCCCAATCTTACAAATAAAAAATTAACTATTGAGAGTCTATCCAAACTAATAAATCTATTTATCAAAATGATGTCCTTTTTATTGTAAACTAAACTTAATAGTACATATAGCAATAAGAATAAAATACCAATAATAACAAGCCCTATATATGAGTTTAATCGCATATAATGTATAAAAACTAATGGGGATAATATCAATGAAATAAATAAAGGAGTACTAAAACTCTTTATATACTGCGAACAAGAAATATTCAATAGAGGTTTGTAAATCAATAGAATTTCAGGAAAAAGATTTATAAAATTTAAGATAAAAATGACAAATACAAAAATTACAAAAGGACTCAAAGAAGCAAAATACAAAACTATCATAGTTACAATAATTCTATAAATTGTCCAATAAAATCCTATATCAGTTCTGCCTGTTGCAACAAGTAAAGCCCCTAGTGGATTTCCAATACTACATATTGAATAGTAAAGGCATAAGATACTGAATACTAATGAATACTCAACATATGAACTACCATATATTACACCCAATACATAAGACGAGCAATAACAAAGAAAAAAATAAATAGGCATATCAATAAAAGATAGCACCCTAATTACGTTAATATATTTTTCTCTAAGTAAAAACTGATTATCTTGGCATAATGCCAAACTAGGTGTTAGCACTTTAGTAACTATTGGATTTATGAATGAATAAACTTTAAATGCGAGTTGCTTACATACAGAATATACTCCCAATATTTCTAATGAATATGCTGTTCCTATAAGGAATATATCCATCTCTCTTGATAGATAATCCAATGTTGAAGAGCCAACTTGATATATCCCTATCTTTAAATAAGGCTTTGTTTCATAGAAATTAAAATGCAATCTTATTATTCTGTCCTTAAAAACAGAATACGACAGATAAATAATAGCTATAAAAAAACCATAAAATAAAGTGGAAAAAACAAGTGCATATACGCCCAAACCAATATACACTAAAACAATAGAAAATATGACCATTAAAACAGATGCAGTCATATCAATTTTTGCAATAACACTGAACTGCATTTGTTTTTGTTGAAAAGTACGTTGAAGTCGAGATATCGATGAAAAAATAACATTCAACGATAACAATGATATAATATTAACCAATTCCGGTTGGTTATAATATATAGCTACCCATGGTGCCAATATGCAAATAATTACAGATATTACAAATCCAGATATAATATTAAACCAATACAATGAACTATATTCATTTTTTGATATATCCTGTTTATGGAGTACTGCAGATGAAATACCCATATCCATAAATATCTCTGTAAATGAAATTACTAAAACAGCTATGGCAATAAGTCCAAAATCTTCTTTCCTCAAAAATCTTGTAAGAATAGATATTTGTCCCAATTTAGCACATGCATTTACTACAGCACTAAGCGAAGTCCATTTAACTCCATTTATTGCACTACCCATATTGACAGAGACAATCAGAAATTTGATTTTATCAAATAATATAAACGTTCCTTAGAATAAATATTATTTAATATTTTACGATTATTTGCAATTTCATTTGATGATAATTGATTAATTATACTACCTACGGTTAATTCATTCAATCCAAATATAACCAACCCTTTATCCTTATAAAATTTCAACAATGGATTCTTTTCATCCAAAAAGACTTTTCCGCCTATAAACAATGCTATAAGAATATTACCAACGGCTTCTTGTCTCCAATTTCCATATATAAAGACATCTGCAGATAGTAAAAATTTATTATATTCTTCCAATGGCATGAAATCACGAATTGCATTGAATTTTCGCCCAAAATATTGTTCTCCAACTTTGGATATATAATTAGCATAATTCATATTACCATAACTCAACGGAACAAATATTTTTTTATCATTCACACCTAACATTTTCAACCTTTCAAAAATTGATAAGTGATTTCCCGTCGGTGATGAAGAATTTCCAATAATAATATTATTTCCTTTCGTTATAGAACAATACAATTCATCAGATAAAATCTCATCAATTGGATAATAAAAGAAATCTTTATATTCTAGATGTGATAATTCCGGATAATACGATAACAATAGTGGATATTCATCATACATACTATCTGGAACAAAATAATGTACTTTCTTGACAGCATGCAATAGTTCGTGTGTTTTTTTGCATAACTTCATTTTATACAACAATTGATACAATCTATATGGAATCTTTTTCGTACTTATCCTCCATAATATTTTTCTGTCTGCATACAATTGATAACCTCTATTCTCTAATAAGCCACTATACAAATCTGCCCCCCATTCAATCCAGTATATTTTCGAATGATTTATTGAATTAACAAATCGAATACTATCTGTAGTGAAAAAATGGATTATTATAGCTGCATATTTATTTACATCACCAATAATATTCCAAAAAATACTACTACCAAATTTCACATAAAACACTTGATTTTTTTTTTGCACATATTGAGGTAAGGATTTCTCGTCATTAAGAAAAACGATAAAAACATTCTCATCAGGAAATACTGAATTAAATGCATCTATACACCTATTTATTACTTTTTCATCTGGAACAATGTGTAGCCGCATAAATTAAGAAAAAAAATCATGTATAAGAGTTATTATTTTAACAATATCATTATCTGTTAAAGAATAGTACAGAGGCAGTCTCAACAAACAATCTGTATACTTATCTGCCATTGGAAGATCAGGAATTTCTTTTGCATGTTTCTTATTAAACTCACTCTTATGAAGACTTAAATAATGAAATACCGCCTGAACATTGTTTTCTTTTAAAAACTCTATTAGTTGACTTCTTATCTCAAAAGAAGGACAGATCACATAAAACATATGTGCATTATTAGTTGCATATTGTGGTACAACAGGTAGCTTTAACTGATACACATTGCGCAAACCCTCATAATATTGATTCCATATATCAATTCTTCTTCTCTGGATTTTTTCTAATTCACACAATTGGGAATATAAAAAAGCAGCAGTATATTCAGATGGTAAAAAAGATGAACCTAAATCCACCCATCCATACTTATTTACTTCCCCTCTGTAAAATTCGGCTCGATTAGTTCCTTTTTCCCATATTATTTCAGAACGGCGGACAAGCCTTTCATTATTAATAATTAACAATCCTCCCTCACCACATTGTATATTCTTTGTTTCATGAAAAGAAAAAGCTGCCATATGAGCTATTCCTCCCAAACTAGTTTTTAAGCCAGTTTTGGGTGATGTAAAATATGAATCAATACCCTGAGCAGCATCTTCAACCACCAATAAATTATATTTACAAGCTATTCCCATAATAGCATCCATATCACAAGAAACTCCTGCATAATGTACAGGTACTATAACTTTTGTTTTCTTTGTTATCAATTTTTCTATAGTAGATGTATCAATATTGGGATTATCTGATTCACTATCAGCATATACTATTTTAGCTCCCTGCCTAACAAAAGCTAAAGCCGATGATACAAAAGTATAAGAAGGAACAATAACTTCATCTCCTTCTTTAATATTAGCTAATATTGCACACATTTCTAATGCATCTGTGCAAGACGATGTCAATAAACATTTTTTAAATCCAAACTTATTTTCAAAAAATTGTTGACATAAACGTGTATAATATCCATTACCACATATTTTTTTTGACTCTATTGCCAATTTTATATTGTGTAATTCCTTACCTGTACAATATGGGATATTAAAAGGTATCATTTTGTAAAAAATTTAGATAAATGCTATTATTCTTTCACAAGCCAATCCATCCCCATAAGGATTCACAGCTTTACTCATCTGGTTATAATAAACTCGATCGTCCAACAATGCAGAAACCTCATTTACAATCTTGTCACAATCTGTTCCTACCAATTTCACAGTTCCGGCTTCCAAAGCTTCTGGACGTTCTGTCGTATCACGCATCACAAGTACTGGTTTACCCAGTCCCGGAGCTTCCTCCTGAATACCACCACTATCAGTCAATACAATAGCAGACTTCTCCATCAGATAAACAAAAGAAAGATACTCTAAAGGCTCTATGAAGAACATATTCCCCAAATTAGACAAATCCTCACCAAATACTTCATGAATGGGTTTGCGAACATTAGGATTCAAATGCATCGGATAGACAAAGTCGACATCCGGATATTGTTTTGTAAGAGCCTGAATAGCCTTACACATAGACATGAATCCGTCACCGAAATTTTCACGACGATGACCTGTTATCAAAACTAATCTCTTTCCATCCTGCAAACGGTTAATGTCATAACCGGAAGTTCTCAAAACACCTTCCAATTCTTCATCAAGTTTTTTATCGCTCTTTATCTTATCCACAACCATGTAGAGTGCATCTATTACCGTATTTCCGGTCACAATAATAGAAGATTCCTTTACCCCTTCATCCAACAGATTCTGTCGGCTTAACGGTGTGGGAGAAAAATGATAAGTAGCAATGCGTCCTGTTATCAGCCGATTCATCTCCTCTGGCCAAGGACTATAAATATTATGAGTACGAAGTCCCGCCTCTACATGCCCCACCGGAATCTGCTGATAAAAAGCAGCCAATGCCGAAGCCGTAGAGGTGGTTGTATCACCATGAACCAAAACAACATCCGGCTGTGCCTCTTTCAAGACATCCCGCATCCCCGTCAAAACACGGGCTGTCACATCATATAAATCCTGCCCTTGTTTCATAATATTCAAATCATAGTCAGGAGTAATATCAAATATATGTAACACTTGATCAAGCATTTCGCGATGCTGACCGGTAACACATACGATTGTCTTGAACTCCTCCGGATATTTCTGAAATTCTTTCACCAGAGGAGCCATCTTTATGGCTTCGGGACGAGTCCCGAAAACCAACATAATCTTCTTCATGCTATAAGGTATTTATTATTTCTTGTAAATTCCGCAAAAGTCAAAAATTACTTTCCGATCATTATATGGCAGGGATTTAAATACAGAATGAGCAACCAGAAAAACGACGATATCAGCCTTCTCATAGGCTTCTTTATAATCTGTAAGTTTAAATACGTTGTGTTCCTGCACATTAGGTTCCACTACTAAAATATCTGCATTATTACAGCTTTGCATCACTTTAGTAGTAATATACTTGGCAGGAGCTTCACGCAAATCATCAATATCGGGTTTAAAAGCCAGCCCCATCATGGCGATAGTGGGCTTACGATGATGTTCCAACTCAAACTTCAACATGGCATTCTGCACCTTCTCTGTACACCAGAATGCTTTATAGTTGTTGATTTCACGGGCGGTAGATATAATCTTAGATTCCATGGGAAATTCTGCCGTAATGAAATAAGGGTCAACCGCGATACAGTGTCCTCCAACACCACAACCAGGTTGAAGGATATTAACACGAGGATGCTTGTTCGCCAATTTTATCAATTCCCAAACATTGATTCCTGCTTTATCACAAATCAAAGAAAGCTCATTAGCAAAAGCTATCTGTACATCACGGGAGGAATTTTCTGTCAATTTACACATTTCTGCCGTTTTGCAGTTGGTGCGATGAAGCATTCCCTGCACAAACCGGCTATAAAATTCGATAGCTTTATCTGTAGAAGCTTCATTCATACCGCCAATGACACGATCATTATGAACCAGTTCATAAATTACATTACCGGGAAGGACACGTTCAGGACAATAGGCTATATAAATTTTATCTTTTAATTCAGGACGTAAATCAAAAATCAACTCAGCCATCTTATCGGTAGTGCCAACTGGTGATGTAGATTCTATGACATACAAATCGCCTTCTTTCAACAAAGGTATCACAGCACGTGTAGCAGCCTCCACATAAGAGATATCGGGTTCATGATTCCCCTTAAAAGGAGTAGGTACAACCATAAAATAGGCATCACTCACTTCTGGAGTAATAGAAGCCTTCAACTGACCGGTAGTAACGACTTCTTGAAGAAGCTCCTGCATACCCGGTTCAATGATATGCAACTTACCTTGATTAGTCATTTCTACAACTTTGGGATTAATATCGACCCCGATAATCTGAATTCCGTGTTTAGCGGCAATAATTGCAGTGGGCAGGCCAATATAACCCAACCCCATAAAACATGCTTTCATATCAATAAAAGTTATCTATTTTTTATGATTTTCTTATTACACCCAAATCCTATTCCACTTCCTCAAACGGATATGGATTCTCTTCGATATTCTTCAATTCTTCGATGATTTCAGTTTGTTCCGAACTCAAATTATCTTTGTTCCAACCTTCAATAATCGCATAGGCTTCTTGAAACAAAACCTCTTCATAAACCTCCCCATATGTATAAGTCAGTAGTCGGACTTTAAGTAAAGAAGCAGGCAACTGCTCCAAAACAAGACAAATCCGATTCAATACCATTTGTTTCTTTTGCTCCTTATCCCCATCATCATAAATGGTAGCATTATACCCCATCAAAAGAGCCAGACACAAATTCGCCTCCTCTTCAACATCGGAACTCTGAGCAGAAAAAAGAGAATCGGACTTAACAAGCACTTCCTTATTCAACCGGCAAAAAGTGTCGGAATAGACCGGCTCACCGTCCATACCAAGATACATCAGCTCATGAGCTGCATGCTGAAGCTCAAGAGCACGGGAAGTTAAATCATTCATTATTATGATATATGATTAAAATATAAGATTATACCTATTTAGAAGTCACCCGATTATTTTCAGATAGGATTTGGGGACTTTGACACTTGCAGTCAAAAGGTCTTTAATGCGGATAACAACGTATGTTTTATTGGCTTCGATGGCAACCTCACCTTCAATACCGCTGAGTTCGCCTTTGATAACTTTTACTTTATGCCCAACAGTCAGAATTTCGCTATCAAGGCTGACACCGTCAGGATTCAGATCCATTACGAACATAAAGTCCTCCATTTGCTTATTTGGGACTACCAGCATAGAGTGCGTGGAAAGATCCTTCATATAAAAAAGGGGGACATTATAGATGTTGGATATATCGCAGGCTGTCTGCTTGGTGGAATGAACAAATACCAAATTGCGGATTACCGGAACTTCGCTACGCTTACGACGATACTTCAATTGAGAAATGACAAAGCGCGTGGGAAGATAATAGTCAAGCTCCAAATGTTCTTCCGATTTAAGTCGGTCCAAAGATTTCCGGACTGTGAATTCCTGCTTGTCACGGGTGCGAGCCGCAAACCAATATTTCTGTTGTTCAGTCACTTAGAAATTTTCTTTCGAATGAATTAGCTCAGTTCCGGGTGCGCTTCGCGGTTTGAACGAGACATTTTCCCACCCAAACCGTATTGTACACTTTTGCAATGATAATAAGCTATTAAAGAAGATATTAGACTCATAAAAGTGTCCAATAAACGTTCGTTTAATGGACGCAAAGATAAGCCGTATTTTTTGAACTAACAAAATGTTTAATAAAAATATTCCCAAAGTGATTTTTGTTTTATATTAATATATTGAATTGCAGCATTGTACGTCTAATATTTAACATCTTAAAGTTCTGTTCCTTTTTAACTTTTATACCTCTACTTATTTTCTTAAAAATAGACGTTTATTAAACGAACGTTTAAAAAACACCTCATCATTTCCAATATATCATTCTACATTCCAATATCTTACCCTCATAAATGCATTATTGAAGTTGCGTAAGTAAGTATGTCTACTGTTGCATAGGGAATTAATAACGCCTAACGGCCATGAACAGCTCTGCTTATGGCCGTCAAACGATTGCTTCATGGCCGTTAGCAGGGTTGTTCATGGCCGTTAGGCGTCACTAACTCCAAGGCTTTTACAGATGAAGTACGTAGCCCGCGCCTATTGCGCACAAGGTGCAAACGTATTGTACAGCAACTTAAAAGACATCAGACTCCACTATTCATAGTCGGGCAAACTCGAAAATGCAGGAAAACTACACTGACCGATTTATGTAACCCACGCGCGGTATTATATTAAAGAACAATAAGTTACGACAAAACTCAGACGTTTTCGGCAGGTGGAAGCAAATTTTGCTTCCACCTTTTCAGGTTGCTTCCACCGCAGAGTAAATGCCGATGGATAGGGAGATGCAGGAGGTGGGTGGAAGTGTGGAAGCAAAACAGATGCAAATTTATGTTTCAGCAACACGCCTCAAGTTTTAAAAAAGATGTAGTACAAAGGCATAAAACATAATAAGTGTTACAAATACACATTTTATGCCCCGACACTCTTGCAAATGTCGAAAAAGTCCGTACCTTTGCAATGTGTTTTTCATAGTATTAGATTTAAGGTTAACAAAGGTTGGAGTACAGCGGTACTCCTTTTTTTATGCCCATACGTACCGTCCCGGTTCTCCAATAAATTTTTCACGTAAAATGCAAGGCAACTTTTTATATCCATTTAGTTTTTGGCTATCTTTGCACTGCTTTCGGCGGGCATAGGCACGCATAAAGCAACTTAACTAACAATAAATCAATAATTAAAAACAGAAAATTATGGCAATGCATACATGGTTTGAATGTAAGATCCGTTACGAGAAAACAATGGAAAATGGAATGAACAAGAAGGTGACCGAACCGTACCTGGTGGATGCCCTCAGTTTTACGGAAGCGGAAGCACGCATCATCGAAGAGATGACGCCGTTCATTTCGGGAGAGTTCACCGTATCGGACATCAAACGTGCCAACTATAGCGAATTGTTCCCCAGCGAAGAGGAAGCTGCCGACCGCTGGTTTAAATGTAAACTGGTTTTCATCACACTGGACGAGAAAAGCGGTGCGGAAAAGAAAACCTCTACCCAGGTATTGGTGCAGGCTGCCGACCTGCGTGATGCAGTGAAGAAACTGGATGAGGGCATGAAAGGCACAATGGCCGACTATCAGATAGCATCTGTAGCGGAAACCGCCATTATGGATGTATATCCGTACAGTGCAGAGCCCGACGACAAACCGGAAGTTTAATTTAAGTGATGAGTTATAAGTTATGAATTATTATTGCGAGCCATAACTTATAACTCATAACTCATAACTCAAAAAAACGATGATTGCAGAGAATTTAAAACAAGTACTGAGCGAACTGCCTGAAAAGGTACGGCTGGTGGCTGTTTCCAAATTTCACCCCAACGAGGCGATAGAAGAAGCGTATCGTGCCGGCCAGCGTGTGTTCGGAGAAAGTAAGGTGCAGGAAATGACTGCCAAATACGAAAGTCTACCCAAAGACATAGAATGGCATTTCATCGGGCATCTGCAAACAAACAAAATAAAATATATCGTTCCTTACGTAGCGCTGATTCATGGCATAGACTCCTACAAGCTGTTGGCCGAAGTGGACAAGCAGGCTGCCAAAGCCGGAAAAACCGTCAACTGCCTACTGCAGTTGCACATTGCCCGAGAAGAGACCAAGTTTGGATTCAGCTTTGACGAATGCCGGGAAATGCTGGCAGCCGGTGAATGGAGAGAGCTCAAGCATATCCGGATATGCGGATTGATGGGCATGGCCACAAATACGGACAATGACGAACAAATCAAAACAGAGTTTTGTTCTTTAAATAGCTTCTTCAATGAAGTGAAAGCCAAGTGGTTTGCCGATGCAGAGTCATTCCGGGAACTGTCCATGGGGATGTCTCACGACTATCACGAGGCCATTGCAGCCGGGAGCACCTTGATACGTGTAGGAAGCAAGATTTTTGGAGAAAGAAACTATTAACCATAAAAAATCATTATCATGGCAACATTAGAAACTACTTTTGCAGGGCTGAAACTCAGAAACCCCATTATCGTCAGCAGCTCCGGACTGACAGACAGCGCCGCCAAGAACCAGAAACTATCTGAGGCCGGCGCAGGTGCCATTGTGCTAAAATCACTTTTTGAAGAGCAAATCATGATGGAGGCTGACTGGATGGGAGACCCGAACATGTACCCCGAAGGCAGTGACTACCTTGTAGGATATATCCGCGAACATAAGCTGGGTGAATATCTGAACCTGATTAAGGAAAGCAAAAAGGTTTGCAATATCCCCATCATAGCCAGCATCAACTGCTATCAGAATGCCGACTGGGTGGAATTTGCCGCCAAAATAGAAGAAGCCGGTGCAGACGCACTGGAAATCAATATCCTTGCACTGCAGACGGATGTACAATATGCTTACGGCAGTTTCGAGCAACGCCACATCGACATTCTGAGCCACATCAAGAAGACGGTCAAGATACCCGTCATCATGAAGCTGGGTGACAACCTGACCAATCCGATAGCTCTGATAGACCAGCTGTATGCCAACGGTGCCGCCGCAGTAGTGCTGTTCAACCGCTTCTACCAGCCGGACATCAACATTGAGAAAATGATACAAGTATCCGGCAACGTATTCAGCAATGAAGCCGATTTGTCCAAAGCCCTGCGCTGGATAGGCATCGCTTCGGCAGCCGTAAACAAACTCGATTATGCTGCTTCCGGTGGTATCCACTCGCCCGAAGGCGTTGTCAAGGCAATATTAGCAGGTGCTTCGGCCGTAGAGATATGCAGTGTGCTTTATCAGAATTCAGCTACCATCATTGAAGAATACATCCGCTTCCTCAACTTGTGGATGGACCGCAAAGGTATGGAAACCATCAGCCAGTTCAAAGGTATTCTGAACGTAAACGACCCGAAGGGAGTCAATACTTTCGAACGTACACAGTTCTTGAAATACTTCTCTTCACATGAATGAGACAAAAGGCTGACAAGAAGACAATAAAATTGAAAGGGTGATAACACTACAATGACGTTATCACCCTTTCATTTTATACTATACCGCTATCTTTTTATTTCTTCTTATCCAGCGCCTCAAAGCAGGAATTCTTGCTCACGAATTCCGGAACAATATCCTTCATGGCAGCAACAATTTTCATCTGGTCATAGGTGTAACTTACATCAATCAGCTTCTGGATACGCTCCTTCACCTCGTCATAGTCATACTCACGCACCGTGGCAATCATAATCTTCTCATGATAGGTGGGTTTTGTAAGCTCCTTCACATTCAAGAGTTCCTCGTAGAGCTTCTCGCCATGACGGAGACCGGTAAATTCAATCTTCACATCCGTACGTCCGGAAAGGCTAATCATACGCTTGGCAAGGTCCACAATCTTCACCGGCTTACCCATGTCGAAGATATAGATTTCACCGCCGTTGCCCATACTGCCGGCCTCAAGAACAAGGCGGCAAGCTTCGGGAATGGTCATGAAGTAACGGATTATCTCAGGATGGGTCACTGTCACCGGGCCGCCACGCTGAATCTGGTCGCGGAAACGGGGAATGACAGAACCGTTGGAACCCAGCACATTGCCGAAACGCGTAGTGATGAACTGAGTGGCATGGCCTCCCTCCTTCTGCAACTTCTTCGCAAGAGACTGCACATAAATCTCGCAAATACGCTTGGAACAGCCCATCACGTTTGTAGGGTTAACAGCCTTGTCCGTAGAAATCATCACAAACTTCTCGGCACCGTATTTCACGGCAAGATCGGCAACGGTGCGCGTGCCGAATACGTTCACCTGGATGGACTCGGAAACGTTGTCCTCCATCATCGGCACATGCTTGTAGGCGGCCGCATGGAAAATATACTGGGGCTTGAACTCCCTGAAGATATCCTCCATGCGCGTGGCATTGGAGATGTCGGCTATGATGGTCTCGGCATCGATGTCGCGCCAACGGTCCTGAAGTTCCAGACGGATGTCGTGCAGAGGGGTCTCGGCCTGGTCCACTAAAATAAGTTTATAGGGATTGAACGAAGCCACCTGGCGCATGATTTCACTGCCGATGGAGCCGGCGGCGCCCGTAATCATCACGCGCTTGCCCTCCAGATGAGAGGCAACCTTACGGATATCTATCTCGATGGGATTGCGCTGAAGCAGGTCCTCAATCTGAATTTCCTTCAGCTGCGTACGGCTCAGCGCCTGGCCGTTCCACTCGCTCAAGGGGGGTGCGGTCATCAGTTTGATGTTGTGCACCAGCAGGCGGTCAGCCATGTCGGACTTCTTCAATTCTTCCATCTTGGCGGGAGAAATGATAATGGTCTGCACATCGCGGTCGTTCAGCACATCAATCAGCGTATCATCGTTGGGGAACACCTTGACACCCATCATCACCTTATTGATAAGCTCAGGTTCGTCCGCAATGAATCCGCGCAGACGGTAGTGGTTGCGCAGATTGACACGTAATGCCTTGGCAATATTGACCCCGGCTTCCTTGGCACCGTAAATGAACACATTGGCACTATGGGTGCCGTCGAAGTTCAGCGCCTCGAAGAAAGTCTTGACAATCACACGGGAGCATGCCATCATGGCAAAGCTGATGATATAGGACATGAACAGCACGCTGACCGGAGCCAGGTTAAACTCCAAATAGCTTTCCGTCAGGACGCTCGTTATCATCAGCAGTGCATACGACACCGTCAATGACACAAAAATGCGCATGATATCCACAAAGGAGGAAAAGCGCAGTACATTGGAATACGTACGGAAAACACGGAAGAAAATCAGGTTGACAGCAACCGTCCATAAAATGGTCTTGTCAATGGTAGATGATTCCAGAAAAATGCTTCTGAAATCATATCGGAGAGCATAGGCCAACAGACTGGATATGACGATGATAAATACATCAATTAACAGAATAGTCCATATCGGAAGCACTTTCGCGGAAAGATACCGATGAAAAAAATTTCGCTTCATTTCGCTTGACAGTTTTGTTTTAGGCGAGGCAAAGATACACTATTTTAGTCAAAACAGACAATAAATCGATAAAAAAATGTTATAACAATTATTTATCGTCTATAAAGAAACCATCCCACCTCCCCCGTTTTAACAGTCAGAAAGCGGGATAGAAATAGTTTTGCCCCGGAAAATGCGGTATCCGCTACATCAGATTACTTGCCAACTCGCTCAACTGGCTGCGCTCCCCTTTCACCAGATTGACATGGGCAAACAAATTCTGGTCCCTCATGCGGTCTATCATATAAACAAGCCCATTGGACTGACTGTCCAGATAGGGTTGGTCTATCTGCTGAATATCACCGGTAAACACCATTTTTGTGCCTTCACCGGCACGGGTGATGATGGTCTTAATCTCATGCGGAGTCAGGTTTTGGGCTTCATCAATAATACAGTAGGTCTCGCTCAAACTGCGCCCACGGATAAAGGCTAATGCCTCGATGACCAATTGTTCACTTTTTTGCATATCCTCCAAGCGTTTCACTTCAGAGGAATTGGCAGCGAACTGATGCTTGATTACATTCAAATTATCGAACAAAGGCTGCATGTAAGGAGCCACTTTCTCATTGGCATCACCAGGAAGGAATCCAAGGTCTTTATTGGATAGGGCCACGATGGGACGTGCCAGGAGAATCTGCTTGTAGTCGGTAAGTTTTCCCAATGCGGCGGCCAATGCCAGCAGGGTCTTGCCGGTTCCCGCCTTGCCGGTCAGGGCAACCAGCTTGATGTTCGGGTCGTTCAGCACCTCAAAAGCAAAGCTCTGCTCGGCATTGCGCGGTTCAATGCCATAATTCTTTGTCTTGTGGACCCGGCAAATCGAATGGGCAAAGGGATTATAACGCGCAAGCACACTGCTGCGGTCACTCTTCAGCACAAAACATTCGTTGGGACGAATGATGTCCTTAAAATCGAACTCGTTGATGTCCAGTCCTTCTTTGGAAGAATAAATGCGATCTATCAGCGCAGGGTCAATACCCTCGAACACTTCATTCGACTTTTCGAATATATCCACATTGATTACCTTATCATTGATGTAGTCTTCGCACAGCAGACCGATGGAACGCGCCTTCATGCGCAGATTCACGTCTTTCGTGACAAGGATGGTTTTCATTTTAGGCTTTTTGGTGGAAAGCCAGTCCACTACCGACAGAATCTGATGGTCGGGGATGCGTTCGGGAAAGGAATCACGTACCCGGGGAGAGTCCACCATACCTGCCACCACAAACAGACGGCCCAAGCCCTCTCCCAATGGCGCCCCTTTGGTGAACAGATTATCATCGGTAATCAAATCTAGCTCACGGACGAACTCACGCGCATTGAAATTAATCTGCTCATTACCTTTCTTGAATTTGTCCAGTTCTTCAAGGACTACGATGGGAAGATAAATGTCATTCTCTTGAAAATTCTTCAAACAGTTATAATCGTGAAGAATCACATTCGTATCAATCACAAAATTTTTCTTAGCTCCCATACACGTTAGATTTAAATTGTTAATACCTTTGCATAAGCTTAAGATAAGCTACACTGCAAGCAATTTCAAGCAAGCTTGATTGCGTCCGGTTTGCATTATCTTTGTCGCTTTTAAAGATAACAAATTAATAGGGAGAAAGGATTGCTTCTCCGTTAAATATTATAAAAGATGGATTATCAGGACACTTTAACTTACTTATATAACAGTGTGCCCATGTTTCAGCAAGTGGGCGGCTCAGCATACAAGGAAGGATTGGAAAACACTCTGACCCTGGACGCACACTTCGAACATCCCCACCGCAGTTTCCGCAGCATTCATGTGGCTGGTACCAATGGAAAGGGTTCCTGCTCGCATACGCTTGCCGCCATACTGCAAGAGGCAGGATACAGGGTCGGGCTCTATACCTCGCCCCATCTGGTGGATTTCCGGGAGCGCATCCGGATTAACGGACAGCCTATACCCGAGGAATACGTCATCCGTTTTGTAGAGCAGGAACGTGGCTTCTTCGAACCCCTCCATCCCTCTTTCTTTGAGCTGACCACCGCCATGGCCTTCCGCTACTTTGCCGATGAAAAGGTGGATGTAGCCGTAATCGAGGTGGGACTAGGCGGACGCCTGGACTGTACCAATATCATCCGTCCGGATGTATGCATCATCACCAACATCAGTTTTGACCATACCCAATTCCTGGGGGACACCTTGGCAAAAATCGCAGGAGAGAAGGCAGGAATCATTAAAAGCGGTATCCCCGTTGTAATCGGCGAGACCACTCCCGAAACGAAACCGGTATTTCTGGAAAAAGCACAGACAACGGGTGCTCCCATCTACTTTGCCGAGGAGAATGACCGTGAAGACTATCCCGGAATAGAATACGAACTGAAAGGGCTCTACCAGCAGAAAAATGCCCGGACCATCCTCACCGCCCTCCCGCTACTGAAAGAAGCCGGCTACCGGCTGGACGGACAAGCAGTGCGCAGTGGCTTTGCCCGTGTGGTGGAACTGACGGGCTTGATGGGACGCTGGCAAAAACTGCAGGACTTGCCCACCCTGATTTGTGACACCGGCCACAATGTGGGAGGCATCACCTACATTACAGAACAACTGAAACAGCAGGCTTACCGCCAGCTACACATCATCATAGGCATGGTGAATGACAAGGATATACGGGGGGTACTGGCCCTGCTGCCCCGGGAAGCGACCTACTACTTCACCAAAGCCAGCGTGAAACGAGCATTGCCCGAAAGCGAACTACAGGAGCTTGCCGAAGCAGCAGGTCTGGAAGGACATTGCTATCCTGATGTACCCACCGCCGTGCGGGCCGCACAAGAAAAAAGCCTCCCGGAAGATTTCATCTTCGTGGGAGGCAGCAGTTTCATTGTGGCCGACTTGTTAGCGAACCGCGATGCACTCAATCTCTACTAAGGCATCTTTGGGCAGCGCCTTCACTGCCACAGCCGAACGTGCCGGGAAAGCACCGTCAAAATAAGTGGCATATACCTTGTTCATATCAGCGAACAAGGACATGTCTGCCAGGAAAACAGTTGTCTTCACAATATTCGCCATACCCAGCCCTGCCTCTTCCAGGATATGCTTTATATTCTCCAAGGACTGGCAGGCTTGCGCTTCCGCACCTTCAGCCATCACTCCGGTAGCTGCATCAATAGGCAACTGACCTGATACAAATACCATTCCACTGGCTTCGATAGCCTGGCTATAAGGGCCTATGGCGCCCGGTGCCTTCTGGCTGCAAATCACTTTCTTCATGATTGTCAAAGTTTGTTTTTATTAATAATCGAGTCTATTTTCTTTTTTGAAATAAAAAAAATCCGAAGTATATGCAGTATTCCGGAAATCCACGCATTTTATAAATAAAACAACGTAATTTCACTCATAACCTGTTATACCTAGACTTAACTCATTTAACACGGGGGAGTTCCCCAAAACAGAGGCTCTGCTTGCGAAAGCAGAGCCTTTATTCTTTCCCATCCCTTTACTTGCAATGCTTCTCAATCAAAGCATCCACATTGGGGTCACCCAATTCCTTTGCCTTGGCAAAGCTGGCACAAGCTTCCTTGTCCTTCTTCATCTGCAGCTGGGCGATACCCATCAGACGGTAGGCCTCGGCATACTTAGGGTCTTTCTCCAGAGCAGCCTTCAGCACATTCAACGCCTCTTCGTAACGTCCCACGCGAAGATTCACCACTGCCAGTTCGGCACGGTAAGTCAAATCCTCCGGATTCAGTTCGATGGCTTTCGCCATATCGTCCAGCGCACGCTGGTACTGCTTGGCCTTCAAAGCAGCCTGCTCACGGTAATAGTAGAACATGTCGTTCACTTTACCGTTCACGGCATTGTAATAGGCGTCATAATCCAGCATGGCATTACGCGCCTGGTCTGCATTCATACGGGCTTGGGCACGCTCCAGCAAGTAAGGGGCGGCTTCCTCCGTATAGGGCTGGGTAAAGCGGGCCACACAACTGTCCATCAGAGCCAGTACCTCCTCGGCAGGCGCCTGCATCAATTCCTTGGTCTTGGCGGCACTGAAGAAGGTAGCCGGAGAGGCCAGAATGGTCTTATTCACTTTATCATAGCTGGTAAATGCCGACGGATAGTCCTGCTTGGCAAACTGGATGTCACCCTCCAACTGGACATAAACCGGAAGCTCGTCAATGGCTATCGCTTTCCGTACCTCGTCCAGAGCCTTGTCGAGCGACCAATCCTTATAAACTTTCTCGGGCTTGCCCAATGCATAATTATAGATTATCTTGGCCCGGTTGTAATACACATCATCTTTCTTTGCCGCAACCTCCAAAGCCTTATCCATATCTGCGGCGACCTTATCCATGGAAGCATCTTCACGGGACATGAACAGATGCTGGGAAGCGCGGCGCAGATAACCGTCGGCACTGGCAGGATATTGTGCAATGAAATCGTTCAGAGTCTCCATATACTTCTCCGGAGACAGTTGGGAAGAAGCCATGTAGAGGAACACCAAAGCCTGCTCTTCGGTATCGGGCAATGCCTTCTTGATACCGATGCCCTTCAATGACATATCTCCATAAGACAATGCGGAGATATTCTGCGACATGGCGAAATTGGCATCAATGGCATAGCAGATGGTAGCCGTGTCTTGTCCGGAGGACTTCTGCGCAAGGCCGAAGACCTGCCCGTCCACAGTCATCAGCGGACAACTCACCATCTTGTCCTTCAGACGCATATCGAGCGTATAATAGGAATAGTTGCCGGAAATCTTATCAGCTTCCTTTACTTTCCCGGCAGTGAAGGAACGGTCCTTCTGGGTGGAATAAGGCAGCAGATATACATCCGCACCGACGGCCGGAGCCACAGCAGCCAAAGTGAGTGCCGTGACTTTCTTTCCGGGGATGCCGACACGGAACTTGACAACATCGTACATGTCATCAGCTCCCATAATGGCCTCCACCGGCATCTGTGCCCCGTCCGAGCTCATCACAACGGCGCGCCGGGCACCTTTGAACAAGGTGTAGTCAGAAAGCGCAACGCCATCTTCAGTGACAAAAAAGCCGTTTCCAGTATTCAGTATCTTATCGTCCTGGTCGTAGGTCACCACCGAAAAAACGGCACGTTTGGCTTTGTCTACCCACTTCGGGGCTTGTGCCACACTCCACTGAGCCAATAAACAGAGAGTGAGCATCAACAGCAATTTCTTTTTCATATCTTAGTTGGTTCTTTGTTTTACCGCTTCATAAATCAAAATGCCGGCTGCAACGGAAACATTGAGGGACTCGATGGTTCCCAACATGGGAATTTTCACCCACTCGTCACACAACGCCAGATTGTCATAGGACACCCCCTTGTCTTCGGCACCCATAATGATGCACATCGGACCGGTATAGTCGGCTTTGGTATAGTCGTAATCGCCTTTCTCCGTGGCTGCCACGATATGGAAACCACTATTCTTGAGGAATTGCAGGGTCTCTTTCAGGCTGTGTTCGCGGCAAACGGGCAAAGTGTGCAAGGCTCCTGCCGAAGTTTTCATGGCATCTGCGTTGACTGATACACTGTTCCGTGCAGGGATAATCACGGCATCTACCGCCGCACACTCGCAAGTACGGGCAATGGCGCCGAAATTGCGGACATCCGTGATGCCGTCAAGCATCACAAACAGAGGATTCTTGCCCTGCTCGAAAAGGAAAGGTACCAAGTCCTCCGTCTTCTGGTAAGTGACTGAAGAGATGAAGGCAATCACTCCCTGGTGATTCTTACGCGTCACGCGGTTGATGCGTTCCACCGGAACGCGCTGTACCGGTATCAAAGTCCCTTTCAAGACAGCGAACAGCTCTTTTGACAAATCACTCTGAATGTCCTTCTTTACCAATATCTTGTCTATCTCTTTTCCTGCCTGAATGGCTTCTATCACGGCACGGACGCCGAAAATCATTTCACTGTTATCAACCATATATGGGTATTTACTATTTGACGATTTACTATTTACTATTTGATACTTCCAGCAATGCTCTGGCATTGTTCAGTGCGGCTTCGGTCAGCTTAGCGCCACTCAGCATATGGGCTATTTCTTCCACACGTTCATCGTCGGTCAGACGACGGATGTGACTGTTTGTTTCCGTCTCGTTGTCCTGCTTGTACACCTTATAATGGGCGCGTCCGCGGGCAGCAATCTGGGGCAGATGGGTGATACTGATTACCTGGCGGTCCTGCTCGCCCATCTCCTGCATGATATCCGCCATGCGGTCGGCTATCTCGCCGGAGACTCCGGTATCTATTTCGTCGAATACAATGGTAGGAAGCTTGACGGCACCGGCTATCATTGCTTTGATGGAGAGCATGACGCGGGCTATTTCACCACCCGAAGCTACGGAGGAGACGCTTTGCAATGCCCCGTTCTTATTCGCGGAAAACAAGAAGTTCACAGTATCCGCCCCATGTATGCCCGGCTCTTTGCGGGCACCTATCTCTACCTGGAAACGGACATTGGGCATGCCCAACGGAACCAGCCGCGCAGCCATCTGCTTCTCCACTTCACGGGCAGCGGCAGTACGCGCCTTGGTGAGGACGGCAGCCTGCTTTTTCACCTTATTACATAAAGCGTCGCAACGCGCTTTCAGTTCCTCGATGTGCTCGTCGGACGAAGTGATGGCTGAGAGTTTGGCGGCGTATTCATCCGTCAGCGCCAGAAGTTCACCGACAGTGGAAACGCGGTGCTTCTGTTGGAGCGTATAAATCAAGTTCAGACGTTCGTTCACTTCATCCAGACGTTCGGGGTTGAACTCTATTTCATCCTCCTTACCCGACACTTCCTGCGAAATATCCTTCAACTCGATATAAGTGCTTTCCATGCGTTCGGCAAGTTCCCCGGCAACCGGATAAACCCTCTGCAGGCCGAGCATCGTATTCAGGCATTCCTTCAGCCCGGACAACAAGCCTCCTTCGTCCGAGTAGAGCATCTGCCCTACCCGATAGAGTCCGGCCTTTATCTCTTCCGCATGGCTCAGCGTATCTGCCTCTTGCTCCAGCTCCTCCTGCTCACCGGCAGACAAGTGTGCCTCTTCCAACTGTTCCAGTTGGAAACGGATATAGTCTTCGTCCGACTTATCCTGATTGGCACGGGCAACAAGGGCCTCCAAATCCTGCTGTGCCTGCTTCCATGCTCCGAAGATATGCTGGTAAGCAAACAAGGCCTCTTCGTTATGCGACAAGATGTCCAATACATTCAACTGAAACCCCTCCTTGTTCAGCAAAAGGTTCTGATGCTGGGAATGCACGTCAATCAGCTGTTCTCCCAACTCCTTCATCTGAGCCAATGAAGCAGGCGTGTCATTGATGAATGCCCGGCTCTTGCCCGAAGCGGACACCTCGCGGCGCAGGATGCATTCTTCCTCGTACTCCAACTCATTCTCCTCAAAGAAAGGCTGCATACCGTAAGCGGAAATATCAAAACGGGCCTCGATAATGCACTTCGAAGCTCCTACACGAATGGCTTTCACATCGGCACGCTGTCCCAGCAGCAGACCGATGGCACCCAGAATAATGGATTTTCCAGCACCGGTCTCACCCGTTATCACCGAGAAACCGCTGCTGAAGCTGATATCGAGCTTTTCAATAAGCGCATAATTCTGTATGTAAAGCGAACGCAACATAAGGATATTGACGATTTGACTATTTACTATTTAAATCTTTCACCAGACGGTCTACGATGTCGGTAGCCACTTCGGCTTTGGACTTCAAGGGGTAGTCCGTCTTTCCCTGGTGGTCTATGATACTGATTTTATTGGTATCGCAACGAAAACCGGCTCCCTTGTCGTTCAGGGAGTTCAGCACGATGAAGTCCAGATTCTTGCGGTTGAGCTTGTCTTCCGCATTCATCTGCTCGTTATGAGTCTCAAGGGCAAAGCCTACGAGGAGGCGCCGTTGGTGCTCCGTATCGTTCTTCAGATTGCCTAAGAAAGCGGCTATGTCGCGGGTAGGTTTCAAGTTCAAACTCATCTCCCCGGTCTTTTCGCGCTTGATTTTCTCATCCGCCACTTGTTCGGGGGTGTAGTCTGCCACGGCAGCCGTCAAGATGGCGGCATCGGCATGGACAAAGGCGGCAGATGCAGCCTCGAACATCTCCTGCGCCGACTCTACCGCATGGTACTGGTGCATCGGGAAGTAAGTGCCTTGCTGCACCGGACCGGCAATCAGTATCACCTTGGCCCCTCTGGCGGTACATTCATCTGCCAGGGCAAGTCCCATCTTGCCGGAAGAATAGTTGCCGATGAAGCGCACCGGGTCTATCTTCTCATAAGTAGGTCCTGCGGTTATCATCACTGTCTTGCCCACCAGGTCGCCATCTTTGGCAGCAAAGTACATTTCCAGGTGGCGGATGATATTCTCCGGCTCCTCCATACGGCCTTTCCCCACCAGATGGCTGGCGAGTTCTCCCGTAGCAGGTTCTATGATGTGGTTTCCATAAGAGCGGAGTGTATCCAGATTCTTTTGGGTGGAAGGATGGGCATACATGTCCAGGTCCATGGCAGGCGCCACAAACACCGGAGCTTTGGCGGAAAGATAGGTGGTAATCAGCATATTGTCTGCCACGCCATTCGCCATCTTGCCGATGGTGGAAGCCGTAGCCGGGGCTATCAGCATGGCATCTGCCCACAGACCGAGGTCCACATGGCTGTTCCAAGTGCCATCGCGTTGGGCAAAGAACTCACTGATAACCGGTTTGCTGGTCAGGGCAGAGAGCGTGATAGGGGTAATAAATTCTTTTCCGGCAGGCGTAATGACCACCTGCACCTCTGCACCACGCTTAATCAGTCCGCGAATAATATAGCATGCTTTATAGGCGGCAATGCTGCCCGTAATGCCCAATACTATTTTCTTCCCTTTCAGTATATTTGCCATTTATTTCTGAGTCATTTCACGCAGACGTATCTTGGTCAGCGTGGCTTTGGTATTCAGGGTAAAATCACTGTTCAGAATCCAGCTGTAATAGCCGGGATCGCGCTTCAGGACATCGGATACCGACATGCCCTTGTACTTGCCGAAGTTGAATACTTCCACACCTTTGTCATCGTAGACCATACGACCGGCAAAGTCCACATTCTTGTTGAAGCTGGAATAGTCGGCAAGGAAAGCCACGTCATTCTGCAACTCCGGATAGCGGTCCAACTGCGACATCAGCACTTCGTAGGTGGCACGTGTATCAGCCTCTGCCGTATGGGCGTCTTCCAAATTTTTGCCGCAATAGAATTTATAGGCAGCAGATAGCGTGCGTTGCTCCATCTTGTGGAAAATGACCTGCACGTCCACAAACTTGCGGCGGCTCATGTCAATGTCCACACCGGCACGAAGGAACTCTTCCGCCAGGACGGGGATATCAAAACGGTTGGAGTTGAAGCCCGCCAAGTCGCATCCTTCAATGTCATTGGCAATGTTGCGCGCCACTTCCTTGAATGTGGGGCAGTCGGCTATATCGGCATCGTAGATGCCATGAACGGCAGATGCTTCGGCAGGAATGGGCATTTCGGGGTTGATACGCATGGTTTTGGACTCCTCATTCCCGTTGGGATATACCTTGAGGTAACAGATTTCGACAATTCGGTCTGAGTTGATATTGGTACCCGTAGTCTCCAAATCAAAAAAGACTATCGGATTTTTCAGATTCAATTTCATTGTTTTTTCGTTTTATAAGCTCTGGCTATGAGCTATAAATTATAAGTTTAACTTACAAGCCACGAGCTACAAGTACCGTGCGGCATAATTGCGCAGCCACTTGTAGCTCGTAGCTCATAATCCGATTGCTAATATTCATCAGTCATTCAGCATCATCGGCATCAGCAACATCAGCAAGTCTTCGTTCTCTTCCTGCTCTACCGGAATAATGACACCTGCACGTGAAGGATCTGCCAGTTCGATAACGATTTCATCGGCAGAAATGTTATTCAGAATGTCAATCAGGAAAGTGGACTTGAAACCGATGCTCATCGGATTGCCCGCATATTGGCAAACCAGTGTTTCTTCGGCCGATGTAGAGAAGTCGATGTCCTGTGCGGAGATGACAATCAGATTCTCCTGCATACGGAGCTTGATAAGGCTGCTTGCCTGCGAGGAGAAGATGGACACGCGGCGCAAAGCACCGAGCAGTTGCAGGCGGTCTACCGTCACTTTATAAGGGTTGTTCTGCGGAATCACAGAGTTGTAGTTGGGATAGCGTCCTTCGATAAGACGGCACACCATGCGGTAGCTTTCCAGTGTGAACACAGCGTTGCGTTCGTCGAACTCGATAGTCACCATGCCTTGCTCTTTCGGCAGCAGATTCTTCATCAGCGAAGCCGGCTTCTTGGGCAGGATAAAGGCGGCACGTTCGTTACCTTTGGCGGCCAGTGTCTTGCAGCGCACCAGCTTATGACCGTCTGATGCCACCATCGTGATGTCCTCCGTTGTGATATCGAAATAGATACCGTTCATCACGGGACGAAGCTCGTCATCAGCCGTAGCAAACACGGCACGGTTGATACCACCCAGCAACACTTGTGCATCCATTTCCACACGTACGGCATTGTCACCCAACATGGCAGACTGCGGGAACTCGTCCGCATTCTGCCCCATCAGGCTGTATTTACCGTTCTGATACTGTACCGTGATTTCAAGGGAATCCGTATTGATTTCAAAAGTCAACGGTTGTTCGGGAATTTCCTTCAAAGCGTCCAAAAGGGTTTTGGCTGTGACGGCAAAACGGCCGTCCATATCACTTTCATTCACTTCGACCGTAGTGACCATCGTCGTTTCACTGTCGGAAACAGTTGCAGACAAGGTTCCGTCTTGCAGTTCAAAGAGGAAACAATCCAAAATAGGCAACGCATTCTTCGAATTAATCACACGGCTGATAGCCTGCAAATGACTGGAGAGCGCAGTACTCGAAACGATAAATTTCATATCTTCTGTATATTTAAGTTTTTTATTTTGCTAACGTCTTAGAAACCGTTTTTATCTTTTTCAAACTGACGGACAAAGTTAAAAAAAGAATTCCCTACGACAAAGAAATAGCAAGAAAAAACAGCCGAATATTCGTCTCATATTCCTAAAAAATTGTAACTTCGCCGCATCATTTAAAAAGAAAACAATGGAATTTACAGGAAAAATCATCGCTATACTCCAGCCCAGAGGCGGAGTTTCCAAGTCAGGTAACGAATGGAAATCACAAGAATATGTGATTGAAGACCATGGCCAATATCCGCGCAAAATGTGTTTTGACGTATTTGGAGCGGACAAAATCGAACAGTTCAATATTCAGATGGGCGAAGAGCTGACAGTATCTTTTGATGTAGACGCACGCCAATGGCAAGACCGTTGGTTCAACAGTATTCGCGCATGGAAGGTAGAACGCGTAAGCACTGCCGCACCCGCTCCGGGCGCTCCCGTTCCGCCGCCGGCTCCCACTGCCGCACCGGAATTCCTCGCAGGGGATGCAAAGGATGACCTGCCGTTCTAAGAATATGTTATAATTCACCACAGATTGCACAGATTAACACAGCTAAAAATTCTTGATTATCAAAATTCTAGAATAAACTGTGTTAATCTGTGCAATCTGTGGTGAGTGTGTATTTTGACTTTCCTCGTGCTTATTTTCCCTCAGCACTCTACAGAATGACCGATTAATCACCCTTTATAAAGCAATACGATATTCGGATAAACCACCCCTTCTGTACAAGTGAATTGTACTGCAAGCATGAAATGACGGAAGAAGTTGGATTGACGGAAGAAGAAGTTCGGTATCAGACGCACATACGTTTCAGGCTGGCTCAGCATCATCTCCATATCCACCATCATCACAAAATTATATATGGGTGAAAGACTGCCTATACCCTCTTCGTACACCGGTGTTCCGTCTAACACATCTCCACTCTCCACCGCCTCAATATAGGCCGAAAGGCTCAGTGCATCGGGAGCCAGCAACAGACTACCCCGATAGAAACAGGCAAAGGTATAAAGGGCAGACTCCGTGATGCCCGTCAGTTGGGTGAGCAGCGTGTTACGGGGCAACACATATTTAGGGAACTTCCTTGCTTTGGGATACAACGAATTATTTGAAACCATTTTCGGCATAAGCGGAGCATCCTCTTCCTTGGGGGTACTGTAAAGCAGATACTGCAAGCGGCGTTCCGCTGCCAGTTCATCCTTGAGAGGGATACACATCACGGCGCAAGGCAGCTTGTCCAACGTGTCTTTAGACTGGAACAAGCAAGACATCACGCTCTCGCCCGCATGCTCATTCAAGTAAGCAATCCACTCTTCGTCACGCTGCTTGATATAGTCTGAATAGGTGGCCTTGGCATACTCCTGACTGGCAGTAAAGCCAAACCAGGAATTTCTATCAGACATTGCCCAGCGATCGTAAAAGAAAGTGGAAGACGGAAGCAGAGCCCCGGAAAATCCGTCCTCTACCGGCTGCTGCACCCGCAAGGCATTGATAAACGTCTGTGTGGAATCCGACCCATGGCTGATGCCGGAGCAATAAATGGCATCTTCATTGAACTTCATGTCAAACTCTGCCCAACTGCCCAGCTGCGTCTGCGAACGGATACCATCCGTAGGCTTCCCCATATCCACTCCTTTCATACGCACATAGACCGTGGCAGCCACGTTACTCTGCTTGCCCGCGTACATAGTGCGGAAAGAAGGGAGGTTCATCAGGGACTTTTTGCTGCGCCGCGCATCAATCACATGTTCTATCAAACGCTTCTGGAAACTTACAACCAGAAAATCGGGAGTGAAGTAGGCAGCCAGGAAACGACCGTCTGCCATGGGATAGATACGTATCTCCTCTCCCTTGTAATCGAAATACTTGGAAGGAAACGAACTGGAGCAGTACTTCTCCACAAAAGATTCCACCAACTCATAATCACCCGAACCCAAACTGCAATACAATACTTGGTTCATCGGTGTATCCGGCTCGTGAAAGCTAATCAGCATCTTGTTCATCTGTTTACTCAGTCCATGCGGAGTATCCTCCACCAAAGTATACAAATACTTCTTCAAGTAAACAAAAAGCTCCGATACGTATAGAAAATGATTGTCTTTGCTGCAATTCAGTTCATTGATATCCTCCACGAGGTCTGCCATACGGTCGGTTTCGAGTATGGCTGTGGCATCTTGCGGCACCAAAGTATAAAGATTGAAATCCTGCCGGTTCTCCACCGAATTCAACCGCAGGAAAGAATACACACCAAAACCGGTACATAGCAGCACTATGGACACAACGACAGCTATCTGTATGAGGAGTCGGAGTTTCATGGCATTTATTCATCAACTTTTGGCAAAAATAGCATTTTCTACTAATAAAACAAAACAAATGTTTCAAAAAGTTTAGAAATCTATTTCAAGTCCATCGTAGGCAAAGTGTACATGGGGTGGCAGCTGCTTTTCGATATCGGCATGAAGCCCTGCATGATGGCTCATATGGATGAAATAGGTCTCTTTGGCACCAATACGTCCGGCAGCCTCCAACGCCTCCGAAATACTCTGGTGCGTAGGATGCGGCTTTGGCCGTAAAGCATTCATTACCAAAACGTCCAAGCCCTTCAATTGTTCATAAGATTCCTCAGGCATCATGTGCATATCCGTGATATATCCCAGCCGGCCGCCAATGCGGTAGCCCAGGATGGGAAGCCTGCCATGCATCACCCGTAAAGGCAGCACTTCCGTCCGGTTGATGTGGAACACCTGCCCCGCCTCCACTTCCTGCAGATAGATACGCGGAACTCCCGGATATACCTTATCGACAAAGCAGTAAGGCATCCTTGCCCGCAGATGGGCAGCAGTGTAGGCATCGGAATAGATAGGGATATCGGCAAAACGACCGAACGGGCGCAAATCATCCAGACCACCCACATGGTCATAGTGTTCGTGTGTCACCAGTACGCCGTCTATCTTCTCAAAAGAAGAAGCACGCAGCATCTGTTCCCTGAAGTCAGGACCACAATCTATCAATATCACCGCATCATCCGTATGCAGCAGGGATGACGCACGCAAGCGGTTGTCCCGCGGGTCAGTGGAAGTGCAGACCGGACAAGTACAGCCTATCTCAGGCACACCGGTCGAAGTTCCACTTCCTAATATTCTGAGTTTTCCCATTGACTAAATCAAATAAATTTCTAAAATCAGGTTATATACAACAATGTTTGGGTGTGTCAAAACTCTCTTACTATTTTATCAAACAAACTTCCGGGTGAATATCAATGCCGAATTTCTCGCGGACAGAAGCCCGCACGGCATCCGAAAGAGCGACAATATCCGCTCCCGTGGCACCACCCGAGTTCACCAGTACCAACGCCTGCCGGCCGTGCACCGCAGCAGGCCCCAGCGCCTTACCTTTCCAGCCACACCGGTCTATCATCCAGGCAGCCGGTATCTTTACCCGGCCGGCATCCACATCATAGTGGGGCATATCCGGATATTCCCGTTGCAAAGACTCGAACTGCCGACGCGGCACGATGGGGTTCATAAAAAAACTACCCGCATTGCCCAGCACCTTCGGGTCGGGCAACTTGCTTTGACGGATGTCTATAATCACGCGGCGCAAAGTTTCCAGATTCAGCACCGGATATTTCTCCAGCTCCTGCCGGATAGTACCGTAATCCAATGTATAATGTTCCCGTTTACTCAAGCAGAAGTTCACGTAAGTCACAAACACGGCCTTCATCTCCGGTTGCTTAAACAAGCTCCTTCTGTAGGAGTAGCCGCATTCATCCACCCCGTAGATACGCTTCTCCCTTGCCATATTTATGGTTTCCACGGATGTTATCAGGTCCTTTACTTCCACACCATAAGCACCGATATTCTGTACTGCACTTGCCCCGACCTCACCCGGTATCAGCGAAAGGTTCTCGGCACCATACCAATGTCGTTTCACACACCAAGCCACAAAATCGTCCCATACCACACCAGCACCCACACGCACCCACACGTGCTCCTCATCCTCTGACGTCACCTCCAGGCCACCGATACGTGAATGCAGCACCGTGCCTTCATAATCCTTAATAAAGAGCAGGTTGCTCCCTCCACCGATATGCAGCCAGGGCGCAACGACCTGTCCTGCTGCAATCAGCTCCCGCAGTTCATCCTCCGAACCGTATTCCAGAAATCTTGCAGCAGTAACGTCAATTCCAAATGTATTGGGTATCTTCCTCAAACCTTTCCTCCTTTATTTTAAATGCTCGTGTCTTCATATTTGTACAGCTCCCATCCCTTACTGCGTTTGCGGAAATAGAAGATATTGGAGTATCCGTTGCCTATGCCATTTACCTTCAGTATTTTGGTATCCGACAAGTCCTCATTCTTCTGTCCGTAATTGATATTAGACAATCTGTCGGTAGGCATTACCGGACGAAAGGCATACCACTGGTCCACATCCAAAGTAGTTTCCAGAATAGAAAACTCGTCGTCAGGGTCTATGGTGATGAATTGTAGCGGATGCCTGATATGCTTGCTCTGATAGACACTGTCCGTCACAAAACGGGTATAGAATTCCACGAAGTCCTCATTTTCACCTTTCTCCATCTCGCGCAGGTTAATGGCCTCGAGCATCCACATTCCCCGCTTCCGCTCAAAATAATAACGCTTCACCATACGCGTTTTCAAGAAAATCCACTCCACTTGCACCGATGTCAGCGTAGTATCGCCCACCATGTCCATATCCTCTTCCTTATCAAAAAGCAAGGTGTAATAGTTCTGCTTGGTAAACAGATAATCATGCTTCCAAAACTCTTCCTCTATCTTTGACGGCGTGTCACGATTGTAATAGGGCAAAGGAAATACCGTCCTCTGCCTTTGCAGGGCATCATCCGAAGCATAATTGAAGATAAAATCATCAAACAGCTCGTCTGCCTCCATCGGCTTCGGTTCTTCCTTCACTTCTGCTTCCAGCAGCGTATCGGCCTTGTGACCGGCCGAATCCACCATTTCCGTAATGGTAGCAAAGGGATCCATTTTCGCCTTTTTGTTTCCGCACGAAATCAAAAAGGTGAACAACAAAAATCCCAATAAAAGTTTTTTCATTCTTTACGGACCGCTTACGGTCACTTGTTTAATTTAGCTCTTAATTTCTCAAGCATGTCTACGGTCATGGACTCCAGGTCGTACTGCGGCATCCAGTCCCATTCCTCGCGTGCACAAGAGTCATCCAGAGAGTCGGGCCAGCTGTCGGCAATGGCCTGCTTCAGCGGATCAATCTCGTATGCCATCTCAAAATCAGGCATATGCTTCTTAATTTCCTGATAAATCTGTTCCGGGTCAAAACTCATGGAGGCGATGTTGAAAGCGTTGCGGTGCTTCAGCCTTGCCGGTGCCGCTTCCATCAGCGAGATGGCCGCGTTCAGTGCGTCGGGCATATACATCATATCCATATACGTGCCGGCCTTCACCGGACATACGAATTTTTCTCCCTTCACGGCAGAGTAGAAAATATCCACCGCATAGTCCGTAGTGCCGCCACCCGGAGGGGTCACGTTCGAAATGATTCCCGGAAAACGTACCGAGCGTGTATCCACACCATATTTTGTATAGTAATAGTCACTCAACAATTCAGTCGTCACTTTTGTCACCCCATACATGGTACGCGGACGCTGGATAGTGTCCTGCGGTGTCTTCACATGAGGCGTAGCTTCGCCGAACGAACCGATGGAACTCGGAGTAAACACGGCACAATTGTACTCACGTGCCACTTCCAGTACATTCCACAACCCGTCGATACCGATTTTCCAAGCCATGGCCGGACGGCTTTCGGCAACTACCGAGAGCAAGGCAGCCAGGTTGTAGATAGTATCAATCTTGAACTGACGTGCCACCACCTCGATGGACTGACGGTCTGTCACGTCGGCAATGGCCGAAGGGCCGGATGCTTTCAATTCTCCCTTGGGCATAGCACTCGGAATGTATCCTGCCACAACATGGTCATCGCCATAACGTTTGCGCAACTCCAGCGTGAGTTCCGACCCAATCTGTCCGGTAGCTCCAATTACCAAAATATTCTTCATACGAGTTATTTATAAGGTTTCGTTATTATATATGGTGCAAATATACATACTTTTTTTTCATATTTCTGCCATATTGATATTGTTTATTCCAAGAAAAATGATGTTCTTTGTGGGAAATGTAATGACAACGTATTACCTAAAAAATAAAATGCTATGTACGGTAAAATGAAAGACCATCTCAGCAAGACACTTGCTGAAATAAAAGAAGCCGGACTCTACAAGGAAGAGCGACTGATTGAGAGTGCACAACAAGCTGCCATCAGCGTAAAAGGCAAAGAGGTGCTGAACTTCTGTGCCAACAATTACCTGGGACTGTCCAACCACCCGCGGCTGATTGCCGCCGCCCAGCAGATTATGGAACGCCGCGGATACGGCATGTCGTCCGTACGCTTCATCTGCGGAACGCAGGACATCCACAAGGAACTGGAAGCAGCCATCTCCGACTACTTCAAGACTGAAGACACCATTCTCTACGCCGCTTGTTTCGACGCCAATGGCGGTGTGTTCGAGCCCCTCTTCACCGAGGAAGACGCCATCATCTCGGACTCCCTGAACCATGCTTCCATCATTGACGGCGTACGCCTCTGCAAAGCCAAACGCTATCGCTACGCCAATGCCGACATGGCCGACCTGGAAAGATGCCTGCAGGAAGCCCAGGCACAGCGTTTCCGTATCGTGGTTACAGACGGGGTATTTTCCATGGACGGCAACGTTGCCCCGATAGACCGGATTTGCGACCTTGCCGAGAAATACGACGCGCTGGTCATGGTGGACGAATCACACTCCGCCGGCGTGGTAGGCCCTACGGGACACGGCGTAAGCGAACAATACGGCACCTACGGACGCGTGGACATCTATACCGGAACCTTGGGCAAAGCCTTTGGCGGCGCTTTGGGAGGATTCACTACCGGACGCAAGGAAATCATCGACCTGCTGCGCCAACGCAGCCGTCCGTACCTCTTCTCCAACTCATTGGCTCCGGGCATCATCGGCGCCAGCCTCGAGGTATTCAAGATGCTCAAAGAGAGCAATGCCCTGCATGACAAACTGCTGGAAAACGTGAACTACTTCCGCGACAAGATGACCGCCGCCGGTTTCGACATCAAGCCGACACAAAGCGCCATCTGCGCCGTCATGCTGTATGATGCCAAACTCTCCCAGATTTATGCCACCCGCATGCAGGAAGAAGGCATCTACGTCACCGGCTTCTACTACCCCGTAGTGCCCAAAGACCAGGCACGCATCCGCGTACAAATCTCTGCCGGACACGAAAAGGAGCATCTGGACAAATGTATCGCTGCATTTATTAAGGTGGGGAAAGAGCTGGGAGTACTGAAATGAGTGATGAGTTATGAGTTATAAGTTATTTGCTTGTGCTTTCCCTTGCGGATATAAGCCCTTCATCAACAAATAACTCACAACTCATAACTCATAACTAAAAAAAATCCCGCGACTAAAATTAGCCGCGGGATTTTTTTAGTTTCTCTCTTATCTGCGTTCTCCCAGTTTTGAGTCAACGAAGAAGATTCCGGCATCACCGGCTTTCTTTATCATATCTACAATGCTGTCGGCAGTAGCTTCTTCTTCTACCTGCTCGCGCACGAATCCCCAAAGGAAGTCTTGTGTAGCCTTATCTTTTTCGGCAGAGGCAACATCTACCAATTCATCAATCATTTTGGAAACACGGCGTTCGTGCTGGGCCACCTGCTCGAACACTTCCAGTGGAGTACCGAAGTCATTGGGAACAACATCAATCTTGTCCAGTTTGGCCTTACCGCCACGCTTGATGATATAAGAAGCCATTTCGCAAGCATGAGCTTTTTCTTCAGAAGCCTGCTTCTTCAACCAGGAAGCCATGCCGTTATAACCTTCTTTCTCCATATAGAAAGACATTGCCAGATAAAGGTTGGAAGACCACATCTCAGCCGTAATCTGCTCATTAATTGCATTCTGTAATTTTTCTGTAATCATAATCGTATTTATTTAAATTGAAATCATTACAAAAGTAACAAGAAACCTTAAAAGTTGTTCACGCAATAACATTTTTTATATAAAACAGAAGCCTTGGTATAATAAATGCTTCGCCATTCATGCAACGCATCTCCAGCCTCTCTATACCAGCTCGTCCGACGTATATCCTTGAGGCAGCTCACGGCAGTTATAGCCCGAAGCCATAATTTCGCCATAAGCCCCTGCCGAACGGAGGGCGATAAGGTCGCCACGCTTCACCCCATTCAAATCAATAGCCTTACCGAATACATCAGAAGACTCGCAGATGGGCCCTACGACATCATAAGCCTGAACCGGCGCATCCGAAGTGATATTCTCTATCTTATGGAACGCTTGGTAGAGTGCCGGACGAATCAAATCCGTCATGCCGGCATCCAGGATGGCAAACTGCTTGTTGGTGCCCTGCTTCACATAAAGCACCTGCGAAATCAATGAACCGCATTGTCCCACTACCGCACGTCCCAGCTCGAAGTGAAGCGTCTGGTGGGGACGGAGTTTCAGATGGCTGTTGTAAGTCTCGAAGTAGCTTTTGAAGTCGGGTATCGGCTGACGGTTGGGGTGACCGTAGTCAATGCCGAGTCCGCCCCCCACATTGACGTGCTCGATGCGGATATGGCGAGCTTCCAGCTTATCCTGCAATTCGTTGACGCGGTTACACAAAGCCACGAAATCGCCCATATCCAATATTTGGGAACCGATGTGGAAATGCAGTCCGATGAATCTCAGGTTCTTCATATTCTGCGCAATGTCTATCACATGGTCCATATCCTGCATGCTGATACCAAACTTGTTTTCGGCCAGCCCAGTGGTAATATTGGCATGGGTATGGGCACCTACATTGGGATTGATACGGAAAGCCACATTGGCCACCTTACCTTTAGCGGCAGCCAGCTCGTTGATAATCTCCAGCTCGGGGACAGACTCCACATTAAAGCAGAAAATGTCATAATCCAGCCCCAGATTGATTTCCCAATCAGCCTTGCCCACCCCTGCAAAAACAATCTTGCCAGTGGGAAAACCTGCCTTGATGGCTGCACGGATTTCACCGCCACTTACACAGTCGGCACCCAAGCCGTTCTCGCGGATAATGGCAAGCACCTTGGGATTGGCATTGGCCTTCACAGCATAATGCACCGAATAGTTGCCATATCGGGCAGCTTCCGTACGGATGCACGAAAGTGTGTCGCGCAAGACCTTTGTGTCGTAGTAATAGAAGGGAGTACGCAATTCGCGGAATTTATGGATAGGGAATGTTCCTTTCATATAATAATCGTAATCTTTGTTTAGTTTAAAAAAAGGAAGATGAAAGAGGTGTCTACAAATAATTTTTCAGACGCAGATGACGCAGATTACACAAATAGGAAGCAAAAAGAATCTGCGTCATCTGTGTAATCTGCGTCTGAAAAATATCAAGAGTTATTCCTCATTGAACAGCGCATCACTGAGTGACTGCAACGCTGCCTTCTTGTCGCACTCGCGGATGAGGAAAGAAATATTATAGTTGCTACCACCGAAAGAAATCATACGTACCGGTATGTCGCGCATGGCATCCAATGCCTTGGCTTCGAAACCGACGTTTTCCCATTCGAGGTCGCCCACCACGCAGATGATGCACATGTCCTTGTCCACCGTCACTGTGCCATACTTCTTCAAGTCATCCAGAATTTCATTGAGATGCTTCACATTATCGATAGATACGGACACACCCACTTCTGAAGTACAAATCATATCGATGGAAGTCTGGTAGCTCTCGAATATCTCGAAAACCTTACGCAAGAATCCGTGAGCAAGCAACATGCGGCTGGATTTTATCTTGATGGCCGTAATGTTGTCCTTGGCAGCCACCGCCTTAATCTTACCCTTCTCCGTATCATTGGAAATCAGCGTACCCGGAGCAGTGGGGTCCATCGTATTGAGCAGACGGACGGGGATATTGGCATACTTGGCAGGCTGGATGCAGGTAGGGTGCAGAATCTTGGCACCGAAGTATGCCAGCTCGGCGGCCTCTTCGAAATGCAGATGACGCACCGGCGCAGTCTTGTCCACAATACGGGGGTCGTTGTTGTGCATGCCGTCGATATCCGTCCAAATCTGGATTTCGGAAGCGTTGATGGCAGCACCAATCAGCGAAGCCGTATAGTCGCTTCCGCCACGCTGCAGATTGTCTATCTCGCCGTAGGCGTTGCGGCAGATGTACCCCTGAGTGATATAAATCTCAGCATCCGGATGCAGTTCCAGCTGAACCTGGAGCTTGTCCTTGATATAGACCGGATCGGGCTCGGCATTCTTGTCCGTACGCATGTATTCTAAAGCCGGAAGCAACACAGACTTCACGCCGCATTCCTGCAGATAGTAGTTCATCATGGCGGTGGAAATCAACTCGCCCTGAGCCAACACCACTTTCTCCTCAAACAGAGTGAAGAGGTCTTTGGTATAAGAACGGATATAGTCAAAATGTGATTTGATGAGTTCCAGGCCTTTCTGTTTATACTCCGGAGTAGCAAAGAGTTCATCAATGTGCTGGCGATATTTACTTTCCAGCTTGTTGATAATCTCGTTGGCACCTTCCGGATTCTTCTTGTACAGATAGTCCGAAATCTCAACCAATGTGTTTGTGGTACCCGACATGGCAGAGAGAACCACAATCTTACGTTCACCATCGGTAATCAATTTGGCCACTTCCTTCATTCGCTGAGCCGAACCTACTGAAGTACCTCCAAACTTTAAAACTTTCATTTTCGTTCCTGTATTAATTAGTTTATAGTTACAAGCTACGAGCTACAAGTAGGCAGCTGCGGAGCTTTATCGTTAATTTCTGTTCTTTATAAGAATCAGTAGTTAGAGATAACTACTTAACTACTAATCATTGGTTATTGCAGGGGCGTATTCTGCTGTAACATCAGTCATCAGATGGTCTGCGCACCGGTACACCTTGCCGGGAAACTCTCGCAGCAGCTGCAGGTTGTGCGTGGTCATCACCACCAGTGCGCCGGCTTCACTGATGCCGTGCAGAAGTTCTGCAATGGCATGTCCGGTTTCCGAATCCAGGTTTCCGGTAGGCTCATCCGCAAGGATTATCTCCGGAGAGTTGAGCACTGCACGCGCAATCACAATGCGCTGTTGCTCACCACCCGACAGTTCATTAGGCAGCTTATATCCTTTGTTGCTCATCCCCACCAGGTTCAACACCTCTTCTATTTTGTCCTTAATCTCCCCTTTGCTCTTCCAACCGGTAGCACGGAGAACAAATTCAAGGTTGTCGTACACCGTACGGTCTGTCAGCAACTGGAAGTCCTGGAATACGATTCCCAGCTTGCGGCGCAACTGCGGGATGTGCTTACGCTTAATATGGAGCATGTCATACCCCAATACTTCAGCCTCGCCCGATGCAATATCCAGTTCGCCATAGAAAGTCTTGAGCAGGCTCGTCTTGCCGGAGCCCACTTTACCTACCAGGTACACGAACTCCCCTTTGTGAAGTTCCAAATTCACATCGTTCAGTACGCACAACTCCTGCTGGTGTATCTCTACGTCCGTATATCTTATCAGCGCCTCGCCCACCCCCATTTTAATTATTAATTTTTAATTACTTAATGTTTCTTCCACGTCGCACTGTGACGTTCCTCCAATTCACGCGCAAGGTCTTCAATGCGGTATCCTTTGGATGTGAGCAGCACGATGAGGTGATACAACAAATCAGCTCCTTCATAAATCAGGCGTTCGTCCGTACCGTTGCAAGCCTCAATGACGGTTTCCACAGCCTCTTCGCCTACCTTCTGTGCCATTTTGTTGATACCGGACTGGAAAAGACTGGTCGTATAGGAACCTTCGGGCATTTCATCATAACGCTTACAGATGAAATCCTGAAGAAGCTTTAGAAACATAACCGGCTGTTCGTTCTTCTCACCCCAGCAAGTATCTGTACCGGTATGGCAAACCGGGCCTACGGGATGTACCTGCACCAGTAACGTATCCCGGTCACAGTCTTCCTTCATGGAAACCACATTCAGGAAGTTGCCACTCTCCTCGCCTTTCGTCCAAAGGCGGTTCTTGGTACGGCTGAAGAAAGTCACCTTTCCAGTTTCCACCGTCTTGTCATAAGCCTCCTTGTTCATGAAGCCAAGCATCAGCACCTTAGCGGTATCTGCATCTTGTATAATCGCCGGAACGAGTCCGTTCATCTTGTCAAAATCCATTCTATTTACGATTTAGCTATTTACTATTTACGATTGATATTACTTTAAGTGACTGGAGACTTATGATTTGCTTGAGTAATCCCAATCGTAAATCGTAAATCGTCCAATCGTAAACTCACCTTCATCTTCTCATCGCAATTCCTTGGGCACAAAGATACGATTTTAATTCGGGAATTTTGATTTCTCCGAAATGAAAAACACTGGCTGCCAGGGCAGCATCTGCTTTTCCCTGCAAAAAGACGTCACGAAAATGTTCTTTGGCACCTGCCCCTCCCGATGCAATGATGGGGATGGACAATCCGTCGGCAAGGCTGGAAAGCGCTTCATTGGCATAACCGGTCTTGACACCGTCGTGATTCATGCTGGTGAACAATATCTCGCCCGCACCACGTTCCTGGGCTTCTTTTGTCCACGCAAACAGTTCCTTATCCGTTTCCACACGACCACCGTTCAAGTAGCACCGCCATCCCTTCTCTGTCTGTTTGGCATCAACTGCCAGTACACAAACCTGAGAACCGAAGTTCTTCGCAATCTCGTCTATCAATCCGGGACGGCGGATAGCTGAGGAATTGATGGAGATTTTATCGGCACCTGCATTCAGTAGCCTATCCACGTCACCCAGTTCATGAATGCCTCCACCTACAGTAAAAGGAATGCTGATATTCGCAGCTATGCGTTTCACCAATTCAGTGAAAGTCTTACGGCCTTCAAAACTGGCTGTGATGTCGAGAAAAACCAGTTCGTCGGCACCCTGCTCACTATAAGCACGCGCCAGTTCTACCGGGTCGCCCGCCTGGCGGAGGTTCACGAAATTGGTACCTTTCACGGTCTGCCCATCTTTAATGTCGAGGCAAGGAATGATTCTTTTTGCTAACACGGCGGTTTGAGTTATAAGTTATAAGTTATAAGTGATTAATTTTCACCTTTCAACTAACAAAGTTTTCCAACTCTTTGAAGGTGATGCGGCCTTCGTACAGAGCCTTACCGAAAATAACGGCAGGTATGCCGGCGGCTTCCAGCTGGCGTATATCATCGGCACAGCTTACGCCTCCACTGGCTATCAGATAGAGTTCTGGATGATGCTCCAGTATCTCCTTATACAGCGCTATCGATGGTCCTTGCAGCATTCCGTCACAACTGATATCAGTACAGATAACCTTACAGACCCCCTTCTCTACATAGTCTTTCAAGAACGGAAACAGTTCGCAGCCACTCTCATCCTTCCAACCATTGACGGCTATTTTATGCTCTTTCACATCAGCACCAAGAATAATCTTCTCGGAGCCATACATTTGAAGCCACTTACAGAACAATTCGGGATTCTTCACAGCAATGCTGCCGCCGGTCACCATCTGCGCACCGTTCTCAAAAGCTATCACCAAATCTTCATCACTCTTCACCCCACCTCCAAAATCAATAATAAGAGACGTACGCACAGCTATCTGTTCCAACGTGCGGTAGTTTACCACATGATGGGAAGCCGCACCGTCCAAATCGACCACATGAAGTCTACGGATACCATGAGCCTCCAGCTCCAGAGCCACTTCCACGGGATTTTCGTTGTACACCTTCTTGCTGTCATAATCGCCTTGGGAAAGGCGTACACATTTTCCGTCAATAATGTCAATAGCGGGAATCAGTTCTATCATTTTATTTACAATTTGACGATTTACAGTTCCAGGAAATTCCGCAAAATACGCTCTCCCACACTTCCACTCTTTTCCGGATGGAACTGTGTGGCGTAGTAATTGCTTTTATGCAAAGCGGCACTGAACGGATGAATGTAATCCGTCACGGCTGCCGTACAATCATTGACTGGCACATAGAAACTATGTACGAAATAAACAAACTCTTCTTTAGTAAAGCCTTTAAAAAGTCCGCTATTCGTCCGGGCAATGGTATTCCATCCCATATGAGGTACTTTATCCTCGTGCCTCTGCGAAATGAAACGTTTCACATCAGTATCAAAAATACCCAGGCAATCCACATCCCCCTCTTCAGAGTGGCGGCACATCAACTGCATGCCCAGGCAAATGCCCAATACCGGCTGGCGTAACTCCTTTATCAGCCTATCCATACCACCGGCACGCAAAAAGTCCATAGTGGTTTCCGCCTCTCCCACACCGGGAAAGATAACCTTATCGGCAGCACGTAGCACAGCCTCATCTGCCGTAATCACTGCCTCTACTCCCAGACGCTTCAAAGCATAATCCACCGAACGGATATTGCCTGCATTATATTTGACAACTGCAACTTTCATTTTTTTAATTGAGAATTGACCATTGAAAGGTAATAATTGAAAGGTAATGACAAGTTCCCCACCATCAACTATCAATTATCAACTATCAACTAATTAAATATTACCGTTTTGTTCTTATATGCCAACACCTTGCGTTCAATATGCTTCTGAACAGCACGAGAAAGCACAATCTTTTCCAAGTCCTTACCCTTGTTCACCAAATCCTGCACAGTGTCCTTGTGTGTAATACGCACCACATCCTGCTCTATGATGGGACCGGCATCCAACTCTGTGGTAACATAGTGGCTGGTAGCTCCAATAATCTTCACTCCACGTTCAAACGCAGCATGATAGGGCTTCGCTCCCACAAATGCCGGAAGGAAAGAGTGATGAATGTTGATTATCCTATTGGGATAAGCGTTTATCATTTGCTCGGAAATGACCTGCATGTAGCGCGCCAGCACTATGAAAGTTATCTTATGCTTTGCCAGTAACTCCATTTCCTTCTTCTCTTGTTCCTCCTTTGTCTCTTTGGTAATGGGGAAAAGATGGAAAGGAATACCGAAACGCTCGGCCACGTGCTGCAAATCGGGATGATTGCTTATAATAAGAGGTATCTCCACATTCCACTCACCAGCGGTGTAACGCGCCAACAAGTCGAACAAGCAATGGGACATCTTTGAAACAAAGATAGCCATACGCGGTTTTGTATCGGAGAAATAGAGACGGAAATTCATCTCATATTTCTGTGCATACAAAGTGGCAAAATAATCCTCAATCTTTTCCTGAGGCACCAGAAAATCTTTCAATTCCCATTCAATACGCATAAAAAAGATATTCTCTACATGGTCTACATACTGATCCAGATAGATAATATTACCTTTATTCACCGTTATAAAGTCTGTTACTTCTGCCAATATGCCTGGTTTGTCAGGGCAGTGTAGCAACAGTTTGGCTGTTTTCATCATCCTAAAATGTTTTTTATCATTTTTCAAATTACAACATTCTCTTTTTGAGTTCGCAAAAATAACGATTTATTGCAAAACAACGAACTTTTCGAGCAAGAAGTTTAAAACAAGCTCCGAAATGTTTCGTTTTCTCCAGGAAAGGTTTTCATATCAAGAATAAAACAGTGCATAAACGTATTTCTAAACAGTTGTTAAATTTACTTTTCTCTTATTTTTCCAATCTTCTCAATATGAGGATATAAAGCAAATACAGCACAAAACGCTTGGAAAAAAGTTCGCCATAGCTATTGCAGATATCAAAGAAATGCCTACCTTTGCAACCGCAATCAAGAGAGATAGCAACGAAAGAATGAAATAATGGTGCGTTAGTTCAGTTGGTTAGAATACATGCCTGTCACGCATGGGGTCACGGGTTCGAGTCCCGTACGCACCGCAGTAAATATTGAAAACCAATAAATTACAAATAAAACACCCAATTTTACACCCTATAATGTAAAATTGGGTGTTTTATTTTATTTGATGTTTGAAGTCGCAAGGCTAGTTCACCGAAAACATAATTCTATTTTTCCTTAAAAAGAGAATTAGACATTCGTTCAATTATTCTGAAAAGTATGCCTTTTTTCTTATGAGGTTTTATTTTCCGAGGCTTTACTCCCAATATCGCTTGTATTAAATCTTCCATATTTCGTGCTTCCATACCTGCTTTGTCATCATACAAATGAGTATTGTCTATTTCATATTGATCAACGACAAAGCCTTTTTCAATCTTTATAAAGAGTTCTGTTTCATACAAAGAAGCATATCCTTGATGTATATATTTCATCATTTTGCCATGAGGAATACGTATTTCCCCAGAAAACCATTCTGCAAATACTTTCTTTTTATCAGGAAATAAATAATCTAGACCAACCTCCTGAAAATTCTCAATATAAGCCTTTAAATCCGTTAAATAGAGCTTGTTCTTTTCTATACTCCAATAGCCCACATACCCCCTCCAGCAGTTGGTTGTACAGCACTTGAAAGAAATATTGTTATCTTTCAGATATAAATGCAAAGGTTCCGTTGTAAGATAATATTCTTTATTATTATAAACTAAATGTTCTCTTCTTTGTGCAGTCATAAGGTTCTAAATCTGTTTCTTATAAAGGATTTATTTGGTTTTATAATTGCGATATTTGTCAATAAGGGGTTTTACATCCATCCTTCCTAATTCGTAGGCTCTTTCTAAATGGGAGCAAGCATCTGATACTTTATTAACTTTTATTTCTTGAAGTGCTAAATTTACAAGAGTTGACTGTAAATCAAAACCTAATAGCATCGCCTTATTATAAAAGTTGATTGATTGTTCATGATTATCTAGTTGTTCATAAATATATCCAAGATTGTAATATGCTGCTCCAAAATTAGGATTGATTTCTATACACTTTTGGAAAATACTTACTGCATCCTTAAATTGCAACATTTCTATTAATATAGCTCCTTTCATATTATAATATTCAACCTCTTGCGGATTGATTGCAATAGCTTTAGATATTGCATCTATTGCTTCTTTATTCTTCTTCATATCAGATAAAATATGTGCATAATTATATTGAAATTCATCATTGTTAGGTATCAATTCAACAGCTTTTTCTGCATATTGGCATGCTTTTTTAGGGTTTCCAGCTTGATTTTCCATTATTGCTAGATTGATGTAAGCAGATGCGCTTTGAGTTGATTGTGATTCCAACTTAATTGTTCTTTCAAAATACTTCATAGCTGAATCCGGATTATTCAAATGATGAGCATATATTTGACCTATATTAAAATTATTAGATGCATTATATGGATCTATATAGAATGATTTCTTTGAATCGGAAATAGCCTTCTCTATATCCCCCTGTTCTAAATAAATCGTCGCTCTATTTGCTAAAACCAAAGCATTATTTCCATCTATTTTTAAAGCCTTATCCAATAGTTCCAATGCATCTTGCGAATTATCCGCCAAATTAGAGAGACCTACATATATCAAAACTTTATCTTCGTTAGTAGCATTAAACAATGCCTTAGAATAAAAATATTTGGCTTCATCCTTATTATTTAGTTGATACAAAATTGATGCTTTATTAATATAAGCCCCAGTTAAATCAACATTTAAAACTTTTTGCCGTGAGATAAAGTAATTGATGTCCACTAATGCTTCCTTAAATAATCCTAATTTTGATTTCACTGTTGCTCTTTGATAGTATGCAATCATAACCTCTTCTCTATTTTGGTTAAGTTGTATAATTCTATCTAAATCTTTCAGTTCTTCATCGTATCTTGACATTATTTCGTAGATTCTCATTCGTAAGAAATAGAGGCTACTGCTATCGGGATATAACTCTATCGCATTACAGATTTCATTCAAAGCGAGTTGGAATTGATTATTATCCCAATATTCTAACGCTTTTTCTTTTGACGCTTGATGTTGACACGATGCTAATAAAAAAATACTCCAAATAACTAAATATCGTTTCATTACATGTACTCTAATTTGTGATTAATTAATCAAGATGAAATCAATCTAACATGAATTTAATTACGTGCCTTTCCACCACCAGCAACAATGCCTAATAATACCCAAATAAACGTAATCCACCACCAAACATTATAACCCGTAGTGTAGTAATTGGCTTTACAAAGCACATCACTATAAAAAAAGGATCTAATCCAATTGGGTATGCAAAACAAACCATGCCATATCCCTGAATACCAAGTATAGGTTTTATCAGGTTCAATATCACATAGCCACGCCGCTAAAGCACAAGTTATAGCCACAGGAATAGCGAAACAAATAACAATAGATAAGCATCCAAGTAAATTTTTCATAATTAACTGTAGTAACTTTCTAGTTCCTTGAAAGTGATTATAATAAAACATGAAAGCGTGGAACTGCAATGCTCACATCTTCAATCGGAGGCCCTAGGAAAGCCTATACAAACAGATGTACCAATAGCAGCCCACGCTATAGCGTGAGAACCACTATGCTATCATCGTTTGTATGTCTGGGAAATTTCCTAGGTTTCCGACTGAACGATAAGCATAACGCTTCTAAAAATTCTAATATGTTTTGGAGAGAGTTTTGCTCAATCCGATGCAAAAATATGAAAAATAATTAAATAACCCCAACTAAATATATTTGAATTTTCTCATTTTCTTGTGTTTTATAACCTGAATCCCCTTTTTGGGGTGTCCTCTTCTTTTTGGGTGTGGATTACACTCAGTTTTTCTTTGAGTTCCTGAAACTTCATCCTGAACCATTCGAGTATGGGCATATCGTCAATGCACAGCCGGAACTTTCCTTTCTCCTGCGGATTTCTCTCTACGGTTGCTGTCGAGTGGTCTGTCTTGAACTTTTCCCGGTGCTCTTTCGAATAGAGCCTTCCCTTGAACTCTACGGGTTGTAGGGTGACGATTCGCCTTGTCAGTTCCTCGGTGAACCCCACTTCCCGGCATTGTTCGGCTATGGGCAGCAGTTCCGTTACGATAGGGAAATAGGTGTCTATCTGTTCCAGTCTGTTGTCGTATTCCCTGATTTTTTGCTGGTAGTTCAGGTCTATCTTGTTTATCTCGCTGTTGTGGCGGTGCTCCATTTTTGTCTGTTCCCTTTGTTCGGCTTGTACTTGTCTTTGCAGATTGGCTATATTCTGCTTTAAGCCCTCATTCTCCGCTTCCAGCCTCTTGACCTTACTGCCGCCCAAAAGAGAACTCACCCCGTCCGCTATGGCTGTGGTTGCGTGCACCGCCGCACCCTTCATCTTCTGCACGTTGATTTCCCCCTTGACCTTTTTCAGTTTCTTCTGTGCCTCCTCTTCCAGCCCCAGCAGGGCTTCTATGTTCTCCTGCAGGCTGTCCTGCCGTTCCACCAGTTCCTTGTAATATTGTGAGGTCGGTATATGTTTTGCCAGTGAACCGTCTATTCCTCTTTGCAAGCCGTATTTGCTCATGGCTTGTGCGTAGGTGTCCTGATAGTGTTTCAACTTGTGCCTTGCCATGACGTCATCGGCACACAGCCGCACATCCTGCGTGTTCTTCTTGCGGTATTTCTTTTTCCCGTTCTGTTCTTCCTTTCTGGCTTTCCTGCGCTCCCCGGTCACTATCGGTATGATAGTGGCGTGTATGTGCGGCGTCTTCTCGTCCATGTGCAGGACTGCCGACACGAGGTTCCGCTCCCCGTATGTTTCCCGGAGCCATTTCAGGTTGTCGTTGCACCAGCCGTCAAGTCGCCCGTCCGTTTCCATTTGTTTCATGTCCTTGTTGCTTCCGGTGAGCAGCACCCGGATTGCCTTCACCTGGTTGGTGCCCACCTTGCGTTTGATGCCCGCCGTCTCTATCCGGTGCGCTATCGCCTGCGTGCGGTTCCTCACCCCTTCGGGAAACTGCACCAGTTCCCGGTTCAGGTGCGTGCGCTTTCTGTCCGCGTTCTTCGGATGGACGGTGCGCTCTATGTGTGTGGACATTGCGCCGTCCGCACCCTTTGCCTTTTCCAAATGCAAAACTGCATATCCCATAACTGTAATACATTTTTTCGGTTAATACTTCCCCTGCCTTGCTTCCATGCCGTATGGCTGCGGGGTTTCAAAAGGGGCGGCGTCCCTTTTGCTCATTGGGGCTTTTTTAGCGATGCGTGCATTGCGTGAAGAAAAAGCCCTAATGAGCTATGGCTTTTTTCAAAGCCTTCCGTTGGCTGTACGGTTACATCCTGATACCTTTGCCTTTCCTCTCCGGTTGCTCTGTCTTCTGTTGGCTTTTCTCCGGTTCCGGTTTCTGCTGCTGATGTTCGGATTGTCCGTTCTGTTTATCCCGCAGGAAATCGTTCAGGTCGTTGTAGCCTCCGTATATGTGAGATGCGTCCCGGACGCGCAGCCCGTATTCCTCCCGCAGTTCCTGAACAGCTTCTATTCCCGCCTTGTCGTTGTCGAGGAAACAGTGGATGCGCCCGTAACCGCCCAATGGTCGGATTGCCTTGGAGAGGTTGGAAGTCGAGTTCAGTACGATGTAATCCTGCCCGTCAAGGTCGGGACGGTCAGGACACCTTTCCAGCCGCAGGGTGAGGAAGGAGAGGTAGTCCATGAAGCCCTCGAAGAGGTAGCAGGTCTCCTTCGGCTGTTCCTGCCGTATGTGGGTGATGTCCTTCGGTGCTATGCAGCCCTTGAAGAGCTTGTTGCGTATCTCGTAGCCTCCCGAACGGTTGGGAAAACCAACGGTAAAGTAGGGTTTGCCGCCGGTCAGATAGCGCACCTCCCTGCATTCTCTTTTTGCCAGTTCCGTATTTATCCCCCTCTGCCGCAGATAGGACAATAGGGCGGGGGAAGAAAGCGGCACCACTTCCAACTGCTGGAAGCTCGGTTTTGAGAGTGGTTGCCCGCCAAAAGAGAAGGAGACCGGGCGCACGCCGGGTGCCTGCTCCGCTATCCGTTCCAAGAGGTAGGGCAGGCTGTCGGATGCGTAGAGTTCCCGCGCCAGTGCGATGATGTTCCCGCCCCTGCCCGCGCCAAAATCGTACCATAGGTTGCGTTCCATGTTCACCTTGAAGGACGGTTCCTGCTCGTCCCTGAACGGTGACTTGTACCATAGGCTGTCTCCCTGCCGTCTTACCGGGTTGTAGCCAAGACTGTGCAGATATTCCTCTATGCGTATCTGCTTCGCTTCATTCGTATTCATGTAGATTTCTGTTTAAGTGGATATTGTTTTTTCTTTTCGCCCGTACATGTTTGCGGTACGGTCTGTATATATCCGCTTCACTTCACTTCCGTATATATAGGTACGGGAATGAAGTGAAGCGGTTTTTACCATATTCCGGAATATTCCACTTCACTTCACCATATATATACCCCGGTTGACGTGAAGCGGTTTCCAGTCTGCGCCGCTAATAGTGGAAGTCCGGCTTGAAGGTGTATTTCCTTCCGTTCTCCTGCACTATCATCCGCTTGTTTTTCAATACGGTGATGAGGTCACGCAGTCTGTGGTCACTGAGTTTGACACCGACAGAGGCGTATGCTTCCCGCAAAGCCCCTTCAAGTTCCTTGTAGCCGTATTCGTCTTTCAGGGTGAATGCCGCTTCCAGTGCGATGCGGTGCTGCTGTTCAGTGATGTCCCTATACGGGTCGAACTTCCCTCTATTCCCTTTTGTCTCGTCCTTGTCCTTGAACTGGTAGTCCTCCAGCAGTTCGGGCAATGCCTCCCCGTTGATGCGAAAAGCAAATGGCTCGAAGTCCACTGCCCTGATATGTGCGGTTTTGACTGTGCTTACACCGGGGTTCTTCTCGTCCTTTTCTACTTGCAGCACCGTTTCCGCCTTGTTGCTGAGTTCGGTTCCGATGTGCCCCCTTGCATGCTCGTCCCCCTTGTTCTGGTGCAGTATGGTGTGAATGTGGATATTCCTTTCACCCGTCCATGTCATCAGCAGGGAGATTACCTTCGTGGACTCGCCGGAACTGTTGATGTCATACACCATGTCCCGTATTCCGTCGATGACTACCAGCCCAACATTCTCGGTACGGTAGATTGCCTCCTTCACGATTGCTATGCGCTCTTCGGGCGTGTACTTCCGCAGGACGAGGAACTCGAGGTTCTCATGGTTACTGTCGGTCGGCAGCCCCGCCATGCGAAGGCTGCGCCTTGCCACTATCTCACAGTGATAGGTGCTCTGCTCGGTGTCCACATAGAGTATTTTCCGTTTGTTTTCGGGCAGTTCCGCCGTATAGTTCAGTACCGTCCCGTTTTTCAGCGCAGCCGCCACGATTGCGGAGACGTTGAACGTCTTCTTGCTTTTGGCTTTTCCGATTGACGCGCTGAAATTTCCCAGTGTGCCGATGACGGAGCCCTGCACTTTCAGGATTTCAGGCGCCTGCTCGTGGCTTTTCGAGAGGTCAAGCCGCGAGGCATGCCATAGGATTACCGCCTCTTCGGGTGTGATGTTTCTTTCCTTGTTTTCCATACCGCACCTCCCTATCCGCGTCCCCCGCTTTTGCGTCCTGCCAGTTCCAGCGCCATGTCCGCATCGACGATGATTTTGCGCCCTATCTGCGTAATGGCTCTGTCTATCCTCCCGCTTTTCTTGATGCGGTTTGCTGTGGGTATACTGCACCCGAACAGCCGGGCTATGCCGCCTATCCCGTACACGTATTTTTTGTCCTTGTCGGCTGCGGGTTGCACCGTTCTCACTTCATTTTCCTGCAAGGCGTGGCGGTTCAGGAGTATAAATTCCTCGCCCGTCATCTGCCATACGGGTTTTGACAATAGGTTTTTCACTTCCATTTTCTTGATAAGATTAAGTTTACACTGCAAGCCCTGCGCATGGGCTTTTTACCTCGTTCGAACAGTGCAAAGTTACTTCCGGGTACGGGTGGTAAGGATGTGGATAGCGCGATTTGAATATCACGCTATCTTGTTAAATATCAGCAAGTAATAAAGAGTGGTGAGAATTATTTTGAGTGGTAAAAGTGGTGGTATCGTGGAATGTCGGGACATATCACCGGCTATCGGAATACTGACCGCATTTCCCTTGCAAATTCCCGGTTGCTGTCACTGGGGAAATCGGAAACGGGCTCTTTGTATTTTGACTTGTAGTATGCATCGTCTATTCCCAGCAGGTTCATGATGTCCTCTTTCCATTTCTCTCTGTCCGGTTTGGGCAGCGTTTCACTCATTAGGAAAATGAGATAGCATACACGTGCCTTCTCCCTCGGTCTTATTTTCAGTCTGCCTTCGCATGGTTGCAGGTTTAGGTTGGCGTAGAAGTCCAGTTCGGAAACGGTTTCAAACTGTTCACCGTTGCATTTCTCATAAATGGCTGACAGCAGCCGCATGGGGAAATAGGCGGGCGGGCTTGCCGGGGTGGTACCGGATGCGGACATTCCCTTTTCTTCCCCTTCCTTTTTCTTTTGGTCGGTCAGGTATTTTTCAAGGATTGCCAATAGTGAGCCGCCCAGCCTGCAAATGTCCCCGCAACGGTTTTGCAGGCATTGCAGGGCTTCCCGCCTTGTCTGCTCCTTCTGCCTGTACAGTTCATCCAGTTTGGCTTTCTCCTTGTCGTATTCCCGTTTGCACCGTTCGTACCTTCTTTCCAGCAGTTCCTCTTCCTGACGGTCATGTTCCCTGAAACCTACCGCCTCCAAAGAGCCGTTGGCTTCCATAAGCTCCCGGTAATATCCGTTTGTGACTTCCATCTGTCTGTCAATACCCCAATCAAAACGGCTTTCATGCTGTCGGCAGACATATCCGGTATCGAGACAGTTGAAAAACTCCTTGCAGGTGTTGTAAGTCGAGATGTTGCTTTCAATCTCACGTTTCAGGCTGTTCAGCAATATGGAGAAGTGCGCGGCGTTCATTTCAAGCATGAGGCTGATAAGTGCCGTCTCAAAGGTCTGCGTGTCCCCGTACTCTCTGTAAAAATCAGAGATGAACTGCTGCTTCTCAAAAGAGAAACTTCCGCCGGACATTATTTCGGTGTATATCTTGTTGAGCTTCCCGTAGCGGGGTATCATTGATGTTATTCTTTCTTCCATAGTGTGATAGTTACAGTTGGTTGAATTTGCTCATTGCGTTTGCCTTCACGTCATCGGCTATGTCTATGTAGGGCTTCATCGCCTTGTAGTCGCTGTGCCCCGTCCATTTCATCACCACTTGTGCGGGGATGCCCAATGCCAAAGCGTTACAGATGAATGTCCGTCTTCCGGCATGGGTGCCCAGCAGCGCGTATTTGGGTGTAATGGTGTGTATACGCTCACTGCCCTTGTAGTAGGTCTCGCTTACCGGCTCGTTGATTTCCGCAAGTTCTCCCAGTTCTTTCAGGTAGTTGTTCATCTTTTGGTTGCTGATGACCGGGAGCGCCTTGTGTCCTTCAAACTCCACGTCCTTGTATTTGTCAAGTATCGCCCTGCTGTGGTTGTTCAGTTCGATGACAAGGCGGTCAGCAGTCTTTACGGTGGTGATTTCTATATACCCGTCCCGAATGTCGCTCCGTTTGAGGTTGTACACGTCCGAATAGCGCAGCCCACTGAAACAGCAGAACAGAAAGACGTCCCTTACCCGTTCGAGATATTGCTTGGTCGGGGGTATCTTGTAATCTTTCAGTTTGTTCAGTTCTTCCCATGTGAGGAATATCACCTTCTTTTGGACGCTTTTCAGCTTCGGGTTGAAGCTCTCGTAGGCGTTGTTCATGCAGTACCCTTTCTTGGTGCACCACCGCAGGAACCATTTCAGGTAGGCTATCTGCTTCATGGTGGACGTGTTGCGCAAGCCTTCCACGTCCTTGAGGAAATTCACGTAGCTTGTCAGCTTGGGTTCGTCCAGTGCCTCGAAGGTCAGTTCCTTGTCGAACTTCTCAAGGTGTTTTCTCACTGCGGCGAACTTCTCATAAGTGGCGTCAGACCAGCCGTTCTGTGTCCCACATTCCTTGATGAACTCCCCGAACACCTCCATAGGTGCGAACGTCAAGGGCTTCTGCTGTTCCTCCTCCCTCTTTTCGCTATGCAGGTTGTTGAAAGCCTCCTTTACTTGTGCGGTGGTAGGCATGGTTCCCTGAACCTCGAACTCCTTGAAGATGTTCTGTATTTCCGTATAGTAGCGCAGCAGGTCGGTGTTGATTTCGGATGCGCTCTGTTTCAGCTTGTTGGTGCAGCCCGGCTTTACACGCTGTTTGTCGGTGTCCCATTTGGCTGCATCGATGCGGTAGCCCGTTGTAAACTCGATGCGCTGGCTGGCAAATATCACACGCATACGGATAGGCACATTCTCTACGATTGGTACGCCGTTCTTCTTCCGGCTTTCCAAATGGAAAATCCAGTGTAAGCTGCCCCCTAAAACCAAGCGATTCTGCCCCCTTAAAACATT
>NZ_QTMD01000031.1:0-55574 GCF_003602995.1 Bacteroides sp. AF25-38AC | reverse complement strand
ATAGACTTGCTAAATTATATGCTTAAATATAAAATACCTCAGATTGTTACGTTGACCCCATTTCTACTGCTAAAATCAGGAAATGTATAAAAAGAAAAAGTGCCGATAATCATTGGATTACCAGCACTTTACTCAGTCGGGATGACAAGATTCGAACTTGCGACCACACGCCCCCCAGACGCGTACTCTACCGGGCTGAGCTACATCCCGAATTGCGGGTGCAAATGTACGGCTTTATTTTAAAATAGCAAATATTTATAGTGCTTTTTTTATTGAATGAACCTATATTTTGCAGTTTCAAGGCTTTCGGTCAACGTGTCCTGCTCTCTTTTTACTTGTATGCCTGCTTCGCAAGGCAATGGCTTTGAGCGGGCAGGCATACTTTGAATGAAGTTATTGCAGGTTTAGGCTGTTTCTTACGGAAGTGATAGCCGGACTTTCGGGCGTTACGGATTTCCGGGTACAATAATCGAATTCCGCAGATTTTTCGCCGCTAAATGATTTCCACTTCAGTTTCAATTTAACGGTCTTGCCTTCTGTATCAGGCAGGGCATCCAACTTGAAAGCAACCAGTCCGTCCGCATACCTGCCGTAAATGTCGCCCTTGGCATTGTGGCGGAATTCTACTTCATACGGGTTTTCCGGATTCTCGCTCAGCAGCAGATTGACAAAGTGCTTTGTTTGATAGTCTCCTTGCTGAGTTCTAAAGCGAAGGGTCAGATAACCGTCTTCTGCGATGGTTACCCAATCGTTCACTATTTCCACCGGGTCGGTGCCGTATACGGTATCGTTCTCTTCACCCAAATCCGGGGCGATGGGTTTGGTAAGGATACTGTCTATCCAGTTTATATGTACAGCTTGGGTGTAGATATCGCTGGGCTCGTCCACTTCCTTGTAGTTTACTAAAGCGCGGACTTCCTTCTCGCCGTAGGGAGATTTCGTCATGTTGGTAGGCAGCAGAGTGGTCTTGTCATCCAATTGCAGAAAGACTGTCTGGTCTGCATCGGTCTTTACCGTTACCAGGGCATTGGGGAATCTCATGGCATAATTATCATCGTCGTCCAGGCACGATTGGAGGCTTAAGGAGCTGATGGTTGCAATAGCGATTAAAATTTTCTTGTTAAAGATTGACTTCATTTTCATAGTGTACTCTTTTAAATTAAACATTTGGAATAGGTCTTGCTTTTATAGAAATAGCATATTTGCGAAAACCCTGCATGCAGCATTGTTAATTAATGATAAGAGCCGGAGTAAGCTGGTGCGGAATATTATTCCCCGATACATGAAAGATATTTGTATATCAGGTGGAATATGATTACCTTTGCTGTATGAGATGCACATCTCGCGTGTGTTGAGATGTATGTCTCGAACTGCATGAGATGTGCATCTCGTGCATGTTGGGGAATAGCTGTCCGGCCGTATGGAAACTGGCTTTCTGTTTAGGGGAAGTAACTTTCGGGTGGGGTGTCAGCGGTCTGGTTGCAGTAAGAAACATTATGTTCATTGTGAAAAGAGTATGAGTATAGTCTATTTGGTTCGAAAGAAGGTTTTCCGCACGGCAGAAGGGGTGAAGCAACTCTATTATGCTGTGCAGCGTGTGTTACAGCGGCGTGGAGGTGTGACGGCAGAGCTGCTGGCGCAGCGTATGGCATCCAGAAAAGGGATGAGTTCGGGAGACGTGCAGAGTGTATTGATAGATTTGCCGAAGTTTATAGAGGAAGCGCTGATGGAGGGAGAGTCGGTGACCATTAAGGGGCTGGGTTCCTTCCATGTGGCGGTGACGAGTGACGGGTTTGAGCATCCCGACGATGTGATGCCGGGCAAGGTACGCTTATCCCGTGTCTATTTTCGTCCGGATAAGTCGCTGGTGGCGAGGCTGAACAGCGGGATGGATTTCTACCGTTATCCGCTTAGCCGATATTTCCCTCACGATATGTTGCGACCGGAAACGCTGCGAAAGGAGCGGGCCGAGGGAAAGACGGGAATTCCGGATGAAGACCCAGTTGGGATGGAAAATGATACGGAGGACTTTTCGGGGGAGGAGTGAGCGATGAATGTGGAAGAATTCAGAGAATACTGTCTCTCCTTGCCGGGAGTGAGCGAGAAGATGCCTTTTCCTAATGTGGCCGACAGATACAGCCGCGATGTGCTTTGCTTTTATGTGGGCGACAAGTGGTTCTGCTTTGTCAATATCGAAGTGTTCGACTTCTGCTGCATCAAGTGCCGCCCGGAGGAATCAACGGAGCTGCGGGCAAGGTACGAGGGGGTGAAGCCGGGGTGGCACATGAACAAGAAGTATTGGAACAGTGTGTATTTTAATCAGGATGTACCGGACAGCATTATCCGAGAACTGGTGGCACGCTCCTATCGGCTGGTTGTGGAGAGCCTGCCGAAGAGGGAGCGGGAGCGTTATACCCCCATGCACTCCCTATAAAAGTCGAACATTTCGAAGATAGTCTCCTTGTCTGCCGTCTGGTTGAGACAGATGTTACCCACTTCTTTCAATAGGGTGAAGTTGATGACTCCGGCGGTATTCTTCTTGTCATGCTTCATCAGTTCGTACAGCTGGTCGTACTGTTTGCAGTTGAAGGTGAAGCTGCCATAATTCTCTTTGACGAATTGGATGGTCTGGCGCATCTTGTCCTTCGGGAATCCGGTCTTTATATAAGAAAGGTAGAGTTCGCAGACCAGCCCCCATGCCACTGCATAGCCGTGCAGCACCGGACGCCTTTCGGCAAGGGCGAGGCTTTCGAAGGCGTGTCCCACGGTGTGCCCCAGGTTCAAGGCTTTGCGGATGCCATGTTCCAGTGGGTCCTCTTCTACGATGCGTTCCTTTACCTGCACGGAACGTCCTACCATGGACTTCAGCAAGGCATAATCTATCTTTTCCGTATCGAATGACAGCAGTTCTGCCAGATGTTCCGGGGTACTGATGAGGCCGTGCTTCAACATCTCCGCATAGCCGGAGAAGAAGTTATGGGCATCGAGGCTGCGCAGGAATTCGGTTTCCAGCAGCACGCAGGCGGCAGGAGCAAAAACACCGATTTCATTCTTCAGACCGTTGAAGTTGATGCCCGTCTTGCCTCCCACGGAAGCGTCGACCATGGCGAGTAGCGTAGTGGGAACGTTGATGTAGGCGATGCCCCGCTTGAAGGTGGAAGCGGCAAAACCGCCAAGGTCGGTCACCATGCCACCGCCCAGATTGATGAGCAGGGAGTGGCGGCTGGCCCCTTTCTCGCTCAGGGCTTGCCATACGGCAGCCAGCGTTTCCATATTCTTGTGCACATCTTCTGCCCCGATAATAATCTCTTCCGCTTCTTCCAGGGCGGGGATACCGTCCAGATGCGGGCGGCAGAGGCGGTGGGTATGCTCGTCGGTAAGGATGAAAAGCTTGTCATGGGGACACTTCGCTATGGCATGCGTCAGGCTGTTTGCCAGTCCTTCGCAAAGGATTACTTCTTGTTTACTCATCTTGTTAATTACAAATTACGAATTACCAATTACTGATGTTACGGATTATGAAGGAAAGGGAGCCTTCTTCATTATATTGTGGCACAAAGATAGCTCTTTTGGCAATAAAACGTTATCTTTGTCCCGTGAAATTCTATGGGTGGCAAGGCGTTTCCGTCATCTGTCTCCTGCTATTTGTAATTTGTAATTGATTGATAGAAATGAGAGCATTACTTCCCGTTTATTGCCGTCCGCTGGGTTATTTCATCATAGCTCTGGCGTTGTTCCTCCCTTTCATATTCCTATTGTGGGGAAAAGTGACAGATGCCAACCTGCTGTTTTACAAGGAATGCTCCAAACTCCTGATGATGATGGGGGCACTGATGATAATCTTTGCCTTGACGAAGAACGAGAATAAGGAGATAGAGCAGGTGCGCAACAAGTCCACGCGCAATGCCATCTTTCTGACCGTTCTTTTTATCTTCGGCGGTATGCTCTACCGGGTGGCGCAGGGTGACCTCCTTTCGGTCGATTCTTCTTCTTTTCTCATATTTCTTATATTGAATGTGCTTTGCTTGGAATTTGGTATAAAGAAAGCGACCGTTGATAGATTATTTAAGCGGAATAGTCGATAAACGGAGCAAATCGTCATGTGGGGCATTAAACCTTTTGCCCGGAAGTCTGTCAAATGAAACAGTGAATAAAAGGCATTGTTCATTTAGAATAGACAAAGAATAGACACATGAAGAAAATTATCACGGGGATGGCGTTGCTGTTGGTAACAACGCTGTCTGCATTTTCACAGACCAAAAACATTACGGTATCGGGCCGTGTCGTGGAGGACACCAAGGAGCCTGCGATACAAGCTACCGTGCAGTTGCTTTTGTTGCCAGACAGTGTTCAGGCATCGGGTACGGCCACTACGGCACAAGGTTATTTCACTCTTCCCAAAGTCAGTGCGGGTAAATACGTGCTGAAGGTTTCCTACATTGGATTCAAGAGCCAGTACATCCCTTTACACCTTTATGCTACGACAACTGCCAAGAACATGGGTACACTGACACTGGAAACGGATGCGGTGATGCTGGCCGAGGCTGTGGTTACGGCGGAAGCGCCGCAAGTGCAGGTGGTGGAAGATACACTGGTATATACCTCATCTGCCTATCGTACCCCCGAGGGAGCCATGCTCGAAGAGCTGGTGAAGAAGCTGCCCGGTGCGGAGATTGACGACGAGGGTAATGTGAAAATCAACGGTAAGGACTTGTCGAAGATTATGGTCGACGGTAAGGAATTCTTCGGTGGAGACGTAAAGACCGGTTTGAAGAACCTGCCGGTAGATATGATAGAGAAGCTGAAAACCTACGACAAGAAGTCCGATTTGGCACGTATCACCGGTATTGACGACGGTGAGGAGGAGACGGTGCTCGACCTGACCGTAAAGAAAGGCATGAACCAGGGTTGGTTCGGTAATGCCGACGTGGCCGGAGGGACGGAAGACCGCTATATGGGCCGCTTCATGCTGAACCGCTTCGTGGACAAAACCCAGGTGTCGGTAGTGGGTTCTGCCAATAACGTGAACGACCAGGGCTTTTCGGGCGGTGGTGGTCCTCCGCGCTGGCGCAGGAACAACGGACTTACTGCAACGAAAATGCTGGGTGTGAACTTCGCTACCCAAACCGATAAGCTGGAACTGGGCGGTAGTGCACGCTACAACTATCAGGATGGGGATATTGCAAGTATCGGTTCTACCGAGGACTTTCTGCCGGACGGCAACTCTTACTCCAACTCGAACAGCAGGCAACGTAACAAAGCCAAGAATTTCAATGCCGATTTCCGTATGGAGTGGAAGCCGGACTCGATGACGAATATCATTTTCCGTCCCAACTTCTCGTACGGCAAAACGGACAATCTCTCCAATTCTGAGAGCGGTACGTTCAATTCCGACCCTTACAGTCTGGTGAGCGACCCCAATAACTGGCTGAATCTGGAGAAGATTCTCAATCCGGACGATGACCCGTTGAGAAGTATCCGTATAAATGCTATCAACAGCGGTTCGCTGAACGACAACAAGAGTGTGTCTACGGATGCAACCTTGCAGTTGAACAGAAAGCTGAATGACAAAGGACGCAATGTCACGTTCCGTGGAAGATTCGGTTATACCAATAATGACAACAACCAGTATACGGAGTCGGAAACACATTACTTCCAGTTACTGAATGCTTTGGGAGGAGACTCCATCTTGGTTCGTAACCAGTACATCACTACTCCTACCAAGAACTACAATTACAGTGCACAGCTGACTTACAGCGAACCGATAGCCCGCGCCACTTTCTTGCAATTCAGCTATCAGTTCCAGTACAAGTATAGCGAGAGCGACAAGACGACGTATGATTTGCAGGGTTTTCCGGATTGGGGATTGTCAACCCAGCTTCCCACGGGATATGAAGAGCATGCGGTGGATAGTCTGGGTAAGTATGCGGAATACCGCTACTACAACCACGATGCATCCGTGTCTTTGCGCTTTATCCGCGAGAAGTATCAGTTGAGCGCAGGTATGTCGTTCCAGCCGCAGCATTCTGTATTGTCCTATAAGCGCGGCGACTATATGATTGATACCACCCGCAATGTGTTCAACTTCGCTCCGAACCTGGACTTGCGCATCCGTTTCTCCAAGGTGAGCCAGTTGCGTATGACATATCGCGGGCGTAGCAGCCAACCGAGTATGGAGAATCTGTTGCCGATTGTGGACAACTCCAATCCGCAGAATGTACGTATCGGTAATCCGGGCTTGAAGCCTTCCTTCACGCACAACATGCGATTCTTCTATAATACGTATAATGCCGAAAAGCAGCGCGGTATTATGTCGCACGTCAACTTCTCGGCAACGCAGAATAGCATCAGCAATAGCCGTGTGTACAATTCGGAGACTGGTGGATGGACTACAACTCCGAAGAATATCAACGGTAATTGGAATGCGTTCGGCATGTTTGGCTTCAATACGGCACTGCCCAATAAGAAGTATACCATCAACTCCTTCTCCAATGCCAACTATCAGAACAATGTGGCTTATCTGACGTCCGGTAAGGGAGCAGATGCCGTGGAACGGAAGAATACAACCACCAACCTGACGCTGGGCGAACGTCTGAATGCCGCCTATCGTAATGACTGGTTTGAATTCGGCTTGAACGGAAGCATCTCCTATTCAATAGAGAAGGATAAACTGACGCCTGACAATAATCAGGAGCCCTATACCTTCTCCTACGGTGCCAATACGCAGATTTCCATGCCGTGGAACATGACGCTCTCTACCAACATTGCCAACCAGAGCCGTCGAGGATATACGGACAGCAGTATGAACCGTAACGAGCTTATCTGGAATGCACAGTTGTCGCAGACTTTCCTGAAAGGGAATGCCACCGTCAGCTTCGAGATGTACGACATTCTGAAGAAGCAGAGTAACATCAGCCGTTCGCTGACTGCAAGCGGCCGCTCGGTGTACGAATATAACGGCGTGAACAGCTATTGCATGCTTCACTTCATCTATCGTCTGAATATTTTCGGCAGCAAGGCCGCCCGCGATAAGATGCAGGGCAGACGCGGCTTCGGCGGTCCGGGCTTCGGTCCGGGTCATGGTCCTGGCGGTTTCGGAGGACGCAGGCCGTTCTAAAGCGGAGGGGATCACCCCCCTAATCAGCTTGTCATTCTGATACACTCTCAATTCTGTGGCAGGTTTCTTTTTGATTATTTTTCAGACGCGGATGACGCAGATAAGAATATTAAAAATCTGCGTCATCCGCGTCAAAGCGATAGCAAGTATAAGTTTTCAGACAAGTTGGGGGAAGAGGGACTTTTATGTTAATCTCTGTAATCTTCGGTGAAAGTTTCTGTGTTTTTCCTACATTTGTTTCACACTTAATTGTCTGTGAACATGCTTGATTGGAACTTCATTGCCAGCCAGATTGCTACGATAGCCTTCGACATTGTTTATTTCGGTGCCATCATCGGAACGATTGTCGTCATTATTCTCGACAACCGCAATCCGGTGAAAACCATGGCATGGATACTGATACTGATGTTCCTTCCCATCGTGGGGCTGGTGTTTTACTTCTTCTTCGGGCGTAGTCAGCGCCGTGTGCGCATGATAGGGAAGAAGAGTTACAGCCGCTTGTTGAAGAAACCTATGGCGGAATATCTGGCGCAGGACTCATGTGCGCTTCCCATCAATTATAGTCGTCTCATATCCTTGTTCCGTAATACCAACCAGGCTTTCCCCTTCGATGGAAACCGGGTGGAAGCCTATACCCTGGGGCTCTCCATGCTGCAATCCCTGCTGCGCGAACTGGGGAAAGCAACGAAGCATATCCACATGGAATTCTATATCTTTGAGGACGATGCCATTGGGCGCTTGGTGCGTGATGTCCTGATGGAAAAGGCGCGTGCCGGGGTAGAGGTACGTGTGATTTATGATGATGTGGGTTGCTGGCATGTTCCCAACCGTTTTTTTGAAGAGATGCGCGAGGCCGGTATCGAGGTACGCAGCTTTCTGAAGGTACGTTTTCCGCTTTTCACCAGTAAGGTGAACTATCGTAATCATCGGAAAATAGTTGTCATTGACGGGCGCATCGGCTTTGTGGGGGGTATGAATCTTGCCGAACGCTATATGCGCGGATTCTCATGGGGCATCTGGCGGGACACACATCTGCTGCTGGAGGGCAAGGCTGTTCACGGATTGCAGACCGCCTTCCTACTCGATTGGTACTTTGTGGACCGTACACTGATTACGTCTACCCGCTATTTCCCGAAAATAGAAAACTGCGGTACTTCCTTGGCGCAGATTGTAACGAGTGAGCCCGTAGGCCCATGGAAAGACATTATGCAGGGACTTGTCATATCCATTTCCAGCGCAAAGAAATATTTCTATATCCAGACTCCCTACTTCCTGCCCACCGAAGCCGTACTTGTTGCTATGCAGACAGCCGCCTTGTCAGGTGTCGATGTGCGTCTGATGTTGCCCATGCGTGCTGATAACCGCTTGACGCATCTGGGTTCCTGCTCTTATCTGGCAGATGTGCTCTATTCGGGAGTCAAGGTCTATTTCTATAAGAAAGGCTTCTTGCACTCCAAACTGATGGTTTCGGATGATGAGTTGTCCACGGTAGGCTCTACGAATGTGGATTTCCGCAGTTTTGAACATAACTTTGAGGTGAATGCCTTCATCTATGACACAGAAACAGCGCTTCAGATGCGCGAAATCTTCCTTCAAGACCAGCGCGACTGCGTACAAGTATTCCTGAAGAACTGGGTGAAGCGCCCCTGGTATCGTAAGGCTGCAGAGAGTGTGGTGCGGCTGATGGCGCCGCTGTTATAATGAAGAATGATGAATGAAGAATTTCTTGAAGTGTATTCATATCGTACCATTCTTCATTCATCATTTAAATATCGTGAAGTTCACGCTCCCGTATACCCTTCTCTCCACAAAGTGCGGATGTTCCTCGAAACTGTTTTTCTTCCCGTGTTCCAAGACGAAGAGTCCGTCTTCTTTCAGCAAGTTGTTCTCGAAGATGAGATCGGGCAAGGTTTCCAGCCCGGCAAGCTCGTAGGGAGGGTCAGCAAAGATAAAGTCGAACTGCTCGCGTCCGCTTTTGAGGTATTTGAATACGTCACCGCGTATGGGTAGGCACTTGTCCGTCTTTAATTCCTGCATAATTTTGCAGATGAAGGCATAGTGGTCGCGGTCTTTTTCCACGCTGATTACTTGGTCGCAGCCTCTGGACACAAGCTCGATGCTGATGCTGCCCGTACCGGCAAATAGGTCGAGGGCACGGATGCCGTCCTCAAAGTCCATGTAGTTGGAGAGCACATTGAACAGATTCTCTTTGGCAAAGTCTGTGGTGGGGCGTGCCTTGAAGGAGTGGGGCACGTCGAAACGTCTTCTTTTGTATATTCCGCTGATTACTCGCATAGGGTTATGGCTTGCAGGTCAAGATTAGTGGCGGGATTCATGATGAATACCTGCCGGATGAATTTTCGCAGTTCGGGCAGTAGCAGTTCTTTGTCGTTTAGGTCACCGGTCAGGTGCAGCTCATCGCGTTCCTGCTCGAAGCCGAGTTGTTTCCATATATATAATAGGTAGTAGACACGGTCGGGTGTGCTTCTGCATTCAAAGGAATTGGCAAGAAGGAGGCGTCCGCGCTCGTAGCCGTATACGTCTACGGCATCTTTTCGCAAGTGTGCATACATCTTCCGGTTGTTGCCCAAGCGGCTCTTTGAGGAGAAGAACTCAATGAAGGGGCTGGCTTGGGAATAGAACTTGACATCGGGATACTGTTCGCGAAGGAAGGAGCAGGCACTCTTATCCATGCCGAACAGTACGACAGTGCTGCTCTTATGCAGTATGTTGTATTGTACGGTTTCGTTTTCCCGTTTAGGATGGTTGTGATAGAAAATGATTTCCGTTTGTTCGTCCTCGAAGAACTCCAGGGGAATGAACGTGAAGCGTTTGTCTGCCATGAGCACATTGACACGGCGGAAGGGGCGTTCCAGCCATGCCAGTTCGCGGAAGGTCTGTTTCAGATTGGCAGTGAGGGAGAGGGACTCGTCCACTGCACGGTCGTAGTAAGAGAACTCGCCGTCGCCCAGAGGGTTGAACACAGAAAAAGAAAATCCATCCGTACTGAGACGGATGGATAATGTATACTGTTCCGATTTATTAAAATCAGTCGTTTCTATCATACGTTTGTCGGGGTGAGATTATTCCCAGTTACCGGCGTTGTTGTTAGCTGTTTCCAAGCTACCAATCATCAGACCGCAGTACTTGCCAAGTTTGGTTTGTACGTCCTTGATGTTGGCAATTTCTTGTGCATCCAGACCGTTCAAATAAACTTCGTACGGAGTCTTCACTTCGAGCAGACAGAAAGGAGCACCGGATTTAGCTGTATCGTTCTTGATGGCCATTTCGAACTGTGCACCGTTTCCGAAGGGAACATATCTCATTGAATCGGGGTTGAAGCCCTTCGGGAAGATAGTGTCCAATACGGCTACCCACAAGGTGTCACGTTTGAAGTTTTCCAATCCCCATTTCTTGACGTCAGCATAGTTACCTGTCTTCTTTGCCTTATTGATGATGTTGATGGCTTTCTTTTCAGTCAGACCGTCTTCCAGCTGCTTATCGTTCAGTTCTCCTTGCTTGAAGATGAACGGAAGTTTCTGGTTTTTAACAAAGTCAATCAGAGAGTCGAAGCTTGCAGTATATTGCTGGTCATGTAAAGTACGATATTCCAATTGTGCTTTACGGATGTCAATCAGACGTGCAATGACGGCTGCGTCTCTGTGCTTCTTTGCTTTTTCAAAGTTGATAGGACCCATAATGCTGGCATAACAAATATAAATTAGCACCAAAGCACATAAGCCTAAAATGACATTAAATACTGTTTTCATGATAAATATGTTTTTTAGTTGTTATATTCGCACCGCAAAAATAAAAGAAATTAATTTAAAAACGATAGTTCCCTTTACTTTTTTCTGTTACAAAAATGATAAATAACTATTTAGAAAGGCAAATTAAGGAAAATTTTCCTTACCAACCAACTCCTGAACAAGAAATTGCTCTAAAATCTTTATCGGAGTTCCTGCTGTCGCCCCGTAGCGAGGTGGTTTTTATGCTTCGTGGTTATGCGGGGACGGGTAAAACATCGTTGGTCGGTGCCTTGGTGCGGACGCTGGACAAGTTGCAACAGAAGTCGGTATTGCTGGCACCGACCGGACGGGCGGCAAAGGTTTTCTCGGCGTATGCGGGGCATCCGGCGTTTACGATTCATAAAAAAATCTATAGACAGCAATCTTTCTCCAACGAGCTGAGCAATTTTTCTGTGAACGATAATTTGACAACTCACACTCTCTATATAGTGGATGAGGCATCGATGATTTCCAATGAGGGACTGTCCGGTTCGATGTTCGGCACGGGCAGGCTGCTGGACGACCTGGTGCAGTTTGTCTATTCCGGCCAGGGATGCCGCTTGTTGCTGATGGGCGATACGGCGCAGTTGCCGCCGGTGGGGGAGGAGCAGAGTCCTGCCCTTTTTGCCGATGCCTTGAGAGGCTACGGGCTGGAAGTGGTGGAGGTGGACTTGACGCAGGTGGTGCGCCAGGAACAGCAGTCGGGTATTTTGTGGAACGCCACCCGCCTGCGGCAGTTGATAGCGGAAGACGATTGCTACAGCCTGCCGAAGATAAAGGTTTCGGGGTTTGCCGACATTAAAGTTCTGCCCGGAAATGAGCTGATAGAAACGCTGAACTCTTGCTACGACCATGACGGGTTGGATGAAACTATCGTGGTGTGCCGCTCCAACAAGAGGGCGAACATCTACAACAAAGGCATCCGTGCGCAGATTCTCTGGCGTGAGGATGAATTAAACACCGGTGATTTGTTGATGGTGGCGAAAAATAACTACTTCTGGACGGAAAAGGAGAAGGAGATGGATTTCATTGCCAACGGTGAGACTGCCGTGGTGCGCCGCGTGCGCCGTACGCGAGAGCTGTATGGCTTCCGCTTTGCAGACGTGACGCTGGTCTTTCCCGACTATAACGACTTTGAACTGGAAGTGAACATGCTGCTCGATACGCTGCATACCGACTCGCCTGCGCTGCCCAAGGCAGAAAACGACCGGCTTTTCTACTCCGTCCTCGAAGATTATGCCGACATCACCGTGAAGCGCGAGCGGATGAAGAAGATGAAGGTAGACCCGTACTACAACGCCTTGCAAGTGAAGTATGCCTATGCCGTGACTTGCCACAAGGCGCAGGGCGGGCAATGGAAGAATGTCTTTCTGGACCAGGGGTATATGACGGATGAATACCTGACACCCGATTATTTCCGTTGGCTCTACACCGCCTTTACCCGTGCCACGGGAACGCTCTACTTGGTGAACTATCCGGAAGAACAAATAGTTTGAAAAAGAGAGGGGTACCGATGCAGTATTCCGGCATTTTTTGTATTTTTGTAGATAGAACAACTATAACTGAACAAGTATGAAGAAACTATACTCTCTCTTTGCCTTGATAGCACTGCTGTTTACCGCTTCCGGTTGCGAGGACGATTACCGAAGCATGGTACTTTTCGAAGGTGTGGAGCCTATCTACCAGATTGGGACATGTGACAATCTGGTGTCCAATCTTTCTTATTATCTTTCTGAAACAAACGAAGATACAGTGCTGGGCATTGACGGCGGCGACGGTTCCTATAATGTGATTAACGAGCACGAGTCGGTGGCTTCCGTGACTTTTACCGATGATGTCAACGGGTATCAGCGTATCAAGATTCATCCGCTGGCAGAGGGGGAGACGATTGTGAAGGTGATGGATGGTTCCGGTGAGGAAACACAACTGCGCATCACGGTGAAAGGTCGTAGGCAATATACGTTGACGAAAATGGGCTTCGAGTATGGTATCAGTAGTGGTGCACCGACGGAACTGCTGGGTGATGTTTCTAAGGCACTTGCCGAGCGTCCTTGGGTGAAGGATGGCGGGTATTATGTGCTGGTGCCCGAAGATTTCTCCAATAGTATGTGGAAAGGTGTATTGGAAATCTATCCGACGGGAAAAGAGGAGGAACCGCTAATGGGGATATACGAGACAGTTCCGGTGGAAGATGAGAACGGAGATACATATGCATTGTGGCAGTTTACTTATAATGGAGAGAAGAGGCTCTTTACGCGGACGGTCTCGGGAAATGGTAAATGTGTACTTGCGGAAAATGTAACTCCTTTCTGTCCTTCCGGTTTGCTGCCCGAAGGTGCACTGGTGGTTTATCGCGAAATGTTTATACTTCGGATGGAATAAGGTTTTAGTGGAAATCTTGTCAAGAGCAGATTTACGAAAGATTAACAGACGGGAGGCTTAGGCTTCCCGTTTTTGTTTCTGTTGCGCATCATCTGTCTGTTCTGTATGCATCATTCGTTTGCTTCGAATGCATTGTCTGTTTGTTCTGGACTAATCATCCGTTCCCTCCACTTCACTGTCCCAAACCTTAGGGTTTTTCACGGAAACCCCAGGGCTTTGGAGGGTAAATGCCAGCCATTTCACTTGCTAAGGTGTGGCATTTAGGATGGTAAGGTGTGGAGTTTGGGGAGCCGGCATGTGGCATTTCAAATGGAATACCGTGGAGGATAAAAAGAAAAGGAGAAGCAATGCTCCTCCTTTCCCGGTAGTTTAATTTTGAAATATCTAAAAAATGACATTACAAATATACAACATCACAGAGGCGATGTCAAGTGTTTCGCCAATTATTTTCAATTATAATCCTGCCAATTCCAAAACTTTGTCAATGGCAGCGTTCAGTCCGTCAGCATTCTTACCGCCGGCAGTTGCAAAGTGGGGCTGGCCACCGCCACCGCCTTGGATAAGTTTGGCAGCTTCTTTCACCAGGTTACCGGCTTTCAGTCCGCCTGCCACGAGGTTGTCGCTCAGCATGACGGTCAGCATCGGCTTGCCTTCGGCTTCTGTTCCCGCTACGAAGAACAGGTTTTCCGTAATCTGGCCACGCAACTGGAAGGCGATGTTCTTCACTGTTTCTGCCGACAGGGGAGCACAGAACTTGATGACTTTAACGCCATTGACTTCCTGCACGTTCTTCAGCAGTCTTTCTTTCAGCTGTGCTTCTTTCTCTTTCATGAAGTCCTCTACCTGCTTCTTCAGTCCGGCGTTTTCGTCAATATACTTACGGATGGTTCCGGCAAGGTCGGGTGCGTTGTTGAAGAGCGCCTTCAAGTCGTGCAGCGTGTCCTCGATGGTGTTCATCAGTTCCTCCACGCGTGCACCCGTGTAGGCTTCGATACGGCGCACACCGGCAGCCACGGAGCTTTCGGAGATAATCTTCACCATACCGATGTTTCCGGTTGCAGCCACGTGCGTACCACCACAGAATTCTACGGAAGAACCGAACTGGATAACGCGTACATGGTCACCGTACTTCTCGCCGAACAGAGCGATGGCGCCCAGTTCTTTGGCTTCTTCGATAGGAATGTTGCGGTATTCCTTCAAAGGTATGTTGGCGCGAATCTTTGCATTAACGATGTGTTCCACCTTGCGGATTTCCTCGTCCGTCACCTTCTGGAAGTGTGAGAAGTCGAAACGCAGGGAGTCCGGTGTAACCAAAGAGCCCTTCTGCTCTACATGCTCGCCCAATACTTCGCGCAGCGCAGCATCCAGCAAGTGGGTGGCAGAGTGGTTGGCGGCACAAGCGGCACGCTTGTCGGTATCCACGCATGCCATCATCGGAGCTTCCATGTGTTCGGGCAGCTTCTTGGTGATGTGGATAGGCAGGTTGTTCTCCTTCTTGGTGTCTACCACTTCGATGGTTTCAAACTCGTTCACCAATACACCGGTGTCACCTACCTGACCGCCGCTTTCGGCATAGAACGGAGTCTTGTCCAGTACAATCTGATACAAGGTTTGGTTCTTCTGCTTCACTTGGCGGTAGCGCAGAATGGATGTTTCGTATTCCGTATAGTCATATCCTACGAATTCGGTAGTACCCTCCTTTAGCGTAATCCAGTCACCAGTCTCTATGGCGGCGGCATTGCGGGCACGCTGTTTCTGCTGCTGCATTTCGGCGTCAAACTCCTTGATGTCGGCAGTCATGCCGTTTTCGCGGAGAATCAGTTCCGTCAAGTCGAGCGGGAAACCGAAGGTATCATATAAGGTAAAGGCATCCTTTCCGCTGATTTCGTTCTTGCCGGCGGCTTTGGCGTCTGCCATGGTCTTTTCCAGCAGGCGGATACCCGTCTCCAGGGTGCGGAGGAAGGAATCTTCTTCTTCCTTGATAACTTTGGCAATCAGTTCCTTCTGTGCATCCAGTTCGGGATAAGCGGCGCCCATGTTCTCGATGAGTACGGGGAGGAGCTTGTACATGAATGCCTGCTTCTGTCCGAGGAACGTGTAACCGTAGCGCACGGCACGGCGGAGGATACGACGGATGACGTAACCTGCCTTGGCATTGCTCGGAAGCTGTCCGTCGGTGATGGAGAAGGCGATGGTGCGGATGTGGTCGGCAATTACACGCATGGCGATGTCCGACTTCTCATCTTCGCCATACTTCTTGCCTGCCATGTCTCCGATGGCTTTCAGTATCGGTTGGAATACGTCGGTGTCGTAGTTGGAGGTCTTTCCTTGCAGTGTGCGCACCAGTCGCTCGAAGCCCATGCCGGTGTCGATAACCTTGGCGGGAAGTCCTTCCAGGCTGCCGTCCGCCTTGCGGTTGAACTGCATGAACACGAGGTTCCAGATTTCAATCACCTGCGGGTGGTCTTTGTTCACCAGCTGGCTGCCGGGTACTTTGGCCTTCTCTTCTTCCGAACGGGAGTCCACATGGATTTCCGAACACGGACCGCACGGTCCCGTATCACCCATTTCCCAGAAGTTATCGTGTTTGTTGCCATTCAGAATGTGGTCTTTCGGCAAGAACTGCTCCCAGTAAGAAGCGGCTTCGTTGTCGCGTTCCAGTCCTTCTTCGGCGCTACCTTCGAATACGGTGGCGTAGAGGTCTTTGGGGTCGAGTTTCAATACATCCACCAGATACTCCCATGCCCAGGAGATGGCTTCCTTCTTGAAGTAGTCGCCAAACGACCAGTTGCCCAGCATCTCGAACATGGTGTGGTGGTAGGTATCGTGACCCACTTCCTCCAGGTCGTTGTGCTTTCCGCTTACGCGAAGGCATTTCTGCGAGTCAGCAACTCTTTTGTATTTCGCCGGGTGGTTGCCCAAAATGATATCTTTAAACTGGTTCATTCCCGCATTGGTGAACATCAACGTGGGGTCATCCTTAATCACCATCGGGGCCGAAGGCACTATCTGGTGGCCTTTACTTTCGAAGAAACTCTTGAAAGAGTCTCTGATTTCGTTTGCAGTCAACATACTCTCTATTGATTTATCTGATTCTAATTTGATTTACCTTCTCTTGTCGTTTTTTGCCCGTTTCTTACTACTAACTACTTGCTACTTAGTCTTAATATTCTTGAAAAAACTGTGCAAAGATAGCTTGTTTTTATTACTTTTGTCGCATTGACAAGCGAAATATTTCCTAAGATGCGCAAAGTTTACTACATTTATAATCCCCAGACGCAGACGTACGACCGTATTTATCCTACCGTGAGGCAGCGGGCGCTGAGCATTCTCCGCCGTTTGTTCATCGGTATGGGGCTGGGTGCGGGCAGTTTCATCGTATTGCTGCTTATCTTCGGCTCTCCGTCGGAGAAGGAGTTGCGAAAGGAGAACAGCAAACTGCAGGCGCAGTACAACGTCCTCTCCCGCCGGCTGGACGAGGCTATGGGAGTGCTGCAAGACATACAGCAGCGTGATGACAATCTGTACCGGGTGATTTTCATGGCCGACCCTATTCCTTCTGCCATCCGTCAGGCTGGATACGGCGGTACCAACCGCTATGAGCATCTGATGGATATGGCTAACTCCGACTTGGTTATCAATACCACGCAGAAAATGGATATGATTAGCAAGCAACTCTATATCCAGTCCCGCTCCTTTGACGATGTGGTGGAGATGTGCAAGAATCATGATGAAATGCTGCGCTGCATTCCTGCCATACAGCCGGTTTCCAATAAAGACCTCCGTAAGACCGCTTCGGGTTACGGTACGCGTATCGACCCCATTTATGGTACCAGCAAGTTCCATGAGGGTATGGACTTTTCGGCTCCCCAGGGCACGGATGTCTATGCCACGGGAGATGGCACCGTGGTGCAGATGGGCTGGCAATCGGGCTATGGCAACAGAATTGTGATAGACCACGGCTTCGGTTATCAGACGGTGTATGCACACTTGCGCGATTTCCGGACGAAGTTGGGCAAGAAAGTGGTACGTGGTGAGGTCATTGGCGGGGTAGGCAGTACGGGCAAGAGTACTGGTCCGCACTTGCACTACGAAGTACACGTCAAGGGAAAAGTTGTGAATCCCGTCAACTACTACTTCATGGATCTCAGTGCCGAGGATTATGACCGCATGATACAGATTGCGGCGAACCATGGTAAGGTGCTTGATTGACGGATGATTTATAGAGAAAGGATTACATCATGCTGAATACAGATAAGAATTTAAAGTTATATTACTCCATCAGCGAGGTGGCTGCCATGTTCGATGTCAACGAATCACTGCTCCGTTTCTGGGAAAAGGAGTTTCCGCAACTCAATCCGAAGAAGGGGGGGCGGGGAATACGCCAGTACCGTAAGGAGGACATTGAGACAGTGAAACTTATCTATCATCTGGTGAAGGAGCGCGGAATGACCTTGCCCGGCGCCCGCCAACGGATGAAAGACAATAAAGAAGCTACGATACGCAACTTTGAAATCGTAGATCGCCTGAGAGCTATCCGCGAAGAACTGGTAGGCATGAAACTGGCATTGGATGAGTTTACTTACGAGGATGTGGAGAGCTTGAAGGAAAATATTCAAGGACTGAAGTAGAATAAATACCACTCCGTTTATTCCTCTACTCTCGTCACTTGTTTTATATTCTGTATCTGCTTCAGGTTATTGCAGATAGTGCGCACGTCGTCCACATCGTGTACATAGAGTTGTATCTTTCCTTCGAAGATACCGTCGTTGGTTTCGATGGTCAGTTTACGGATATTCACGTTGAGCTGGCGGGAGATGACTTGAGTTACTTCGTTCAGCAATCCCATGCTGTCTATACCTTTTATATATATGGTGACGAGGAACGACAAATCCTTGTGAGTGTCCCACTCGGTGGCGATGATACGGTTTCCGTAGCTACTCTTAAGGCGGGTGGCAACGGGGCATTGGCGCTTGTGGATGACAACACGGTTTTGCTCGTCGATGTATCCCAGTACGTCGTCACCCGGAATGGGATGGCAACAGTCGGCCATAATATAGTTCTTTGAGATGGTCTCTTCCGTCAGCTTCAGAATCTGCTTAGTGTTGATTTTCTCTTGCGGTGTTTTCTCTTCCGGTTGTTCTTTGGCATCCTTGTTGTCCTTGTTACCGAAGGAGAAGGTCAGGAACTTCTTCCAGTTGCTGTTCTGCTTTTCCTTGAACACGTTCTTGTCGGCATCGCCCAGCACAACCCGTTTGTTGCCGATGGCAACGAGCAGCTCGTCGCGGGTGTGGAAGCCGTGCAGCCTGGTCAGCTTGTCCAGAGCAGCATCATCCATACGTATATCCTCGTTTTTGAAGAATTCGTTCAGTATGGTTTCACCTTCTTTCTGATAGGTTTTCGCCTCTTTGCGCAGGATGGCGGCAATCTTGGCGCGGGCGCGGGCGGTGGTGGCATACACTTCCCACTCCGGCTGCACGCGTTGCGATTTGGAGGTCAATATCTCTACCTGGTCACCGCTTTGCAGTTTGTGGCTTAGGGGAACCAGTTTGTGGTTTACCTTGGCGCCGATGCAGTGGCTGCCGATGTCGGTATGCAAGGAGAAGGCAAAGTCCAGTGCCGTAGAGTTCTGCGGCATGGTCTTGAGGTCGCCTTTCGGGGTGAAGACGAAAATTTCCGATGCAAACAAGTTCAGTTTGATGGTATCGAGAAAATCGATGGCGTCCGGTTGTGGGTCGTCCAGAATTTCCTTGATGGTACGCAACCATTTCTCCAGTTCGCCTTCATCTTCGCTGCCTCCGCCTTCTTTGTATTTCCAGTGGGCGGCAAAGCCTTGTTCGGCAACGTCATTCATGCGTTCACTGCGGATTTGTACTTCAATCCATTGCCCGTTGTTACCCATAAGGGTGACGTGCAGGGCTTGGTAGCCGTTGGCTTTGGGATGGCTCACCCAGTCGCGCAGGCGGTCAGGGTGGGGCTTGTATATCTTGGATATGGAGACGTAAATGTCGAAGCAGTCGTTTAGCTCTTCCTCTATATTGCGGGGCTCGAAGATGATGCGGACAGCAAGCAAATCATAGATTTCCTCGAAGGGGACATGCTTGGTCTGCATTTTGTTCCAGATGGAGTAGATGGACTTTACACGGGCAAGGATACGGTATTTCAGTCCCATTTTGTCCAGTTGCGCCCGTATCGGAGCGGTGAACTCATTGAATACCTTGTCGCGCTCCACGGCGGTGGCTTCCAGTTTCTCTTCTATCTCGTGGTACTCTTCCGGATGTTCGTACTTGAAGCTCAGGTTTTCCAGTTCTGTCTTGATTTTGTACAAGCCGAGGCGGTTGGCGAGCGGGGCATAAATATAGAGTGTTTCGCCTGCAATCTTGAACTGCTTGTTGGGCAGCATGGAGCCGAGTGTACGCATGTTATGCAGACGGTCGGCTATCTTGATGAGGATAACCCGGATATCGTCGGACATGGTGAGCAGCAGCTTCTTGAAGTTCTCTGCCTGCGCCGAGGCACGGTCGCCGAAGATACCGCCGGAAATCTTTGTCAGCCCGTCTACAATCTGGGCGATTTTGGGACCGAAGATGTTTTCAATATCCTCTACGGTGTAGTCGGTGTCCTCCACCACATCATGCAGCAATGCCGAGCATATGGAAGTAGACCCCAGTCCTATCTCATTACAGACAATCTTTGCCACAGCAATGGGGTGCATGATGTAGGGCTCGCCGGAACGACGCTTGATGCCCTTATGCGCCTGGTTGGCAAAGTTGAATGCTTTGGTTATTATTTCGACGCGCTTGCGGTGCTTGGTGGCCAAATAGTCGTTCAACAGTTCTTGGAATGCCTGTTCGATCATTTCCTCTTCGGCTTTTTCCTTTTCCTTCTGACTTATATTTTCTTCCATATACTGCTTTCTCCTTTCTTCACTTCACTTTTTGCAAAAATAAGCAATTTTCAACACCGGGCAAGCGTTTATGTCTTTATTTATAAATCTTCAAGCGCTTTCCTGCGGAGATTCTGGTACTGCGCAATCCATTCCAACTTTTTAACTGATTGACAGTGACGCCGTATTTCCGTGCAATGCTGCCGAGATTCTCGCCACTGCGTATCTTGTGGTAGGTGACATTCCCCGTAGCGGTACTGCCTTTGCTGCTACGTGCCGTCGAGCGTGTATTGGAAACGGCCACGACTCTGCGGTTCTTGAACAGCTCGTTACTGCGGTGGGCATAGATGGTGTCTTGCTTGTCAATGAAGGCACTGATGTAGTTGATGGGGAGGCGTAGCGTCTGCGGCTTGCTCTCTCCGGGGATGATGCTTTTCTTGAATTGGGGATTTAGGCTCTTTATCTGGTCCAGGCTGATGCCGCATAGGTCGGAAATCTGCTCGAAATGAAGGTTACGGCTTACTTGCACCGTATCGGTTGCTTCCGGAATGTCGGTTTCCATGGGGCAGATGTTGTGCTTGCAGTAGTAGGTCATTACGTAGTTGGCGGCAATGAAGGCGGGCACGTAGCCGCGTGTCTCTTTGGGCAGATAGTTGTAGATTTCCCAATAATCGGTTTTCCCTCCCGAGCGGCGGATGGCTTTGTTGATGGTGCCCGGACCGCAGTTGTAGGCGGCAATCACCAGGTTCCAGTCTTTGTAAATGTCATACATGTCCTTCAGGTAGCGTGCTGCCGCCCAGGTCGCCTTTATCGGGTCACGGCGTTCGTCTACGAGGCTGTTGCTTTCCAGTCCGTATATCTTTCCGGTGGCGAGCATAAACTGCCATAGTCCGCAGGCTCCCGCGCGGGATACGGCAGAAGGGTTGAGAGCGGATTCTATGATGGGCAGGTATTTCAGCTCGAGCGGCAGGCCGTAGGCATCCAGCGCTTCTTCGAAGATGGGCATATAGAAGTTGCAGGCGCTCAGCATGAAGGCAACCTGGTTGCGCAGACGTCCGGCATACATGTCGATGAACTTGCGCACAATCTCGTTGTATGGCATTTCCATGACGGTCGGCATGCGCGACAACCGGTCTATGTATACAGAGTCACTGAACATCGGGTTTACGGTAGAGGTGCTGCAGTCTTTTCCCAAGTCTATGTAATTCTTGGCTTTCCAGTCATTGAGCAGGCTGTCCAGCGGATAGGTCATGCTTTTGGGCAGCTCGATGGATTCCTGGCGTTCCGTGCCGTTTTCGCGGATAAGCACTTCCACGCTTTCTTGCGCATGCATGGCCGGAGCGGTGAAGAGGGCACAAAACAGAAGCGAGGAACCGAGAATAATTCTTTTCATATATATGGCCTTGTGTGTCATTAGGTAATAATTTATGCTTTAATTTTCGTTTTTAGAATCGGAAACTGCATTGCACGCCGACGTTCTTATTAGAGGAACCAGTCATCTGGCTGTTGATTATGGCAGGTTCCACTTTCATGCTGAGGTCGGGGGTGATGTCAAAGTTGGACAGCTCTGCGTCTACGTATGCGTCGACAACAGACAGCAGGTATACACCGATAAAGGCGAAGATGCTCAAGTCGCGGTATCGTCGGAAGGTATCCTTACGCTTCCGTAGTGTCTCCGTCAGCTGGCTTTCGGTATAGTTATAGTTGGGAGGCAGCAGGTCGGTAATGGTACTGGAGTTGAAATTACCATTTACGGCATCCTTGTAGGCGGCCGAATAGTCCTTATACATCTTGCTGTTCCACGTAAGGGCATAGGCACAACCGGCAAATCCTCCATAGAAGATGGGCAGTTTCCAATACTTGCGGTTGTAAATTTGTCCACCGCCGGGAATGACGAGGGCAAGCCAGGTGGCTTTTGTGGGATTAGGTACCCACCTTTTGGGGTCGATGGCCTTTTGCAGACTGTCTGTAGGCACGGGCTGTTCCTTCAGGTCGGGGCTGGCAGTCATTTCCAGCATCTTCCGCTTGTTTTCGGCTGCAAGACTGTCGGCAACAGTGAGGCTGTCCCGGTTCACCACGGTGTTGAGTGTATCGGTCTGATGCCGCTGCGCACGCTTGGAAGCGGCACGTGGACGGTCCTGACCATACATAGCAATCCCTGCCATCTGTAAAAAACAGAGCAGCAGGGCAATGGCTAACTGATATATTCTTCCTTTTTTCCTCATTTATTTCTTCAGCGTATCAAGAATGCCGATGATACGTTCCAATTCTTCTTCGTTATTGAACGGGATACTGATTTTACCTTTTCCTTTCTCCGAGCAGGTTAGCTGCACCTTGGTACTGAAAAAGCCCGAGAGCTGTTGTTTCAGCATATTGAATTCTTCGGGCAGTTTGGCGCGCTTGGGGGCAATCTTACGACCACCGCTCTTCACGCTTTCGCCTTCACTCAGTGACTTTACGATTTCTTCCACTTTGCGTACGGAATACCCGTGCTCCAGGATTTCTTCGAAAATCTTCACTTGCAGTTTGGGATCGCCAAGCGTTACCAAAGCGCGGGCATGTCCCATGTCTATCTGCTTGTTCTGCAGTCCCATCTGGACGGGGGCGGGCAGTTTGAGCAGGCGCAGGTAGTTGGCAATGGTGGTACGCTTCTTACCAACGCGTTCGCTGAGGCGTTCCTGCGTCAGTCCGTATTGTTCCAACAGATGCTGGTAAGCGAGGGCTATTTCTACGGAGTTCAAGTCTTCGCGCTGTATGTTTTCGATGAGCGCCATTTCCATGACGTTCTCGTCATCTGCAGTGCGGATATAGGCAGGGATGCTTGTCAGTCCGGCAAGCTGCGAAGCACGGAAACGACGCTCGCCGGCGATAATCTGGTATTCGTCGTCGCTAAGCTTGCGCAGGGTGATGGGCTGTATGATGCCGATTTCGGAGATGGAATCGGCTAACTCCTGCAACGCAACCGGGTCGAATTCATGACGGGGCTGGTTGGGATTGACCGTAATCTTCGACAGCTCTATCTCATTGATAGAGGAGGAGCCTTCGGTCTTTACTTCATCCATGGAGAAGAGGGCGTCTAGCCCGCGTCCTAATGCATTTCTTTGTGCCATCTGTTTATTTACTATTTGACGATTTACAATTTAACCATACGGGATGATTTGTTTGTGCATTGTAAATATGGTATTTATCACTAATCATTAATCACTAACCACTATAATCACTTCTTTTCGTTTCTGCTTATCAATTCCTTGGCAAGTGCCATGTGGTTTTTGGCTCCGGTTGAGTCTGCGTCATAGAGAATGGTGGGCAGGCCGTAGCTGGGAGCTTCGCTCAGTTTCACATTGCGCTGGATGACGGTGTTGAATACCAATTCCTGGAAGTGGCGTTTCACTTCATCGTAAATCTGGTTGGCCTGGCGCAGGCGCGAGTCGTACATCGTCAGCAGGAAGCCTTCGATTTCGAGGGCAGGGTTCAGCTTGGACTTGATGATTTTAATGGTATTCAGCAATTTGCTGATGCCTTCCAGTGCAAAATATTCCGCTTGTACGGGGATGATTACCGAATCGGCGGCAGTCAGTGCGTTGACCGTAATCAGACCCAAAGACGGGGAACAGTCTATCAAGATATAATCAAACTCATTCTTCAGCGGAGCGAGTACTTCTTTCAGTATCTTTTCGCGGTTTTTCAGATTGAGCATCTCTATTTCGGCACCTACCAGATTGATGTGGGAGGAGATTACCTTCAGTGTGTCTATCTCCGTGTCATGAAGGGCCTCGCGTACGTCTGCACGGTCAATAATGCACTCGTAGATAGTACATTCCGACTGCTTGATGTCCACACCCAATCCTGAGGAGGCATTGGCCTGCGGGTCGGCATCTACAACGAGCACTTTCTTTTCAAGCGTGGCGAGTGAGGCTGCGAGGTTGATTGTCGTCGTAGTCTTGCCTACACCACCCTTTTGGTTAGCCATAGCAATTATTTTTCCCATAATCTCAATATTTATTGGCAGCGAAATAAGTGATAATTCCGGATAGCGCCTACAAATTTGGAGAAAGATTGCAAAAACGGTTGATAAGTCGGCTGTTTTGTTAATAACTCACAGACGTTTACCGCTGTTTTTCTTCTTGTAAATTGCGCGTAAAGCGTTCTTTCTCTGTTTAGTGGGCAAATATACGTATTTATCTTGAAATGAAGCTGATTTTTTGTCTCGCTTGCAGAAGATTAAGATTTGTAAACCAATGGAAGACATTGGCTTGGACTATTCTCTCTACTTGCATGAGATGTACATCTCGTGTTGTTTGAAACGTGCATCTCATGTTGCTCGAGATGTACATCTCATGCAGATGGACTACCGTGTGGAAGATGGTCGGGGGATAAGTTGTTCCCGGGCAGAAGGAGAGGAGCTGGTGTCAGACCAAGGCTTTGACGAACTCCCAGCAGAAGTACGCACACATCACACATTTCACTACTGTGCCCAGCAAGAATCCAAGCAGCGAGCCCAGCCCCGATTTCAAGGCCTGGTCTGTCTTGCTGCCTCCCATCAGTTCGCCGGCAAAGGCTCCGAGAAAGGGGCCGAGGATGATGCCCCAAGGCATGAAGAACAACCCTACGATGGTGCCTATGAGGCAGCCGCGCGTTCCCCACCGACTGCCTCCGCTGTATTTGCTGCCCAGCATCGGGACGAAATAATCCAGTATCTGTACAAGGACGACTGCTGCCAGCCATAAAAGTAACTGCGTGGTGGAAAACTGCGCCTTGTCCGTGAAATGTAGAAGCAACAAGCCTGCATAGGCTACGGGCGGTCCCGGAATCATAGGCAGGATGCAGCCTGCCAATCCGACAATCAGGCAGAGGATGCCCAAGATGATGAGAAGAATGTCCATAGGTGTATCGTTTCTGTTGGTGAAGATGACAGCGGTTGTTCCCTGCTACTCGAATCGGTTGTATATGACAATGGGGCGGGAGCGGCGTGTGCTCATCGACGGGAACCATATATCGTCGGCTGTGAGGCCGCATTGCTTGATGGCTTCGGCGCAGTATTCCAGTCGTCCGAAGTCGGCATCGACATTGTTTGTACCGAATGTGAGTTTGATTCCACGTGCTTTGGCGCGACGGATAATCTCGAAACTGGGAATCCGGTAGCGTGCATTGATTTCCAGAGCGATTCCATGTTGTTGCAATACATTCAATACGCGTTCAATGCGTCCGTCCGTCCAGTACTTGTCGTAATCATGCGCCATAGTATCGGGCAAGAAGGTAGGGTTGGCATAAATGTCGGCTGGCTCGTTGGTCAGAATCAGGACTGTTTGGTCGACAAGGTGGTCCATATACTGTTCAAGCGTAATGTCATCAAAGAGTGCTTCTTCGGCCCGGTAGATGCGCGAATTACGTCCCTTGTGGTCTATGATGGTCATGGCGTCGGTAAACAGGTAATCGAAAATCCCCAAAGCTTCCTGCGAGAAAGTTGCCGTCCATTTGCGTCCCTCACCTTGTACACCGCACAGGAATGGCATCCCTTTTACTTCATTAAAATAGTCGTACACTTCTTTGTCATCGGCCAGCATACGTCCTACGCCTCCTTCTCCGGCATTGGGGGCGACACCATAGTTGATACCGTAATTCATGGACATGGCGTGTGCCATTTCCTTCGTCAGCCCTCCTTTCAAGTGAACGTGATAGTCTATAACTGGGAAATCGTGCTGCTGTAGCCTGATTATCTCATCCGTGCGCTCGTCTACCGGAGCAAGCGTGTCGGCTTCGTTGCGTGCCTCCTTGGCAAGCCGTTCGATGGCGAGATTCCGGAATGACACTTCGCCGTGTATGCCTTGCAGGGCAATGGAACCTTGACTCAGCAGTTGCCGGGCGTGCTCCTCTGTGCGATATGGGTGTCCGGGTTCGGTATAACAAACAACTTCGGTTCCGTTAATGCAGACAATGATGTTTTGTCCGCGTACGGTTATCTCGAAGTCAAACCATTCTCCATCTTTTGCGAGTGAGCGATAGAGGTTGCGCACCGAGGCGAGTGAGCCGCTCTTGCGTGTGCCGTCGATGTCTCCGTTACGGAATATCACTTCATAACCGGACTCGCCGTCCGTATGAAAGAGGAGGCCTGCTTCGGAGCCGGGTTGTGTGAGGGCTTCTCCGGTGAGTCGGAAATTTTGGTATTCTTTGTCGTTGAAGAGCTTCCGGCCTTCTGCAATGACCGGGTCTGCCGTGTGAAGCGTAGATGTCCCGTCATTCCATTGGTCAAGTGGCTCGGGAGAACTGCTCCTGCCACAGCTTGTCAGGGTTGTTAGAAACAGAATAATTGCGGCAGCTGCCGTCTCGATGCGTGCAGCAATGGTAGAATGGCAAAAAGTGTTCATTATAGCATGGATTTTATGAATGATTATATTCCAATTATTGTCGGTACAAAGTTAGCCTTTTCTGAAAATATCTTTGAATACAAAAGAATTATTATCTTTGTAGCATTCTGTTTAAAGCCTTTTTAGCTACTTTTGCACGATAATAAAAAAGAAAGTTATGGAAAATCAGAGACCTTTGATATTGATTTCCAATGATGACGGCATCATTGCGAAAGGTATTAGCGAGTTAATCAAATTCCTCCGTCCGCTGGGCGAGATTGTGGTAATGGCGCCGGATGCACCCCGCTCTGGAAGTGCGTGTGCGCTGACTGTAACGGAACCTATCCACTACCAGTTGGTCCGTAAGGATGTTGGGCTGACGGTATACAAGTGTTCCGGTACGCCGACCGATTGTGTGAAGCTGGCTTTTCATACGGTGCTCGACCGCAAGCCCGACTTGGTGGTAGGCGGCATCAACCACGGCGACAATTCTTCTGTAAACCTGCATTATTCCGGTACGATGGGCGTTGTGATAGAGGGATGCCTGAAAGGAGTGCCTTCCATCGGATTCTCCCTTTGCAACCATGAGCCGAACGCTGATTTTGAACCTGCAGGTCCTTACATCCGCGAGATAGCCCGGCTGGTATTGGAGAAAGGACTCCCTCCGTTGACATGCCTCAATGTCAACTTCCCCGATACCAAAGAATTGAAGGGTGTGAAGATTTGCGAACAAACCAAGGGGCAATGGACCAATGAATGGGAAAACTTTGCCCATAGAGGAGATGCCCATTACTACTGGCTGACCGGCGAGTTTGAGAACAACGATGCCGAAAATGAGAAGAATGACCATTGGGCGCTTGATAACGGTTATGTGGCAATCACCCCGACCACGGTGGATGCAACGGCATACGGCTTGATTGATGAACTGAAAGCATGGTTCTGAATTAATTGACAATTATCAATTGATATGAAGTATTACTTGATTGTCGGTGAAGCTTCCGGCGACCTGCATGCCTCCCATCTGATGGCTGCATTGAAGGAGGAGGACTCGCAAGCGGAGTTCCGTTTCTTCGGAGGCGACCTCATGGCTGCAGTGGGCGGTGTGATGGTGAAGCATTACAAAGAGTTGGCGTATATGGGGTTCATTCCCGTATTGCTGCATCTGCGCACCATCTTTGCCAATATGAAGCGCTGCAAGGAGGATATTGTTGCGTGGCAGCCGGATGTGCTGATTTTGGTGGACTATCCGGGCTTTAATCTGGATATAGCCAAGTTTGTCCATGCCAACACAAGGATTCCTGTCTTTTATTATATTTCTCCCAAGATTTGGGCATGGAAGGAATACCGCATCAAGAATATTAAACGGGATGTGGATGAGCTGTTCTCCATCCTACCGTTCGAGGTGGAGTTTTTTGAAGGGAAGCACGGGTATCCGATACATTATGTCGGCAATCCGACAGTGGATGAAGTGACGGCTTTTCTTGCTTCCAGCTCAGAGACATTCGACGACTTTGTCCGGGCAAACGGACTTTCGGCCAAACCCGTTATTGCTCTGCTGGCTGGTAGCCGCAAGCAGGAAATCAAGGACAATCTGCCCGACATGCTTCGTGCGGCAGCTTCTTTTCCCGATTATCAACTGGTGCTGGCCGGTGCTCCGGGTATTTCCCCCGAGTATTACAAACGTTATGTGGGTGGGGTGGATGTGAAGATTATCTTCAACAAGACATTCCCTTTGTTGAGGCAGGCAGAGGCTGCACTGGTCACTTCGGGGACGGCAACGCTGGAAACAGCTCTGTTTCGTGTGCCGCAAGCGGTATGTTACCATACTCCGATAGGGAAGGTTATCGCTTTCCTGAAACGGCATATACTGAAAGTGAAGTACATTTCCCTGGTCAATCTCATAGCCAACCGGGAGGTGGTGAAAGAGCTGGTTGCGGATACCATGACGGTAGAGCAGGTACGCTCGGAGCTGAACCGCATTTTGTACGATAAGGAATACCGCCGTCAGATGCTCGAGGGATATGAGTATATGGCATCCTGTCTGGGAGAGGCAGGGGCACCCAAACATGCTGCCCGCGAGATGGTGGCATTACTGAGGAGGAGGGAAGAATAATCGAAAAATTAAGAATTTGTTAAAATGGGAAAAGCCGGTGCAGTAAATGCCCGGCTTTTGTATTTTCTATACAGAAACAAATGAAAAGGACTTTGATTATGAAAAAGCTATATTGGTTATTTATGGCAATATGTTTGGCAGTGATGCCCGCTTTGCAATCATGTGATGATAACGACGGATATTCTTTGGGTGATTTTACCCCGCCTTTGTGGGCCACTGTGCGTGTTACGGGAAATGCCTTTTATTTAAACTGCGATGTTTGGGGGACGCTCTGGCCGGTGAATACGGACATAGGGTGGTATGATGCCGTGGATGGGCAGCGTGTGATTACCGTGTTCAATCCTTTGTGGGACGACTATGCAGGATATGATCATGCTGTGAAGCTGCTGCGTCTGCAGAACGTTTTGACGAAAGAGGTGGAGACGCTGACTCCCGAAACCGAAGAGGAATTCGGTAATGACCCCGTGCGTATATATAAAGGTGATATTACCATCAGTGGTGGCTATATGAACATTTTTTTCATGCAGAACCTGCCATCTTCGACTGATAATAAACACCGTATCAGCCTGGTGCGTCCGCAAGAAGATGATACTTTGTATGGCGAAGATGGATACGTCCATTTGGAACTCCGCTATAACGACTATGATGACCTGACGGGACGTCGTAGTCCTGGTGCTGTCTCCTATAACTTGAACAGTCTGGACATCCCCTCTGAAACCAAAGGCATCAAGTTGAAACTCAATTCAGAAGAGAATGGAGAGGTGGAAGTAACCTTTGATTTGAAAACTGCGGGGAGTAATGAAAAGCTGACTACTAATGTGGATTTGTCCAATATGCAGTTGAAGTAAGAAAGAGTTTGCGAGAGTATATAGTTAGAAAGAGCACCCGTGATTTTGATGTCATTCATCTTGCCCGGGTGCTCTTTTTATATCTGTTTTATGTAAGTTTGGTCATGTGAGCCGTCGTTAGAACATCGTCAAGGCATATAGATAAACAACTGCTGCAGGAATTGCCATCAGGGCACTGTCGAAACGGTCGAGCATCCCTCCATGCCCCGGCAGAATGTTACCGGAATCCTTGATGCCCAATTGGCGTTTCATGAGTGATTCGGTCAGATCGCCCCAAGTGCCGAAAATGACGACAACGATTGCCAGACCTACCCATTGCCATCCTGGCATAAAAGGAAAGAAATGTGCAAAGCCAAGAGAGGAAGCGATGGAGAATATTCCGCCGCCGATGCTGCCCTCCCAGGATTTTTTAGGTGAGATACGTTCGAACAGACGGTGTTTGCCTATCAGCGAACCTACGCAATAGGCACCTGTATCGCTCAACCAGATAAATACGAAAATGGAAAGCGGTAGAATAGGGTTGTAGGTCACACTGCTCGTTTCCGGGGAATTCTGAAAAGCAAGTACGTTCAGCAGGGCAAAGGGGAGTGCCACGTACAATTGGCTTAGCATGGAGTAGGCCCAGTTACCCGTCGGATTCTTTTTCTTGAGGTAAAGTTCCGTAATCATCATGTAGAGCAATAGTCCCAAATAAGGAAGGAATACTCGTGCTCCTACAGACTGCTGGGTACAGAAACTCATCAATGCAAGGAAAAGGTAGGCTCCCCCCAATGCAGTGATGGTCTTGTTAATGCTTACTTCGCCGCTTTTGCTGACTAATTGGGCAAACTCATGTACGCTCAGTGCGCTGATAATGGTGAACAGTATACCGAACGAAAGGGGGCTGTAAATAATACAGCCCACCAATACTATGACGAATAACACGCCGGTAACGGCACGTTGGATAAAGTTATTTTTCATGCTTTTCTTCTTCTTCCTTGACTTCCTTTTCTGCTTCTATGGCTTTTTGCTCTTCTTCTTGCTCCGCTTTTTTCAGCTCGGCAGCAGTCTTGTTTGCACTGATTTCCTCCGAGCGGGAAGCCCATGGACGTTTCCCAAAGATGTGTTCAACGTCTTCGGCAAAGATTACTTCTTTGTCAATCAGCAGTTGTGCCAGCCGGTTGTGCCCTTCTTGGTTTTCGGACAATATTTTCTTGGCACGTTCGTACTGTTCGTTGACCATCTGCTTCACTTCTTCGTCAATCAGTTCCGCAGTCTTTTCGCTATACGGGCGGTTGAAGGAATATTCCTCATTATTATAATAGCAGAGGTTGGGTAGTTTTTCGCTCATACCCAGATAGGCAATCATACCGTACGCCTGCTTTGTCACGCGTTCCAAGTCATTCATGGCTCCGGTGGATATTCTACCTAAGAATAGGTCTTCGGCGGCACGTCCTCCCAAGGTGGCACACATCTCATCGAGCATCTGTTCCTTAGTGGTGATTTGCCGTTCTTCCGGCAGATACCAAGCCGCGCCCAAAGCGCGTCCACGGGGTACAATGGTTACTTTAATCAGCGGATTGGCGTATTCCAGTAACCAGGAGATACTGGCATGGCCGGCTTCGTGTATGGCAATGGAACGGCGTTCGGCCTCGGTAGTGATTTTGGTTTTCTTTTCCAACCCACCCACAATACGGTCTACGGCGTCCAGAAAGTCTTGCTTTCCGACAAACTTTTTGCCGTGGCGGGCAGCTATCAAAGCTGCTTCGTTACATACATTGGCAATGTCTGCCCCCGAGAATCCGGGAGTCTGGCGTGCCAGAAGGTCTACATCCACACTATTGTCTATCTTGATGGGGCGCAGGTGTACACCGAATACTTCCTTACGCTCATTAAGGTCGGGTAGGTCTACATGTATCTGGCGGTCAAAACGTCCGGCGCGCAGCAATGCCTTATCCAAAACGTCCACACGGTTGGTGGCGGCTAAGATGATAACACCACTGTTGGAGCCGAAACCGTCCATCTCGGTCAGTAACTGGTTCAATGTGTTCTCGCGCTCGTCGTTGCCACCCATAGCGGCTGCTTTGGCACGGGCACGCCCTACAGCGTCAATCTCGTCGATGAACACGATACAAGGTGCTTTTTCCTTTGCTTGGCGGAACAAATCGCGGACACGGGAAGCTCCCACGCCGACAAACATTTCCACAAAGTCGGAACCTGCCAAAGAGAAGAAAGGTACGTTGGCTTCTCCGGCCACGGCCTTTGCAAGCAGGGTCTTTCCGGTTCCCGGAGGGCCTACCAGCAAGGCGCCCTTGGGTATCTTACCTCCCAAATCGGTATATTTCTGGGGCTCTTTCAAGAACTCGACAATTTCTTCTACCTCTTGCTTGGCTTCAGCAAGTCCTGCCACATCCTTGAATGTAATCTTGATGGGGGAACCTTTTTCAAACAATTGGGCCTTGGACTTTCCTACGCTGAAGATGCCTCCACCTCCGCCCATGCCTCCACCACCGCTCATGCGGCGGGACATGAAAATCCAGAAACCGATAAGGAATGCAAAGGGGAGAATCTGCCACAAAATGGCACCGAAGTAGTTCCGCTTTTTTTCGTAGTTAATGGAGCCGTCAAAGTGGGCGTCGTCTCTTTCCTTTTGCAGGAAATTACCTAGGCTCTCGCGTGAGGGGGCCTCGGTCGTAATAAGCGGATTCTTGCCTACGCGGCTGGAGTCCTGACGAAATACGTTTCCTACGTGCTGGGGTTTGACGTATGCTTCGACGGAATTGTCGTCGTAGCCGATGACTTTGCTTATATAACCGTCTCGTACATATTGCTGGAATTCATCATAAGAGATGTTTTTAGTTGCCGTACCACTTTCATTGGTCAGGTACAACCCCAGCAACATCATCGCTATAATCATATACAGCCAGTTCAGGTTGAACTTGGGCATATTCACTTTATTGGGTTTCTTGTTGGTATTATTGTCCATACGTTTTGATTAATCGAGGTCAGGAATTTGAGTTAATTTGGCGTCTGCCCATAGGTGCTCCAGATTGTAGAATTCCCTTGTTTCAGGCAGGAAGACATGCACCAATATGTCCGAGTAGTCCATAGCTACCCATTCGGCATTGCGCAGCCCGTCTACGGCAAAGGGCTTGGTATCGGCACCCTTGCGTGTGAAGTCCCTGATGGATTCTACAATGGCTGTCACTTGGCTGGGAGAGTTTCCTTGGCAGATGACGAAATAATTGCATATTGTATCGTCGATTTTTGTCAGATCTGCGATGACGATTTTTTTTCCTTTTTTATCTTGAATACCTTCTGTTATCTGTTGAATCAGTTTCTTCGTTTCGTTCATTATACATTATTATATTAAAACAGTTGACAAATATACGTTGATTTCTCATATCAAACACGCAAAAGAGGAAAACTCTTTCAATTTTTGATTTTTTTTAGTTATATAATCCTTTGGATTACGGTATCTTATCAGTTTTTTGCGAAAAAAATACTCGTTTTTGTTTTGATTTATAGAAATCTTTGTATCTTTGCAACCGCAAAACGGAAATAATAACAATTGGGCTATGGTGTAATGGTAACACTACAGATTCTGGTCCTGTCATTCCTGGTTCGAATCCAGGTAGCCCAACGAACTTACCTTATTTAAGTCAAAAAACCACTAAAATCGCAAGTTTTAGTGGTTTTTTGTTGCTTTTCGACCATGTACGAAAATTTCAGTGTAGGCATTCGGTGGCAAATTCAGTGACAAGGCTTCTGTAAGCCGGAAATATTCTGTAAATTTGTAGCATTTCAACATTAAAGCAGAATTTTATGGCAAAAGAATTAGCACTGAAGTACGGCTGTAACCCTAACCAGAAGCCGGCTCGCATTTTCATGCAGGAGGGGGAGTTACCTATTGAGGTTTTGAATGGACGTCCGGGGTATATTAATTTTATGGATGCCTTGAATGGATGGCAGTTGGTAAAGGAACTGAAAGAGGCGACCGGTATGCCTGCTGCAACTTCATTCAAACACGTCAGTCCGGCGGGTGCCGCCATCGGCTTGGAACTCAACGAGACAATGAAGAAGATTTATTTTGTGGATAATCTTCCGCTCTCTCCGCTTGCTTGCGCATATGTGCGTGCCCGCGGTGCCGACCGTATGTCTTCCTATGGTGACTTTATCGCTTTGAGTGATGTGTGCGACGAGGCTACTGCACGTTTTATTAACCGCGAGGTCTCGGATGGCGTTATTGCTCCGGGGTATACGGACGAAGCACTGGCTATCTTGAGGGAAAAGCGTAAAGGAACTTACAATGTGATTCAGATAAGTCCCGGCTATAAGCCTGCCCCGATTGAACATAAGGATGTCTTTGGTATCACGTTTGAGCAGGGACGTAATGAGATAAAGCTGAATGGAGATGAACTCTTTGCGAATATTCCTACTCGGAATAAGAATTTCCCGGAAGCAGCGAAACGTGATTTGATGATAGCCCTTATCACTTTGAAATATACGCAGTCGAATTCTGTATGCTATGTGAAGGACGGTCAGGCTATCGGTATTGGTGCCGGCCAGCAGAGCCGTATCCACTGTACTCGCTTGGCGGGCAACAAGGCCGACATTTGGTATTTACGCCAGCATCCGAAGGTGTTGAATTTGCCATGGGTAGAGAAAATCCGCCGTGCCGACCGTGATAATACGATTGATGTCTATATCAGTGAAGACCATGACGATGTGCTGGCTAACGGTGTTTGGCAGCAGTTCTTTACGGAGAAACCTGAAGTGCTGACCCGTGAAGAAAAACGGGCTTGGTTGGATACATTGAAAGGTGTTTCTTTGGGTTCGGATGCATTCTTCCCTTTTGGAGACAATATTGAGCGTGCCCATAAGAGTGGAGTAGATTACATTGCCCAAGCGGGTGGTTCTGTACGCGATGACCATGTGATTGAAACTTGCGATAAATATGGCATTGCCATGTCGTTCACGGGTATCCGTCTGTTCCATCATTGATAAGGGGTATAAAAGTAGGCCCGCCCCCACGGCTGCATAGCTGTAGGGGCGGGTTCCTTTTTTATTAAGTCTTATCTTGTTACGTTATCCTTGGTTTTTGATGTTCTCGTCCACCACTTTTATCTTTTCTTTCACAAGCTCGATGTCTGCTTTCAGCTTTTCCACCTTGCGGTTGATTTCTGTCAGCAGACTATTTCCCTTCTTGGAAGAAGTGGTCAGGAAGCCGAGATTGTTTTCATATGTCTGGAGCTCGTTCTTCATATTGTCGAAGGCACGTACCAGCTTCTCACGTTCCCGGTAAAGGGCTTGTGGACTACCTTCCTGAATGGAGCTGATAGTCGACTTGAAGTTGCTTAGCTTCTTGTTGGAGACGCTGATGTTGAAGTGTTCAAACAATTTGTCTACCTGGCTGTGGTATTGCTTATAGATTCGGTCTTTCTCTTTGAAAGGTACATGTCCTATGCCGTTCCATTCTTTCATGAGGTCGCGTACCAGTTGGGTAGCTTCCTCCGTATCCATTTGGTCATCGATAGCATTCAGTTTTTCGATGATGGCTTTTTTCTTTTCCAGATTTTCCTGCTCTACGCTGCGCTGTGAAGAAGTGGCTTTGTTCTTTTGTTCGAAGAAGTAGTCACAAGCGGAGATGAAACGTTTCCATACGGCATCCGAATATTTCTTTGCTACCGGACCAATGGTTTTCCATTCTTTCTGAAGTTTGGTCAGTTCATCGGCGGTTGCTTTCCAGTCGGTACTGTCCTTCAGAGCTTCTGCTTTTTCGCACAAGGCGCGCTTCTTTTCCAAGTTTTCGTTCATACCTTCCTTCAGGCTCTTGAAGAACTCTCCCTTTTTACGGAAGAACTCGTCGCACGCTTTGCGGAAACGTTCGAAAATCTTCACGTTCATTTTTTGCGGAGCGAAACCGATGGTTTTCCATTTGTTTTGAAGTGCGATGACTTCTTGCGTCTTGCTCTCCCAAGAAGCAAAGTTTGTCAGTTCTTTGTAGTCAATGGCTTCTATGATTTCGCAAATTACAGTCTTTTGGTCAAGATTGTGTTGTTCCACTTCCTTCAATGCTTCGAAATGTTGCTGGTGACGTCGGTTTACGGTTGTAGAGGCAGCTTTGAAACGTGCCCAGATTTCGTCGCGTAGTTCCTTGGCTACCGGTCCCGTATCACGGAATTCCTGATGTAGCTTCTGTAACTGATGGAAAGCTGAAACTACATCCGCTTCATCCGCCAGCTTTTCGGCAGCTTCACAGAGATGTGTCTTGATTTCCAAATTCTTCTTGAAATCGTATTCGCGGAATTCATTGTTCAGTTTCAGAAGGTCATAGAATTTCTCAACATACAATTGGTAGTTTTTCCAAAGCTCGTTGACCTTAGCTTGCGGAACGAGTTTAACTTCGTTCCATTGCTGCTGTAGTTTCTTGAACTCCGTATAGCTCTTGTTGGCGTCATCTGGAGATTCAACCAGCTCCTTCAGCTCTTCGATGATGGAAAGCTTTACCTGCAGGTTCATTTCCTTTTGCTTCTCCAGTTCGGCTGTGAGTGCACTTCTTTTTTCTTTGATGACGGACATGATATTCTTGAACTCTTCCTCCACACAGTCTGTTTGTGGAACAAAGTTCTCCGCGGCGCCTCCGTTTTCAATGAACAGTTTTCTGGCCGCATCCTGCTCAGCATTGTGCAGCTTGTAGAAAGATTGCTTCAAACCGTCTATTTCAGGTTTTGCCACGTTCTCCACGTCTGCAACCACCTCTTTGAGTTTGGCAAGTATTTCCTCTTTCGTGAGCTTCTGAACTGGCTCTACCGGCTTTTCCGAAACGATTTCTTCAGCGGGAGTTTCTGTTGTTGCCGGTTCAGAAACCTCTGCTGCCTTCTTTTCTTCTTCTAATTCCACCGGCTTTTCGGGGAGATTAGTGTCATGAGTGTCCGTCATTGTATTTACTTTTTTAGAAACGGGTTCCTCCCGTTCGGGTTACATTAGGCTACAAATTAATGAAATAAAATGATTACTTCATACAATTTGCCTTGATTTTTTTCTATTTTCTTGTTTTTATGACAGTAAGACAGTGATACCCATGTACAGCATCATGCCTATAATGTCATTGGTAATGGAGATAAACGGGCCGGTGGCAATGGCCGGGTCAACCTTCAGTTTCTCTAAAGTCATGGGGACTAGCGTTCCGAAGATGGAGGCGAACATGACGACTGCAAAGAGGCTGATGGAGACGGAATAAGTGACCGTAGCCGTAGCTCCGAACCGGATAAAATTATAGATGTATACCAGCAGGGAGATGATGGTGGCATTGATGACCGCCACTACTGCTTCCTTGGCTACCTGCTTGAAGGTGTCTTTGGCATCCAGTGAGCTGTTGGCAAGGCCTTGCACGATGATGGCAGACGACTGGGTTCCCACGTTTCCCCCCGTACCACCAATCAACGGAATATAAAGGGCCATTTCCGGATGGGCGGCGAAAGTCGTGTCGAAGTTACCCAATATCATGGAGTTGCCTATACCGCCTAACATACCGATAAGTAACCATGGAAGGCGAGCAGAAGTTTGGCGCATGACATTATCGTCCGTTTCTACATCTTGGGACAAACCGGATGCCAGCTGGTAATCACGTTCCGACTGTTCGCGGACTTCGTCCATAACGTCGTCTACGGTAATCTGGCCTACCAGACGCCCGATACTGTCTACAACAGGAGCTGCCACCAAGTCATACTTTTCGATGATTTGTACCACTTCGTCAATGGGGGTATCTACATGGACGGAGATAGGATCTTTCCGCATCACATGCTTTACCTTGGAGACAGAAGGGGAAGTTATCATTTTCTTCAATGGGAATACCCCTTGCAGACGGTCTTCGTCGTCGATGACGTATACGTAGTAAATTTCATCCAGCTTTTCAGCTTGCAGGCGCATTTCCTTCAGGCACTCCGGCATACTCCAGTTTTCATTGACAGTCACCATTTCCGTACCCATCAAACCACCGGCAGTGTCTTCATCATATTTCAGCAGGTCAACGATGTCACCGGCTTGTTCTATATCTTCGATGTGCGAAAGTACTTCCTCCTGCTTGTCTTCATCAAGTTCGCGCATCAGGTCTACGGCATCGTCCGTGTCCATATAATCCACGAAACGCTTGGCAATGGTCTCCGAAGGAAGAAGTTCCAGGAATTCTTTCCGGATGTCTTCGTCCATTTCAACCAGTACGTCCGCTGCCGTTTCGTTGTCAAGGAGGCGGTAAACGAAGCGGGCTTCCTCCAAGCCGAGGTCATTACACAGTTCTGCAATATCCGCCGGGTGAAGGTCTGTCAAAAGTGTTTTGACGTTTTCCGCGTCTTTCTGTTCTATCAGGCTTTTGACTTTGTCTATGTATTCTTCGTCTATTTCCATGATTGTTCGTGTTTGATCACTAATCATTAATCGTTTTCAATGCCTGCTCCACTTGGTTGGTCAGCTGAATAAATTCCTTTACGGACAGTTGTTCCGGGCGTTTATTAAATAATACGTCCTCCGTCAGTGGACAGTCTTTGCCGAGTATCGGCTTTATGGAGTTCCGTAGAGTCTTGCGTCGTTGATTGAACGTGGTTTTCACTACTTGCTTGAACAATTTCTCATCGCATCCTAAATCGTGCGTTTCATTGCGCATCATGCGGATGACGGCACTTTTAACTTTTGGGGGTGGGTTGAAGACATGTTCGTGTACCGTAAACAAGTACTCCACTTTGTACCATGCTTGTATCAGTACGCTTAGGATTCCGTATGTCTTGCTGCCCGGTCCGGCTGCTATGCGCTCGGCTACTTCCTTTTGTATCATACCCGTACAGCAGGGAATCAGGTCCTTATATTCCAGCATTTTGAAGAATATCTGGCTGGAGATATTATAAGGATAGTTTCCCGTCAATACAAAAGCTTGTCCGCCAAACAACCGTTGCAGGTTCATTTTGAGGAAGTCGTCCTCAATGATGTTGTCTTCCAGTTGCGGATAGGCTTCCCGTAGGTAGGCCACTGACTCGTAGTCCAGTTCTACTACTTTGACGTTGCGCTCTTTGGGCAGAAGAAACTGGGTCAGTACTCCCATTCCCGGACCAACTTCGAGGATGGGAATTTCGGGACAGACATCTACCGTGTCGGCGATGTCTTGTGCCACTTTCAGGTCTTTCAGGAAGTGCTGCCCGAGAAACTTTTTAGGTTTAACTACTCTCATGTATCAACTAAATCATTACTTTTGCTCCGTAAATGCAGGCTGTAATGCGAACTACAACCTATCTTTACACGGAGCAAAGGTAGTTCTTTTCAATGAAGAATGAAGAATGAAGAATGAAGAATTTGGGAATATCGTATGAATAAGCTGCTAAAAAAGACATTGAAAATCATCTTACCCATTTTATTAGGTGGTTTTATCCTCTATTGGGTATATCGTGATTTTGACTTTTCAAAGGCAGAAGAAGTTCTCCTTCATCAGACGAACTGGTGGTGGATGTTGTTGTCCTTGTTCTTCGGTGTGATGAGCCATGTGTTACGAGGCTGGCGTTGGAAGCAGACTTTGGAGCCACTGGATGCTCATCCCAAAACAAGCGATTGCGTCGATGCCATTTTCGTATCTTATGCCACCAATCTGGTACTGCCCCGTGTGGGAGAGGTTTCACGTTGTGGAGTACTTGCCAAATATGATAATGTTTCCTTTGCGAAGTCCTTGGGGACGGTGGTGACAGAGCGGTTGGTAGATACGCTTTGCATTCTGCTGATTACGGGGATTACTTTTTTGGTGCAGATGCCCGTTTTTTTCCGTTTTTTCGAGGAGACGGGCACCAAGATTCCTTCGCTGGTGCATCTTGTGACTTCCCCTTGGTTTTATGTGGCTTTTTTTTCTATTATTGGTGTTTTGGTACTTCTCTATTTTCTGTTGCGTATGCTTTCTTTTTTTGAAAAGGTAAAGGGAGTAGTCTTGAATATATGGGAAGGTGTGATGTCGCTTAAGAATGTGAAGAATGTGCCTTTGTTTGTTCTTTACACTTTACTTATTTGGCTATGCTATTTCTATCATTTCTATATAACTTTCTATTGCTTCCAGTTTACGGAGCACCTTAGTTTCCTTGCCGGGCTGGTGATGTTTGTCGGCGGAACGTTTGCAGTCATTGTTCCCACGCCCAACGGGGCAGGACCCTGGCACTTTGCTGTCATCACTATGATGATGCTTTATGGGGTAAATGCTACGGATGCGGGTATATTTGCTCTGATAGTGCATGGCATACAGACGTTGCTGGTGATAGTGTTAGGCATCTACGGGTCGTTACACCTGGCATTGGCGAATAGGGCAAAGAAATAGACGTTTCTTGTGGTGGGTTCCTATATTGTCACTTCTTGTGTTAGAGGACAGAGACAGTACTTATAGAGAGTACTCCTTTAAAAGTACTGTAATACTTCTTTGCAAGTACTTCAGTACTTCCTTATAAGTACTGAAGCCTAAAGGTTGTTGGAAGATTGGTTTCTTTAAACGATATTGTTGCTTGGATATAGAAGTGGGAGAAATTCCTAAATATGGTAGCTATATTAGGTGCAGATGTTCTATCGCAATATGTGAAGATGTAAAAGCCATGTTTAAGATAGCTGATGATTTAGTACTTTAGAAAAATCCCGGTTTATTGTACTTTCCGAGAATAAACCGTTATATTTGCGAAAACTAACTTTTTAGAATTATGAGTACAATCTTACAGTTAGCTCCACAGAATGTATGGAAGCACTTTTATTCACTGACCCAGATTCCCCGTCCGTCAGGACATATGGAGAAGATTACCAAATTCCTTATTGATTTTGGAAAAGGCTTGGGGTTGGAATCATTTGTCGACGAGGTCGGCAATGTTATTATTCGTAAGCCTGCCACTCCGGGTATGGAAAACCGCAAAGGCATCATCCTTCAGGCGCATATGGACATGGTGCCTCAGAAGAACAACGATACTATTCACGATTTTACAACAGATCCCATTGAAACCTATGTTGACGGTGATTGGGTGAAAGCCAAAGGTACCACGCTGGGAGCAGATAATGGTTTGGGAGTAGCTGCCATTATGGCGGTGCTCGAAGATAATAACTTGAAGCATGGCCCATTGGAAGCCCTGATTACCAAGGATGAAGAAACGGGAATGTATGGTGCATTCGGTTTGAAACCCGGAACTATGCAAGGGGAAATTCTGCTGAACCTTGACTCTGAGGACGAAGGCGAACTCTATATCGGCTGTGCCGGTGGTCTTGATATTACTGCTACTTTGGAATATAAGGAGGAGACGCCTATGGCCGATTTCGTTGCCCGTAAGATTACGCTGAAAGGTTTGCGTGGCGGTCACTCCGGTTTGGAAATCAATGAAGGGCGCGGTAATGCCAATAAATTGCTGGCACGCATCGTACATGATTTGCTGATTGAGTTTGACTCCCAGCTGGCAAGTTTTGAAGGTGGTAATATGCGTAATGCTATCCCCCGCGAAGCACATGCGGTATTGGTGTTCAATCCTGAGGATATGGACGGTTTGGAAGATTATATGAAGGAATACGAGGCACAACTGAATGACGAATATGCTCCGATTGAAAGTGGTATTACCCTGAGTATAGAAGAGGTAACTCTACCCACTGCCGTTGTTCCTTCAGAAATTCAGGATAATATGATTAACGTGTTGATGGCTTGCCAGAATGGTGTGATGCGTATGATTCCTACTGTTCCCGATACTGTAGAAACTTCCTCCAATTTGGCTATCGTAATCATTGCAGACGGTAAGGCCGAAGTTCGTATTTTGGCGCGTAGTTCTTGCGATACGATGAAGGATTTCCTGGCAGACAGCCTGACAGCTTGTTTCGCTATGGCAGGTATGAAGGTGGAATTGAGTGGTGGCTATTCCGGATGGCAGCCTAATGTGGATTCTCCTATACTGCATGCCATGAAGCTGTCCTATAAGCAGCAGTTTGGTGTGGAACCTGCCGTGAAGGTTATTCACGCAGGTCTGGAATGCGGTATTATTGGTGCCAATTGTCCAGGACTCGATATGATTTCTTTCGGTCCCACTTTGCGTTCTCCGCATTCACCGGACGAGCGTGCGTTAATTCCTACTGTTTCCAAGTTCTATGATTTCTTGGTGGCTACATTGGAGCAGACTCCTGAAAAGTAGAGAATACTTTATGTAATGAATAGGGGCAGGGTGCTTTATTAAGTATCCTGCCTTTTTTGTCTGTGACAGTTTGTCCTCTTTCTGCCAGAATGTCCCAGACTTATTACAATGGTATGTCAATATCCTTGCACTTTCTCCCTAAAAATTGACCTAAGTCAAGAAATATGTTATAAAACATGTTTTCTATCCGTTTTTTGCTTGTTATCTTGAACAAAGGCTCTATTTTTGTGTTGTAAAACATGAAAACAATAGAAAACTAGTAGATTTTTTAAGGATAACAAGATTGATTTTAGGAGGATAACAAAATGAAAATGTTAAAGAGTTTTTTTAAGCATGTCGGCGAAGCCGATAAGAACATTTGGGGTTACGTAATGCTTTAAGCATTCCCCCCCTTTCGTGAAGTATTGAATTTTAGTTTTCAGGTATTAGTTTAATTTTTTAAGATTATGAAAAAGAAGATTGCAAATTCATTTAAGCACATTCTTACCGCAGCTGGTAAGAATTGGATGGAGGCAATGAGATATTATAGCCTCCAAATGTGAGTACACTAACATTTAAGTATAGCACAAGGGATATGTTTGCAAACATATCCCTTGTTTTTTTGTAGGAGTAGAATAAGATTTTTTATGTCCAAAAGTACATTTGTTTGAACTTTATTCACTTCCTTTGTTATTAATACAAAGACTAACAAACGAATAATTATGAGAGTAATTCAAAGAATTTGTAGCATATTGTTACTGCTGGTTACATTTGGGGCTTCGGCATTGTATGCGCAGACGTACGATAAGTTGTGGAAGCAGGTGGAGCAGGCTCAAAAGAAAAGCCTGCCTCAAACAGTGATAAAACTGGCTGATGAAATCTATCGGAAAGGTCGGCAAGAGCAGAATGCTCCGCAAATGTTGAAAGCCTACATTTGTAGGGAGACTTATCAAGAGGGGCTGACTCCGGACAGCCTTTACTCCAGTCTGAAATATATGGAATCTTGGGCACAATCGGAGAGGAATCCGGTGAACAAGGCTATTCTACACTCTTTGTTGGCATATGAATATGCTGACTTGATGCGGAAGAATCGCCGTGTCTTGCTGTCACGTACTTTACTGACTGTTGACGAGGTTCCAGCAGATATCCGTGAGTGGAGTATCAGCCAGTTTGTGGATAAAATAGATAGGTGTAACCGTGCATCCTTGCAGGATTCCATCCGCTTGCTCAATACATCTGCAGAACAATATGTGCCTTTTGTGGTGTTGGAAGACGGTAGCCGGTTCTATGGGCACGATATGTACCATCTATTGGTGAGCCGTGCTGTTGATGCTTATCGGCAGCTGGATGGTTTCAGCGTGGATTCTTTGGTACAGACCCGTATCGAAAGGATTTATCTGGATATGATGAATGCTTATCGCCATCGTGCCGGTTCGGAAGATGCTATGTTGCTCTGTTCTCTTGATTATTGGAACTGGAAGTTGACCGGTGGTATCAGCCAGCAGCCTTATCCTACTTTCCGAATGCGTCAGGAAAAGGCTAATCGGGAATATCTTGAGGTTTTGAATAAATTGATAAAGGAATACGGTTCACGAGAGGTTTGTGCCGAGGTTTACATTCATAAAGCCAACCACCTGCGCCGTTTGGAACCGAAACGCGCTGATGAGGCTCTAAAAGTCTGTGAAGAAGGCTTGAAGCGCTATCCTGCGTATAAGCGTATCAATGAGTTGAAAAATATCCGTGAACAGATTTTACAGCCTGAACTCATTCTGACTATGAATGAAAGCGGTTATCCCGGCGATTCGGTGAATATGAGGCTGCATTATCGTAATGTCGAGGGCTTCACTCTCAACTTATATACCACTACTTTAAGTGAAGTACCTTGGATGGACCATGGTATAAATAAAGATACTTATAGAAAGTATGCCCGGAAGTTTTCTTCCACGCATTTTGGCTTAAAGCCGTTGCCAGGCAAGGATAAATTGCCTGAAGATGTCCCTTATCTTGCCTCGGACACTGTATTTAAGTTCATGATTCCTCGGGAAACGGGAGTCTATATTCTTCAAATAGTACCTGATACTGAAACGGCCCGTACAGATGATAAATTTCTGGTATCTACCCGCTTCAAGGTGCTGACATTGGATTTGGGTGACAACCGTATGGAAGTGGCTACATTGGATGCCCGTAGTGGACAGCCGATTGCTGGTGCCAAGGTGAGTTTCTACTCTTTTTATGATGAGAAGAATAGAAAAGCGATGGCAGAGGTACTGACTGATGCCGGGGGGAAAGCTGTATTACCCTGGCAGAGTGAAATCCGAAGTTATGTGGCGCGTAAAGGCAGAGACACAGCCATGATGCCGCAGAACGTTTATATGAATCATCCTTATTACGGTATTAAGGATACAGATTGGAGGCAGATGGCATTGCTGACAGACCGTTCGCTTTATCGTCCCGGGCAGACCGTTCATGTAAAAGGGATAGCTTACAAGCAGAATAGTGATAGCGCCCAGGTACTACAAGGAGTTGATTATGAGCTTGTCTTGTTGGATGCCAACCGCAAGGAACTTGCCACCAGGAAGGGGCGGACCAATGATTTCGGCTCTTTTGCTACGGAGTTTGTACTTCCGGCAGCTTGCCTGAATGGCATGTTCAGCATACGAACCAAAGAGCCTCAATCTACCGTCACTTTTAGGGTAGAGGAGTACAAGCGACCTACGTTCGAGATTGCCTTCACTCCGGTTTCGGAAGCTTATCGGCTGGGTGACAAGGTTGTGTTGAAAGGAAATGTCAAGGCCTTCAATGGCATGATGGTGCAGGATGTGCCATTGGCATATACGGTGACTCGCCGGAATCCGAGACCTGGTTATTGGAGCAATGCTGATAAACCATTATTGTCTGACACCATACAATTGGATACCAACGGGGATTTTTCCATACCCTTGACTTTGGAAGCTCCGGCTGTAGATACAGACGGGTATGGGAGTGTGTATACTTATCATGTGGAGGCGGTGGTGACGGATGAGGCCGGTGAAACGCAATCCGCTTCGTATAACTTGTTGGCAGGTCCTAAGGCTTATTCCTTTGATATTCGCTTGCCTCAATATGTTTGTAAGGAAGACAGTATGCTTTTCACTTTTGGAGTGAATAATGTAATGAATATTCCTCAGCACATTGAAGGTTCCTATTGCCTTTATCCATTTGCAGAACAAAATGGGGCAAGGAATATTGCAGGTTCTGAACCCTTGGATGATGTTGTATTGGAGGGTACCTTCACAGCCAATCGGCTCCAGGATTTTTCGGCTTGGAACAAGCTTCCTTCAGGTAACTATCGCTTGAAACTTTCTGTACGTGATAGTTTGGGACGTGAAGAGAATAACGGGGCATATGGCAGTGACAGTTTCATGCTCTTTTCAAAGAGTGACAAGCGTCCGGCTGCGTTTACAGATTTCTTTTATTATAAAGAAAATGAGGAATTTGATGTACAGTACCCTGCCGCTTTTCTTTTGGGGACTTCTTATCGGGATGCATATGTGCTGATGGATGTCTTTTGTGACAGAAAACGCATTGAAAGCCGTGTGTTGCAGTTGAATGATACTATTATTCGTATGGAATTCCCTTATAAGGAAGCATATGGCAAGGGAATCACCATTCTTTTCAGTTTTGTGAAAGCTGGCGAGATGTACAGTCATCAGGTTGAACTGAAGAAGCGGGAGCCGGAACGTGCTCTCGACATGAAATGGGAAGTGTTCCGTGACCGTTTGCGTCCCGGACAGGAAGAAGAGTGGAAGCTCGTCATAAAGACGCCTCAAGGTATGCCTGCTGCGGCTGAGATGTTGGCTACGATGTACGACGCTTCACTGGATAAGATTTATAAGAGTAACCAGATACTACGGGTTTTCTATCCGGATAATCTGTATGGGGCATTCCGTGGTGCGAGCCGTTATAATAGCAATTACTTCTCCGTTTATTTCCCGTTGAAGGCTTGGAGGGTTCCGGTGTGGTCGTTTGACTACTTCTGTTCTCCTTATATGGATGGAAGGATGCGGATAGTGATGGTAGAAGACAATGCGCTTTTGGAAGAAGTAAGTGTTGTGGGGTATGGGACTACCCGGAATAGCTCTTTGACCGGTAATCTTAGAATACGTGGTGCCAACCAGCCGATGCTTGCTTCCAAAGCAGAATCCGGGAATGCCGTTGAAGTGAAATATGTTCCTGCACAAGTAGCGGAAGACGCGGTGGAAGATGTTGTTTTTGAATCGGAAACGATACCGGTTGGCGAGGCCTTGCAACCTATTGAGGGGCTTCGCACCAACTTTGCCGAAACAGCCTTTTTTTATCCTCAACTTCGTACAAACGAACAAGGGGAGCTTGCGTTTTCTTTTACGATGCCGCAGAGCTTGACTCGTTGGAATTTCCGTGGTTACTCACATACTAAGGATATGCTGACTGGGATGTTGGATGCTTCCGTTGTAACTGCCAAGGAGTTTATGCTGACTCCGAATATGCCTCGGTTTGTCCGCGTTGGAGATAAAACGCAGATAGCCGGAACAATAGCCAATCTGACGGGTAAAGCGGTGAAAGGAACAGCAGTATTCACACTGTTCGACCCTATGACGGAGAAAGTTATTGCTACTCAACGTCAGAAATTCTTGGTAGAAGCAGGAAGAAATACTGCTGTCAACTTCCATTTCGAAGTGTCCGACCGCTATGATTTGCTTGGTATTCGTATGGTTGCCGATGGAGGTACGTTTAGCGATGGCGAGCAGCATCTGTTGCCCGTATTAAGTAATAAGGAGTATATTACGGAAACGCTTGCTATGCCTATCCGTGGCGAGGAGACCCGTACGTTCTCATTAGACAGCCTTTTCAACCGTAATAGCCGTACAGCGACAGACCGTCGTCTGACTGTAGAATTTACCGGGAATCCGGCTTGGTATGCTGTACAAGCGTTGCCGGCATTGAGCCTGCCTGCCAATGATAATGCCATTTCTTGGGCTACAGCTTGGTATGCCAATAGTCTGGCAGGCTTCATTGCCAACAGCCAGCCCCGCATTAAGACTGTATTTGACAGTTGGAAGGCTGCCGGTGGCACGAAAGAAACCTTCCTCAGCCAGTTGGAGAAGAATCAGGATGTGAAGAATATCCTGCTCAGCGAGTCTCCGTGGGTACTGGAAGCTACTACTGAAGCCGAACAGCAGGCACGTATTGCCACGCTGTTTGATATCAACCAACTGAATAACCGCAATCTTTCCGCTTTTACCAAATTGAAAGAATTGCAGGGTGAAGACGGTGGATGGAGCTGGTATAAGGGAATGTCCGGTAGCCGCTATATAACTGGCTATATTACAGAATTACTTGTTCGTCTTCCTCTGCTGACGAAAAATGAACTGCCTGAAGAAGTTGCCGCCATGCGGCAGAAAGCTTTCGGCTATTTGAATCGGCAGGCTTTGGAAGAGTATCGCAATATCCGTAAAGCCGAAAAAAATGGCGCCAGAATTACTGCCAACTCCGAATCGGCAATGACATATCTGTATCTGATAGCCCTTAGCGGCGAACAAGTGCCGGCAGACAATCAAGCGGCTTACCGCTATTTCCTATCAAAAGTAGGTGCCAATCTTAAAGATGGAACCATGAGCAGCAAGGCGCAGTCTGCCATCATCCTGAAAGCAGTAGGGCGTACAGCCGAGGCGAATGAATTCATCGCTTCCCTCAAGGAACATCTGGTACAGACGGATGAACTGGGTGCATACTTTGCTTTCCAAGCAAATCCGTATAACTGGGGTATGCTGCCCATCCCTGCCCATGTGGAAGTAATGGAAGCCCTGCGTATGGCAGGTGGCAACGATGCTTTGGTGGAGGAAATGAAACTCTGGCTGCTGAAACAGAAGCAGACTACCAGTTGGAATTCTCCGGTTGCAACGGCTGATGCTGTTTATGCATTGCTTTGTCAAGGTACTAATCTGCTGGAAAGTCGGGGAAACGTACGTATCACGTTAGGTAACAAAGTTTTGGAAACATTGTCGCCTACAAAGACCATAATCCCGGGTTTGGGTTATGTCAAGGAAACCTTCGCTCAAGGAAGTCCGGAGCTGAAAGCTAAAACCGTCACCGTAGAGAAACGGGATGCAGGCATTGCCTGGGGAGCTGTTTATGCCCAGTATCTGTCACCCATATCTGATGTAAAGCAGCAGGGGGGGGAATTGAATGTAGAGAAGAAACTTTATGTAGAGCGTATATCGGCCGGTGGTAGCAAGTCCTTGCAACCGGTTACGGAAGGGACCGTATTATCCGTCGGTGATAAAATAGTGGCCCGTTTGACTATCCGCTTGGACCGTACTATGGATTTTGTTCAGTTGAAAGACCAGCGGGGTGCCTGCTTTGAACCTATAGGCTCGCTTTCCGGTTATCGTTGGAGTAATGGCCTCGGTTATTATGCAGAAGTGGAAGATGCCGCAACCAATTTCTTCTTCGACCATTTGGGCAAAGGCGTTTATGTCTTAGAGCACAGTTATCGCATAGCCCGTGGCGGAACATACGAAACGGGGCTGGCCACGATACAGTGTGCGTATGCTCCGGAGTATGCTTCGCATTCGGCGGGAGGGATAATTGTAATAAAGTAACAATAGAGTATGGAGCGGAGCGCAATTTGTACAAATTGCGCTCCGCTATTTTAGGTACTCTCGCTAAAAACACCTATTTTTGATTCATGTATTGAAAATCAGGTGTTTAATAGCTGAATTTCTTTTTTTTCGTACTTATATGCTTTAAGTAGAACACCACAAAGATAGGTATTCTTTTTTATCCAAAGACATTTTGCCCTGCCATTTTCAACTTGGCAGAGTATTATTTTTTCTCTCCATTTCTAAAGCCCTCAAACTCTTATATATGAGAAAAAGCTTGGAGCATTATTCAGCACCATTATAATAAGGTGCATCGACTTCAAGCATAATAACAATAAACAATTACCGGGTCACGCTTATTTTCAGACGATGGATGAGATGGAGATTCGATGATGCGTAGCAATTCCAGTATGTGGACAAGACATAAAGTTCCCCACGAAAGAATGTATGCCGCATGACAGGCCAAGTAAATGCGAGGAGCTATTTATAACGGTTCAACTATCACAACCAGTCGAAAGACCGGTTTGTTTTTTTTCTTCTCCCCCTTCCTTGATTCCCCCAAAGCCTTATATATGAGAAAAATGTATATAAGAGAAATAGAGAATAGAAATAACAGTATTAATAACTTAAAATTCAAGAGAAATGGGAAATTTAATGAAAGGATTGAAGGTCGCAGCTTATGTGGCCGAGATTATCGTGGCAGGTTCAGTAGTGATCGAGCTTGCGGAGAAGTATAGTGGCAAATTCGGGAAAAAGAAGATTGCCACGGGTGAAGTCAAGGCCGTTGATGCTGCGACTGAAAACTGATAGTACGTCTGTGAATGGATTATGATAAAACACAAGACGTGATAATAACGGTATTGGAGGTAGCAACTTCAATACTCAAAGGGATAAAGAAGCTAAGAGGTATATTCATAAAAGCGAAGAAATGACACCTCTTGGCTTTTTTTGTTTCACCGTATTTTATTAACCGACTAAAAATAACAAAGAGTATGGAAACAATGACCAATGAACTTACTGTCATTCCAAGAACAATCGGAATGATGGGCGGAATGGGCATGCTTAAACCTGAATTTATCGAAGATGCTGTAATCGTATCGGAAGAGGAACAGAAGGAGCATCCAAATTTTATTGAGAGCAACACTTCGGGCATTACGCTTGAAGAACTTGAAAGGAACTGTATTGTCCCTAGTTTCGGAGACAACCAGCTTACAATCAGCCACCAGAAATTTATCCACCAGGTAGAGGATGCTGCAAGAATGTATTTTACCGGAGAGAACTTTGGAAACACGGAGATCAGAGTTTCACATAAGATTTTAGGCAGGGTTCCGGGAGCATTGACCAAAAGGAAGGAGGAACTGAAGCCTGAGGACGAGACCATCTATTATCAACGTATGGCCTTCTGTTTTCATATCCGTTCCATGAGCAGAATGATGAACGGTGAGGAAGTCCATTTATGTATTGGAGGTGTAAGAAGCCTGAACGAGGAAAACTTATACGCCCGAAAATCACCCGAGAAATTCAAGATATTCATAGGTTGGCGTGTGCGTGTGTGTTCAAATCTGATGCTGACCAATGATGGCTTGACCGGACGACTGGAAGTGATGAGTGATGCAGATATATACAGTTCAGCACTCAGACTATTTCAGGATTTTAACCCTGAACAGAATTTGAGATTACTTGAAAACCTGGGAAGAACAAAGATTTCACAGGAACAGTTCTGTCAGATAATAGGAAGATTGAGATTGTACCAAGCTTTGCCTGCTTCACAACTCAGAGAACTGCCGAAGGTAATCCTGGGTGATTCCAATGTCAATGCAGCTACGAAAGGCTATATAGAGAATCCAAATTTCGGGTTACGTGGCAGGGATAATATTTCATGCTGGGACTTGATGCAGCTACTCAATGACGCCGCCAAGCAATCCTACATAGACAAGTTCCTGGAGAGAAATCAGAACTGCACTGACTTCGCTGTAGGTATCCAGAAAGCCTTGAACGGTGAGGATACAGAGAATTACGGATGGTTTTTGAGCTAGACCGGAAAAGAAATTAGCTCACAAGGGAGAAAGAACTAAAATATGGCAAACCGGTTCTTTCTCTCTTTTTTTGTTGAACCCTTTTAAAAATAAATGATATGAGCAGATTGGATATACTTAAAGCCTCCCTGGAAAAGAAGCAGGCTGAATTTAATAGAAAACTGAATGAACACTTTGCCGATGTGAAAAGAACCAACGGACAGCCTCTTAACGACAAGAGAAACGGATATTCAACGATGAAGCGTTGGGACAGACAGAATGATGCCCTTTCCAGAATGCAGAAAGAGATTGAAAAGACTCAGACGGCAATTGAACATGAAGAAAGCAGAATAAGATGTATTGACCGCAACAGGAACTCAATGCCGGAAGAGATTCAAGAACTGATCAATGACGGTACTTTAAAACAATGGGGTAAATATCCCCATATCATGTTTGTGGAAGGTGTGGACAAAGCACGTATCATATGGGATGACAAGAAGAAAACAGTCATGCATAAGTTTGTAAGTTCCATCGCCGATATGGAGCAGAGAAAGAAGTTTGCCCGGGTGTATAACTCCCTCAATGCATCAATAAACAAATAAAAAATAGAAAGACATTATGGAAAGACATGAACTGGAAAACAGCAGGGAATTCAAGGCTGCAAAAGAACTTGAACATGCCCTGAACGACTATGGGTGGAATGAGAAAAGGTTCGCTATTGCAGTTACCACATTCCACAGGACCCTACAACAGACCTTATTCAGAAGTATGGTTGAAGTGATTAAGATTATGGGAAGTGAAGGTTACGGATATGACCTGAGGAACAAGGCTTCGCATGAGATTTGTAAGAAGATTGTGGAATCGGGAGTTCTGGAAGAGGATACGATACCATTCATCTGAAACGGTTGGGACATACCGAGATAATATTCCGGGGAGGGATATTCCTGTAACAAGGGGTATCTCTCCTTTTTTATTTACTGACAATTAAAAAAGAAGATTATGCTATACTATAATTTTTACGGTTACGAAGGATTCAAGTCTTGTTTCGGACTTGAAAAAAGAGATAATGGTACAGTGGTAAGAAAGAATAAGATACTGCTGGGACACCTAAAGAATACTGCACTACTCAAATATTGCAGGGAACACGACAACTATGACTTGTTAAGGATGCATGATATGGCTGACCTACAGAAAAAAGTGGTTGAGGCCATTGCCAAATCAGGAGAAGAAGATGAAAAGCTGCCTTATAAAGTAGAGTTGATAGGAAGGACTTACTATTCAGCCAAATATCAGACTGACGATGCAAGAGGGATATGTGAGGATCTAGACAAACATTCGGTACGTTACATCAATGTAGAGCGTAATCGGGTTTTCAAGATGAAGGCAGGAAAATTTATGAGAGAGCTGATTCTTGAGACTGAAATAGGACAGCTGCTTTCTCCCAGTGTTGTAAACTGGATAGCAGGTGATGTGTTTACCCAAGAGTGGTGCACTTACACCTGCGGATATACTCCTGATATAGAATTACATATCAATGACAAATTCTGGGAAATCTATGACAGTGAATGTTGCAAAGGTGATTTTGGTTCATGCATGGTTGATAAAAACCATACTTCATTCTATCGCGAAGCAGTAAAAGCTAAAGCGGCATACATAACAGACAAGACCAGAATGGTTGTTGCAAGAGCCATACTTTTCACGGATGTTGCAGATCAGGAAGGAAAGAAATGGAGGCTCTTGGAGAGGCAATACTCCTCTGGTGGTGACGATATACTGAAACGTCTGTTGATAGACAAGCTTATTAAAGGGAATTACATAGACGGATATAAAATAGTGGGTGCATCTTGCCATGAGGCTAACGCGTTTGTTGATGTAAACGGTAATTCATTATCCGACAAGAAATTTGAGATTGACTGTAACCTGGGATTGGAAGACACACTTTCTTATCAGGATTCATTTAAGTGGTACAACTACGAACTGGGCAAAGCTTATAACTACGAGAACCCTAATTGTTCGTATAATCTCGGCACCACAGACTTAAATCTTTATGGTGATACTGATGATGATGAAGACGAGGGGGAATGGGATGATTATCACCAATACCATTGTTCCGAAACCAGACTCTGCTATCGAAACGGAATAGAAATATGGGTAGACTCAGAAAATCTGGATGATTTCGTATGGATAGAATCAATACAGGAATATCATCATGAGAACGATTGTACTTGCTGCGATGAATGTCAGACAGATGTATTGTCGGATGATGCGATGTACTCTGATATAACAGGAAAATACTACTGTAGCAAAGAATGTATGGAAAATGCCGAGAAGGAATACAAGCGGAAGAACTGGTGCTTTTCCGAGTATGATAATGAATGGTATGAGGACTATACTGACCTTACGTGGTTCCATTGTTGGAATGAGGCAAAAGGTGTCTATGAGGAGAAATCCATTGCTGTAGATTCCTTGAACAAACTGGTGATGAATGAAGAAGCATGGGAATTTGATAGCGAGGTGTTTGATAAGATTGACCCGGCGACAAACCTCCCATACGGTTATAAACTTAAAAAAGAAATGAATCATGAATATGCAATTATTGAAGAGACTGTATAACATCTACAGTCCGAGTGGAAAGGAAGAGAAGATGGTAAAATTCCTCTGTTCCTATATAAGACAGCTTCCCGGAAATATTTCTATGTCTAAAGATAAATTCGGGAACCTATATGTGGTGAAGGGAGAATCAGAAAGTTATCCTTGTTTAGTGAGTCATATTGATCAGGTCTCACACTGTAATCACTCAAAGGATTTCAAGGCGATAGAAACCAGAGATATTATATTCGGTTATTCGCCAAAGAACAGGAGATTTGAGAATTTGGGGGCCGATGATAAAAATGGAGTATTCATCTGCCTTGAATGCTTGAAGAAACATGATGCCATCAAGGTCGTGTTTTTCAGGGAGGAAGAAGTGGGATGTCGAGGAAGTTCAGAAGCGATGATGTCTTTCTTCGATGATATTAGGTTTGTTATTCAGCCTGACCGGAAAGGTAATTCTGATCTAATTACAAACATAAGCTATTCGGAACTATGCTCTGAGAAGTTCTTGGAGGAAGTGGAACCGGAGAAATGGGGTTACAGGGAAGAGAACGGATTGATGACGGATGTACTGACCTTGAAAGAAAATGGACTTGGTGTTTCCTGTATCAATGTCTCATGCGGATATTATAACCCACATACAGATGAAGAGGTTACGGTAAAGAAAGATCTGATGAAAAGCCTGAGTTTTATAGAACATATCATTGAGGATTGTACTGATGTCTATCCACATATCCTAGATTATGGCTATTGGGGGCGTTATGACTATGAACTTGAAGATGAGATTTACGAGATGCTGAATAGTGATCCGACTTTAACTCCCAAAGGTCTTTACGATATGTATTCCACCACCTATCCGTACTTGGGATTAGAGGATTATGAAAGGATATACAAGGATTTCCGGATGTTTGGAGGTGATGAAGAAAGTATTAACGAAAAAATGAACGATTATGAAGAAAGAAGAGGACTATGATGCAGGACTGGCCAAGTATATCTGGTCAATCCTAAAATCCAATCTCCCTGTGCTTATGTCTTGGGGAGTCGAGCTTGATACAGTAAAAGTAATCAAGTGTGGTATTGAATTCAAAGTAAACGGATTCAAGCATACTGGAATAGTGAGAATCGTCCTGAATGAAGGTGCGGATCTGTTTGAAGTATATCTTATCGGAGAGAATGAGGAAATCAAGGAAATGAGAGAAGGCATCTACCTTGATATGCTTGTTTCTGTCGTAGATGAACTTGTAGAGAAAACAGACGACTACGAGAAGAGGATTTCTGATACATATAATATTATAAGGTATTAGCGATTCTCTGAAAAACTGAGAAATGTAAGAACCGGCTTTCTGTGGGAGAGTAGAATTTATAAGAACTCGAAATCTCACGGAAAGCCTTTTTTATGGATTAATGTGAACGGTTCCATAAGTTAGACGTCCGTCTAAGCGGTGGAACTATTGTTAAAAAACGAATAACAATGAAGAATGAAAATCAATATGTGGCTTATCTTCGGGTGAGTACACAAAAACAAGGATATTCAGGACTGGGACTTGAGGCACAGAGGGAGATAATACAGAAATACCTTTGTGGCAAAAATCCGATTGCTGAATATGTTGAAATAGAATCGGGCCGGAAAAAAGATAGGCCCAAACTTAAAGAAGCGTTGACCCTATGTAGAAAAGACGGAGCTACGTTGATTGTTGCAAAATTAGATAGATTAGCGAGATCGGTTTCATTTCTGTCCAACCTTTTGGAGAGTGGCGTGGAAATTTTGTTCTGCGATTTTCCTCAAGCTAACAAAATGATGCTGCATATCTTATCCGCAATATCGCAGTATGAAGCGGAACTGATAGCAACAAGAACCAAATCAGCACTGAAAGCTAAGAAAGCAAGAGGGTACAAGCTGGGGAATCCTGAACATCTATTGGATAAACATGAACAGGCAATCCAAAACAGCATCAAGACTTGTAAGGAGAAAGCGGACAACAATCCTAACAACAAAAGAGCGGTCGCCATACTCAGAACCCTTGTCAAAGAGAAACATACACTGCAAGAGATAGCTGATATTTTAAACAAGGAGGGATTCGTTACTTCCCAAGGATGCAGTTTCTCTAAATCAACGGTATATAAATTGATTAAAAGACATAACTTAAAATGAGATTGAAATTATGGAACCAAGGTATGTGCTGATTTTGGATTTTTGTGTCGGATGTTTGAATATCATAAAACTGACCGATGAAGAATTAAGAGAATCAGAGAACTATGAGGACTTTGAATCCTTCCTTGTTACTATCGAAGAGAAGTATGGATTCAGATTAAAGAACTGTTCTTGGATGGTTACTGAGAATCTATCCATTTACAGATATGAAGACGGAAAGGAGGTAGAAAATGCCTAACTGGTGTAATTGTACTTATAAGTGCGTCGGTGAACTGAAAGAAGTAAAGTCGCTGCATAAGAACTTGAAGTATATAGATAAACGTAAGACTTCAATCCTAAAGAACGGTTTTGGAAAATGGTGGCTGGGCAATCTGGTCACTAAACTTGGTGGAGATTGGGAGAAATACAGGTGCCGTGGTGAGATTACCGGCTATGAACTGAATGACAATGTCCTTACTATCCATCAATCAACAGCGTGGTGCGAACAGGAAGGAGTAAGGGAGATCATAGAAGAGAAATTCCCGTTCATCGTAAGCGACTGCTCAACTACATCTTGTGTATTCGATTTTTTATTGAGGTGCACTCCATT
>NZ_QTMD01000030.1:0-60755 GCF_003602995.1 Bacteroides sp. AF25-38AC | reverse complement strand
ACCGGGACAGTCTGCCGATTGACTCATAATGACGGAATTTAACGACAGTCCCTAAATAATGAATAGGGCATTCCAATGTTTGAACTGCCCTATTCACTATTCAAATACTTGATTTTATTTAATCGTCACCATCGTCGCCCCAAATCCGTACTCCTGGAACGAAGCATCCTGATGGCGGCAGTCAGGATATTTACGTTTCAGCTCGTCCAGCAAGGCTTTACGCAGCACTCCATCTCCCTTGCCGTGAATAAAGACGATGCGTTGTTCGCGTTTTTTCTTGTATTGTTCCATCACTTCACGAAACTTATCCAGCTGGTAATTCAATATTTCGCTGTTGCTCATACCGCAGGTGTCATCCAGCAACTCGCCGATATGCAGGTCAATCTCGACAATCCCATTCTTGCCACCACGCTTGATGACCGTCTGCGGTTTGGACGGAGTATCTGCCGTTTTTTTCTGTATCAAAGCCTCCTTCAGTTCCTCTGCCGAAACATACACCTGCTTGGCAGGCTGGTCATTCCGGACAATATCATACACCAAGGCCGGTGTTTCAAAGAAAACCGTCTGCTGGAATGTATGCAGTTTATAGAACTTTACCATATCTATGCGGACTTCCACACTGACAGCCGGTTTCATTGTGAACGCACGGTTATCTTTGAATGCCACCAGCTGTACCATCACACGTTCACGGTCGTTCAACTCGGACTTTTCGAACTCCTCCAGCAGAAGTTTCGTATTCGGCTCTATCAAACCATGCGAACGGGCTGTCCAGGACTTTCCTTCGGCACTCGAATAGGTATAATACATATAATAATTACTATCGTTCACCAAATATGTCTCGAAAGGTGTAGTGCTGACAGCCTTGATATCCTCCGGAACAAAAGCCAGAAAAACATTCAGGATATCTCCGCCTTTCATCTCGGGCTGACGATAAACAGATATCTGCGGTTTCTCCAAACGGACCGATTGAGGCTCCGAAACCTGAGACTCCATAGCAGACGGCCTTGCCGCAGTAGCGGCCGTGCGCAATTGTTGCTCTTCTTCCCGCTTCTTCTTGGCAGCCGCTTTGGCTGCCGGAGTGGGGATATTATAATCATCGGTCTCTATCACCACACATTCGTTTATGGGCATCGGTATGTCAAAACCGTCGGCATCTTCCACCAACACGATGTTTTTCCCTTGAAATCCTGTCACAACACCGCCCCCAACTTCGCTGAGGAAACGAACTTTATCTCCTATCTTCATAGTAACTTATCTTTTAGTTTGTCTTTTCCTACTTTCTTCCTGCAAAGTTAGGAATTATTTCCCTTATTCTTCAAATCTTCCCAAATATCCGTACCTTTGCAGCCGATATAATAAAGAGAAAGCCATCATGAAAGAAGACCCCAGACATATCAGAATCAGCGAATTCAACTACCCGTTGCCGGACGAACGCATTGCAAAGTTCCCATTGTCCGTACGTGACCAGTCCAAACTGTTATTGTATCGCCACGGAGAAGTTTCAGAAGACAGATTCACTTCACTGCCGGAGTATCTGCCATCGGGAAGCCTGATGATATTCAACAATACCAAAGTCATCCAAGCACGCCTGCATTTCCGGAAAGAAACGGGAGCACTGATTGAAGTATTCTGCCTGGAACCCATACAGCCGAACGACTACGCCCTCAACTTCCAGCAAACCGAGCATGCCGCCTGGCTCTGCATGGTCGGCAACCTGAAAAAATGGAAGGAAGGCATGCTGAGACGTGAGATGACCGTGAAAGGCAAGTCACTCACCCTGACCGCCGAACGGGGTGAATGCCACGGAACCAGCCATTGGATAAACTTCCGCTGGAATAATCCGGAAGTGACTTTTGCCGACATTCTCGAGGTCTTCGGTGAATTGCCCATCCCCCCCTACTTGAACCGGGAGACCCAGGAAAGTGACAAGGAGACTTACCAGACTGTCTACTCCAAAATCAAAGGTTCGGTGGCTGCCCCTACAGCGGGACTGCATTTCACCCCACGCGTATTGGACGCATTGCGCAATAAAGGAGTAGAATTGGAAGAGCTGACACTCCATGTGGGAGCCGGAACCTTCAAACCGGTGAAAAGTGAAGAAATAGAAGGGCACGAAATGCATACGGAATACATCTCTGTCTCGCGCAACACATTGGAAAAACTCATAGTACACGGCGGCAAGGCAGTGGCCGTAGGAACAACTTCAGTGCGCACATTGGAAAGCCTTTATCACATCGGAGTCACTTTACTGAATAATCCAGAAGCCACAGAGGAAGACTTGCACGTCCACCAATGGCAACCTTATGAAATGTCTGCCAAGGCCACCGCCACCTCTGCAGTAGAAGCCCTGCAAGCCATTGTTGCCTATCTGGACAGACATAGCATGGAGGCTCTGCATACCAGCACTCAAATCATTATCGCTCCGGGATATGAATACAAAATCGTGAAGGCTATGGTGACTAATTTCCACCAACCGCAAAGTACCTTGCTGCTGCTCGTATCAGCTTTCGTACACGGTGATTGGCCGAAGATTTACAACTATGCACTGGCACATGATTTCCGCTTCCTGAGCTATGGAGATTCATCATTATTAATACCCTAAGCACAATGAACCACGATAACAATCAAGAGATGTTCCCCCTTGTCGACGAACAAGGCAACATCACAGGTGCCGCCACCCGTGGCGAATGCCATAACGGTAGCAAACTGCTTCATCCGGTAATCCATCTTCATGTATTCAATTCCAAAGGTGAGTTGTATCTACAGAAACGTCCCGAATGGAAAGACATACAACCGGGGAAGTGGGACACCTCCGTAGGCGGACACGTCGATTTAGGTGAAAGTGTAGAGATGGCGCTAAAACGCGAAGTACGCGAAGAGCTCGGCATTACCGACTTTATTCCCGAAACCGTCATGCATTACGTCTTCGAGTCTGCCCGCGAAAAGGAACTGGTCTTCGTACACAAAACTGTCTACGACGGTGAAATACATCCCAGTGACGAGCTGGACGGAGGACGTTTTTGGAGCCCCGATGAAATCAAGGCAAATATCGGCAAAGGTGTATTCACCCCGAATTTTGAAGGAGAGATAGGAAAGGTCATCAACTTGTAGTGGAAGCTGCTGTCTATCAGTTCGCAAAATATTCCTTCATCTTTCTCCTGACCCGTGGAGCAAGTAACAGCAGTGACGTCATCGTAGGCAATGCCATCAAGGCAAAAGCCAAATCCATGATGGCAACCACTGCTCCCAACGGAATCATGGCAGCCACAACAATCATCACCAAATAGAAGTAGTTATAATACTTGGCATTCTCCGCACCAAACAAGAAGTTGGTGCACTTCAGTCCATAATACGAATAAGAGAACATGGTAGAAAAGGCAAAGAAAAAGACCATCACCATCAGCAGATAATGCCCATAGCCGGGAAGGAGCTGCTCAAAAGAATTCAAAGCAATATAAAGGCCTTTTATGCCTCCTTCCGACGCATAGTTTCCAGCTATAAGAATAGGGAAGGCCGTCAATGTACAAACAAGCCCCGAGTCGATGGCCGGTCCAATCATGGCTACCAGCCCCTCACGAATGGGATTGTCATTACGGGAGGCGCCATGCATCATAGAGGCCGTACCTACGCCTGCTTCATTGACGTAGGCAGCACGGCGGGCACCAGTCAGTGCAGTTCCCAAAATTCCACCGATACCGGCTTCCAAGCTGAAGGCAGACTGGAAAATGGAAGCCAACACTCCCGGCAACTTATCAAAATTCAAACAAAGAACAACGAAGACAAGCAGCATATAGCAAGTAACCATCACCGGCACTATTTTAGCCGAGATAACCGAAATGCGCCGGATGCCACCGATAATGACCGCCCCTACCACCAGGCTGATGACAATACCCATCACAAAACGCAGGCCGAGTGTATTCTCTATTCCTGCCGGAGTAGTAAATACCGTAGTGACAGACTCGACCAACTGATTGGCTTGCATTACACACAACGTACCTATCAACCCCACCACCGCAAAGAAATAAGCAAACGGTTTCCAGCGTTCGCCCAACCCATGAAGAATGATATACATCGTCCCCCCTTGCGGTTCTCCGGCAGAATCGTGTCCTTTGTACATAATGGCAAGAGCCCCTTCAAAGAATTTGGTGGACATACCCACAACAGCACTTACCCACATCCAGAAAATGGCTCCGGGACCTCCTACTGTAATAGCGATAGCCACCCCCGCAATATTCCCCATACCCACTGTTGACGCTATGGCGCTCATCAAGGCCTGGAAAGAACTGATTTGTCCTTCGCCCGCCACTTCCGATTTATAGCGCAAGGCCTTTATCGAATATCCGATGCGGCAGAGGGACACAGCTCCGGAATAAAAGAACAAGAAAAGTCCTCCCCCTATCAGAAGGATAAATAAGGGATACCCGCAGACAAAGTCACTGACAGTGGTTATTGCTGAGCCTATAGAATCTAAAATACCATTCATAGTAGTAGTTTGATGGAGGAGTTCATGGGAAGGTTTAAAAAAAGTCCCACTTCTCTTTCACGGGAAAGTGGGACATTCATTATAACATTTCGTTCGGCCTTATTTAGCCAGGTCTTCAATCACCTTCATAATCTGCTGGCCGATTTCCTCGGCAGCCTCCGGTGTGGTAGCCTCACTATAGACACGGATAATCGGTTCCGTATTGCTCTTACGCAGATGAACCCATTTGTCGGGGAAGTCAATCTTCACACCGTCTATATCATTGATTTCTTCATTCTTATACAGCTCCTTCACCTTGGCAAGAATAGCATCTACATCTGTTTCAGGAGTCAAGTCTACACGATTCTTTGCCATGAAGTATGCAGGATAGGATGCACGGAGTTCGCTCACCTTCTTACCTTCGTGTGCCAGATGGCTCAAGAACAAGGCAATACCTACCAAGGCATCACGTCCATAGTGGCTGGCCGGATAGATTACCCCACCGTTTCCTTCGCCACCGATAATGGCACCTACTTCCTTCATTTTGGTAGTTACATTCACTTCACCTACGGCAGAAGCGTAATATTCTTGCCCATACTTGCGAGTTACATCGCGCAAGGCACGGGTCGAACTCAAATTGGATACCGTATTGCCCGGAGTATGTTTCAATACGTAGTCGGCAACAGTAACCAGTGTATATTCTTCACCGTACATCTTGCCGTCTTCGCAAATCATTGCCAGGCGGTCTACATCAGGGTCTACAACAAATGCAACATCTGCCTTCCCCCCTTTCATCAGATTCATGATGTCACCCAAGTTCTTTTCCAGAGGCTCGGGATTATGCTGGAAGTTACCGGTCGGTTCGCAATAGAGCTTCTCTACGTGCTGAACGCCAAGTTGTTCAAGTAGTTGCGGCAGAATAATACCACCTACAGAGTTTACACAATCGATGGCTACACGGAAGTTTGCCTTTCGGATAGCTTCCACATCTACGAGGTCAAGTGCCAATACGCTGTCGATGTGTTTCTGGTTGTAGCTTAAATCCTGACGGTACGAGCCAAGTTGGTCCACTTCGGCATAGTCGAACTCTTCGGCAGCTGCAATGCGGAGTACTTCCTTACCTTCGGCAGCGTTCAGAAATTCGCCCTTTTCATTCAGCAGTTTCAACGCATTCCACTGCTTGGGATTATGCGAGGCAGTCAGGATAATACCTCCACTGGCACCTTCCATGGTTACAGCCAGCTCGGTAGTCGGAGTAGAAGCCAAATCAATGTCCACTACATCCCAGCCCATACCCATCAAGGTACCGACTACTACGTTCTTGACCATCTCGCCAGAGATGCGGGCATCACGCCCTACCACGATTTTGTTACTTTTTACAGTACACGTCTTACGAATCAGGGTAGCATAAGCTGAAGTGAACTTCACAATGTCGAGCGGATTCAATCCCTCGCCAGCACCACCGCCAATTGTTCCGCGGATTCCAGAAATAGATTTGATTAGAGTCATAGGTTAATGATTTAAAATTTATCGGTTAGTTCCAAATTTGGAGTTTATGTAAATCGTAATAATAAGGATGAACGTCCCGCATAGCATCCGACTGTCCCATCTTGGAAGGAACAATCAGCTTCACATGTGCTCCGTTACGAATATAATTCAACGCAACCAGCCAGCCAGCAGGTACAGACGAACCATGATATATAAGCATATAGCCTTGAGTGAAAAGTCCGGCAATAGACGAAGAAGTAACAGAATATCTAAACTCATCCACAACAGTCGGACTATTCATATTGGTTATATACGATTTCACCCCTCCAACAGCTATCAACCCTTGTTCTTCAAAGCGCACCAAAATCAAATCATTCGGTTTAACTGTATCTGCAGGATTCGTCGAACCTTTATCCACAATCTGCATATACACCCCGCTTGCCAGCTGCACATACTCATTCCTGCTTACATCCGTTGTCGAATCTTGCGCATAGAATTCACTTTGAGAAATAACGACAATGCTACTGTCTTTGATAAATGCTTTGATGGCATCTTTTTCTTCCTCAAGCATTTCGGCATAAGTTTTAGAATTATCGCATGCCTGGAAGGCTAAACAAACTGCAAGTAAGGCAAAAAAGAATAAAGTAAGTTTCTTCATTTCTGTTATTTAGTAATTTCGTACAAAAGTATCTGATTTCCTTGAAAGTTGAAAGCTGCGGATAGAAAGTTCGTAACTTTTAACCTTTACAACTGAACTTTTTTTATCCTTTGGCATTCAGCAGCGGTTTGTATTTCTCCAAAGCCTGCTCAAAGACCTTGCGGGCCTCATCCATCGTTCCATAAAATTCACCGCCGGAAGCATTCAAATGACCGCCGCCGCCAAAGAACTCGGCAGCCAGCTGATTGCAGGGGAATGTACCGACCGAACGTAAAGAAATCTTTATCATCGGCTTCTCCGTATCTTCACGCAGGAAGCAAGAGAAAATCACCCCTTTGATGCTTAAAGGAATGTTCACAAACCCCTCACTATCTCCACGCACATAGTCGAACTGGCTTTGTTCGGCTTTAGTCAGAGAAATTAAGGCTGCATGATAGTCCGGATAGACCTTCATTTGTGACAAGACATATCCCATTAGGCGCAAACGGCTTTCTGAATAAGTATTGAACACCTTGCGGTAAATCTCGTCCTTGTCAATACCTTTCGACAACAGTTCGCTGATGATGAAATAGATTTCCCGGTTATTGGAATTGTAAGTAAACCCGCCGGTATCCGTCATCATACCCGTATAGATGCACTCTGCTCCTTCCCTTGAAATGTCACTGAAATAGCCCATACGGCAAATCAGGCGGAAAACCAGTTCCGAAGTGGAAGATATCTCCGGATGGGAAATGATAATCTTGCAGAAATCCTCCGGATGGAGATGATGGTCTATCAGTATTTTTCTTGCCGGGGATGCAAGAACAGCGTCACCCATGGCATCTATACGATGGATAGCATTAAAGTCCAGACAACAAATGACATCCGCCTCGGCAATCAGCTTGTCGGCAAACTCCTTGTAGCGGTCGTACAGAAGGACGTCCTTGCTCCCGGGCATCCATTTCAAGAAGTCGGGAAAGGCGTTCGGCACAATAACATTCGCCGTCTTTCCCTGCGAGCTGAAGAAGTGCCACAAGCCCAGAGAAGAGCCGATGGCGTCCCCGTCGGGACCCACATGTGAAACGATTACTATCTTGTCTGCACGGTCAAACCATTTGGTGAAATGGTCTATCTTGGATTGTTCTATTACTTTGGTCAACATATTTTTATTTACTATTTGACGATTGACTATTTACTATTTGGCGTTTATAACAAATTGAAGGGGCAAAAGTACGAAAAGTTTGTGATTTATAACAATATGCGGTAAGAACCTTTTTGAGAAAGAAGAAGATAGGGAATACCTAAGCGAACGCAATCATTGGCAATCTTATTCTGATAATAGTCTGAAAGAGAAGCGTCAAGCACCACCATGCCCATGGAAAAGAGCGAAGTAAGTTCCTCTATCCCACCTTGATACCCCTTGGAGACATACAGATAATCAACTGAAAGGGGACGGGAAGAGCTCTTGTTTCTCCAACGGTTGTCGGAAAGAAGACAGATGCGCTTACCGGCGTAAGAGACAATCTGGTTGCGCATGGATAAGCCGGAAGTGGTATAATCTCCGGCAACCAGTCGGGGAGTCTCCAGACGCAGGCGGTTCCAATGCGGAGAAAGGACACGGCACAGACGCGGCATATCCGGCAAGCTATCGGTACATGCCAACCAAGAATGACGGTTGTCTGCCATACAATGGACAACGGGACAACCTCTCACGCTATAAAAAGCAATCCCCTGCCGGGGAGCATTGGACATGATGGAAAGGGAATGCCAGGAAACCAGTGCCAACAATGCCAGCAACGCAAAGCAGACTCTACGTACCGTAAGGCGTAGAAAGCCATAATATGTCATCCCCAAGAACAGATAGACGAGCAGAACACCCCATATATCCAGCCAAATATCATCGACAGCAGCGCCGGGAAGATGCTCTATCCAGCGGAGCACTTCATTCTGGACATGTACCAATGCCTCTACTACCCTTGCAAACAGATGTTGTACAAAAGGCAGCGGCGTAAGCATCAACAGAAAGACAGCAGAATACAGAACGAGTGACACCATGGGAATTACCCAAAGATTAGTCAACAGAAAATGAGTGGAAAAACGGGAGAAATAGAAAATGACCAAAGGGGCCGTACCCAGCTGAGCCGCCATGGACACTGTCATAAGTCCCCACAAATATCGCAGGAAACGATTGTCAACCTTCCAAAGGGCATATAACTTAGGCTGTACAAGTACAATAGCTGCAACCGCCGAGAATGACAACTGAAAACCGACATCAAACAACCAGACCGGCTTGCACAGCAGCATCAGGAAAGCAGTTGCCGCCAGCGTATTCAGAGTCAGCGGCTTTTCCGGCTGCAAACCGGCAAACGCCAACAAAGAGAACATGATGACCGACCGCACCACCGAGGAAGACAATCCCGTGAAAAAAGCAAAACTCACCAAGAAAAGGACCAGAAGCAAAAGCAACAAAGGTTTCAACCGCCGCCATCGCCTCCACAAAGGACGAAGCACAAACAAGAGCAAAGCATACAGAAACCCTATATGCAATCCCGAAAGTGCCAGTACATGGCTGGCTCCCGAAACGGAGTAGGTCTCCACAATATCATCACTCAGTTCCTCTTTATCCCCCACTGTCAACGCAGCAAGTACCGCCAATTCATCAGTTTCAAAACCCAAACTCCGGTATAAGCCAACCACTTTCTCCCTATAATCCAGTGCCACCTGGCTGACAGTGCGAGAGGCATCATGCCCCGTCTTCCGCCAATGTCCGTCAGCCACGTAAGCCGTGCCGCTATAGCCTTTCCGCCTCAGGTAGCGGGCATAGTCAAACTCGTCGGGATTACCATTGTTTGCCGGAGGAACAAGCCGGGCAGATACCAGCAACTCATCACCACGGCGCAAAGTGGCCGTAGCAGAATCTTTCGGAAAATAAGCCAGAAAAAGATGATTCCGGGGGCAACCCGTAACTGTATCCTTCTCTACCTCTCCCAGCAGGGCAACCCTGCACAATATGCTGCGCTCCCTCTCTTCTGGATGCTCACGGATACAAACCCTATAAACAGCAGTTTTGCCCGAAAAGGGAAATGCCGTCTTTCCCTGCTGCCAACTCATCAAGCAGAACCCCGTACCACCCAAGAAAAGGTATACCGCCGCTCCATACACCCATCCGGTATGCTTGTATCTACCTATAATAAAAAGAAAAAGCAGAAAACCTGCCACATACTCCCATGCAGAAAGCACGTGTGGAAACACATCTCCACACAAAATACCAACTACCAACGGCATCAACAGTCGAAGGAAAGGATGCCGTTGCCAGCTGTCGATTATCAATCCAGAAGACGGATTACAGATTCCTTAATGCACGGATAGCTTCCTTCGGATCGGGAGCCGAGAAAACGGCATTGCCTGCCACCAGTACATCTGCTCCAGCTTCTACCAGACGCGCACCGGTATCCAAGTTTACGCCACCGTCCACTTCTATCAAGGCCTGCGAACCGGTAACCGTAATCAATTCACGCAACTCGCGCACTTTATCAAGAGAATGCTCTATGAACTTTTGTCCGCCGAAGCCAGGATTTACGCTCATTATCAGCACCATGTATACATCATTAATAATATCCTTCAACAAGGATACGGGAGTTGCCGGATTAATTGTTACCGCCGGCTGCATCCCTGCTTCGCGGATTTGCTGCACCACACGGTGCAGATGCGGACAAGCCTCGTAATGCACATTCATGACATGTGCCCCCAGAGCCTTCACCTCCGGAATAAACTTCTCCGGCTGTACAATCATCAGATGCACATCCAAAGGTTTCTGCGACAGTTTTGCCACATACTTCAGTACCGGGAATCCGAAAGAAATATTGGGGACAAACACACCGTCCATGATGTCGATATGTACCCACTCAGCCTCACTTTCGTTAATCATTTCAATGTCTCGTGCCAGATAACCAAAATCGGCAGAGAGAATAGAAGGGGATATGATTGGTTTCATAATGTTATGTTCTAAAGTTTACGAACTTTGTTATGTACAAATATAGAGAAAAGATTTAATTCAGCCTAACATTGGAAATCAAAACTCTCACTGCAAACTTACTGCATACCTTTTGCAGCGTCACTGCAAACGTGTTGCAGTAGCACTGCAAAGCAGTTGCAGTCACACTGCATATTAGTTGCAGCAACACTGCAAAGCGGTTTGCAGTGACGCTGCAAAACGAGTGCAGTAGTTTTGCAGTAGGAAGTCATTGAATGACAATCAGTTATTTCATCACGTATCCTTCCGTCAACCGGAAGCCGCGCAACAGTTCATCCGTTTTCAGTTTCTTCTTGCCCGGAAGCTGGAGGGAGCAGATGCCGACAAAGCCATCTTCGGCAGCAACGCGGATATAGGTCTTCCCGTCTGTCTGCAAGGTTCCGGGAACCAGTTGATGGGATTCCCCTATTTTCTCCGTCTCGAAGATTTTTACCACAACAGATTCTCCACCGGGTTGGACCAGCTCCGTCCAAGCGGCAGGATAGGGAGAAAGGCCGCGTACAAAATCGTAAATACGCTTCACCGGGCGGTTCCAGTCAATACGACAAGTATCTTTGAAGATTTTCGGTGCCGGACGCAGTTCACCCACGACGGCCATTTCTTCTTGAGGAATACTTTTCACTGTACCGGCAAGAATGGCATCTACGGTTTCTACCACCAGGCGACCGCCCAACAGCATCAGTTTGTCGTGGACGATACCCACGTTGTCCGTATCGGCAATGGGTACCCGTACCTGCTGGATAACCTCACCGGTGTCAATCTCATGTTTCAGGAAGAAAGTGGTGATGCCCGTTTCCGTATCACCATTAATCACCGCCCAGTTGATGGGGGCTGCGCCGCGATACTGCGGAAGCAGGGAAGCATGCAGGTTGAAGGTGCCCAATCGCGGCATGTTCCATACCACCTCCGGCAACATGCGGAAGGCAACGACTATCTGCAAATCGGCCTTCCATGCACGCAACGCCTCCACAAAAGCCTCATCCTTCAGCTTCTCCGGCTGAAGAAGCGGAAGATTATGTTCCAGTGCATACTGTTTCACCGGAGAGAATTGGAGCTTATGTCCCCGTCCGGCAGGCTTGTCGGGCATCGTAATGACACCCACCACATTGTAACCTCCTTCTACCAGACAACGAAGAGCCTCCACCGCAAAGTCGGGAGTACCCATATATACAATCCTCAAATTCTTCTTTTCCACCATTTCATTTACAATTTACCATTTACAATGTACCATTTGCGAGGCAACTCATTTGCCCATTTACAATTTACCATTTACAATGTACGAAGCATCTTCTTTGCGATTTACAATGCCCCATCACCCCGAACGGCAAATAGTAACTTGTAAATAGTAAAATAGTAAATACCAAAAAGTCCTCAGTCTTCTGAAAAATGTACCAATACTTCACGGTACGAGTTGAATATCTTCGACTTGGACACGAAGCCCAAGTATTTGTTTTCCGCATCCACCACCGGCAGATTCCACGCCTTCGTATCATCAAAGGTGCGCATCACCTGCTCCATACTGTCCGTATCATACAGACGTGCCGGAGCCGAAGTCATCAGTTTTCCCACCGTGAAGCGATGATATAACTCCTGGCGGAACATAATGTTCCGGATATCGTCCAACAAGACAATGCCAATCAACACCCCTTCCTTATCCGTCACGGGAAAAACATTGCGATGCGAGGCGGAAATAGCCTTTACCAGTTCACCCAAATCCATTTCGGGATGCACGGTCACAAAATCCTTTTCCACCACATTCTCCATTTTCATCAGGGTAAGGATAGCCTTGTCCTTATGGTGCGTCAACAGTTCTCCTTTCTTGGCCAAACGCATGGAATAGATACTATGAGGCTCGAACATGATGATGGTAAGATAGGAACTGACGGAAACAATCATCAGTGGCAGAAACAGGTCGTATCCTCCCGTAAGCTCGGCTATGAGGAACACGCCGGTCAGCGGAGCGTGCATGACCCCACTCATGACCCCCGCCATTCCCATCAAGGCAAAGTTCTTCTCGGGCAGATAAGCCGTCATCTCTATTTCATTGCTGAAATGTGAAAAGACAAAACCGGCAATACAACCCAGATACAACGAAGGTGCGAAGATACCGCCGCAACCGCCACCGCCATTCGTGGCACTCGAAGCAAAGACCTTAAACAGAATAATCAGTATGAGGTATATCAGCAACAGGTTGCCGTGCCCGTAGAAGAAGGAATTATTCATCACCGTGTCCCATTCGGCATTGCTCATCCCATTCAGCAACAACTCTATCGTATCGTAACCTTCGCCATACAACGGAGGAAAAAGGAATATCAAGATACTCAGCATGGCACCACCCATTATCAGCTTCTTATATGGAGTTCTCAACCTTCCGAACACGCCTTCCACAGAGTTCATGGCCCGGGTAAAATAAAGGGAAACCAATCCACAGAAGATACCCAGCATAATGACATACGGAATACGCTCCAATTCGAAAGCTTGGTCCAGATGGAATTTGAACATGGCATCCGTACCCGTCACGATATAGGAAACAGTTGCAGCCGTCACCGCAGATATCAGCAACGGCAACAAGGAGGACATTGTCAAATCTATCATCAGTACCTCCAGCGTAAATACCAGACCGGCAATCGGCGCCTTGAAAATGCCTGCAACCGCACCGGCAGCACCACATCCCACCAATAGCATCAGCGTACGATGCTCCATCTTGAAGATGGTTCCCAGATTGGAACCGATAGCCGAACCCGTCAGCACAATAGGCGCCTCCGCCCCGACCGAACCACCGAAACCGATGGTAATGGAACTGGCTATGATGGACGACCAAGTGTTATGCCGTTTGATGCGTCCCTGCCGCCGCGAGATGGCGTATAGGATTTTGGTAACACCATGACTGATGTCGTCCTTCACCACGTAGCGGACAAACAATCCGGTCAGGAAGATACCCACTACCGGATAGACCAGATAAAGGTAGTTGGCTTCCGTCGCATTGAAATTATCCGTCAGGAAGTTCTGTATCCAGTGTATGATGACTTTCAGTATCAGTGCGGCGAATGCCGTAAAGATACCTACAAGAAAACTGAGAATCAGTATGAACCGCTTTTCCTTGATATTCTTTTCGCGCCATATGATGAAGCGCTGCAACAAACTCCTCTTGTCCTCTGCCATTTTTCCTTTTATTCGCGAATAATCTTAATGACTCCGCCCTTGCCCAACTTGATGATACTGGACGGTTTCGGGCGTCCCGTTTCCTCCTGGCGGTATCCTACTATATAATCCACCGCAGACTTGATGTCTTCACTTATTTCACTGAAGTTACCGGGAGACGGTTGCCCGCTGACATTGGCAGAAGTAGAGACTATCGCCTTGCGGAACTGCTGACAAAGCCGTTTTGAAAATGCCTCACTGGTGACACGGATACCTACACTACCATCTTCGGCAAGCAAGTTAGGAGCCAGATTACGCGCTCCGGAATAAATTATGGTAAGGGGCTTGTCAGCCAGTTCTATCAAATCCCAGGCAACCTCCGGAACATCCTGCACATAGAAATCCACCTTTACCGGAGAATCTACCAATACCAGCATCGCCTTACTGTCAGAGCGTTGCTTGATTTCATATACACGGCGCACCGCTTCTTCATTGGTAGCGTCACAACCTATACCCCAAATCGTATCTGTCGGATACAGAATTACCCCGCCCTCGCTCATTACCTGGCAGGCTTTTTTGATGTCTTCTATCATTTCTTGATATATAAGTTCACGGATTAACACGCAAAAATAGTATTTTTGCAGCGATTATAAACAAAGTTTAAGAGAAAACAATGGAAGAAATTCAATTTAACCACACCCTGCCCATACAACTACGCTTCAATGACGTCGACAAATTCGGCCATGTAAACAACACTGTTTACTTCTCTTTTTATGATTTAGGAAAAACGGAATATTTCGCTTCCGTATGCCCGGATGTAGATTGGGAAAAGGATGGTATCGTTGTCGTCCATATTGAAGCAAACTTCCTCGCACAGATTTATGGTTCGGACCATATCGCCGTGCAAACTGCCGTCACTGAGATAGGAACCAAAAGCTTCCACCTCGCCCAACGGGTCATTGATACGGAAACCCAAGAAGTAAAATGCGTATGTACCTCCGTCATGGTAGCCTTCGACCTCGCCAAACACGAGTCCAAGCCACTGGAAGAAAAATGGATTGAAGCAATCTGCAAATATGAGGGAAAAGATTTGAAGAAAAAGAAATAAAATCCTATATTTGTCAATTAAGCTAACATTTGTATAAGTAACAATCAGTTACATTTAGTCAACTGCTATGATTCGATTGATATTATTGACCGATTTTACAGAGTCCTTTTCGTACAATCTGCTAAAGGGGGTATTGGCCTATTCCAAAAGCCATGAGCCATGGGTAGTATGCCGTATGCCACCCTCCTACAAAAACAGTCATGGTATAGAAGGAGTCTTGAAATGGGCAAAGACATGGCATGCAGATGCAATCATCGGCAGATTTGACAATGATGACAACGTGGAGCTATTCCGTGAAAACGGAATTATCGCATTGGCCCAGGATTATAAATCAAGGTTCAGCAATATTCCAAACATCACCGGCGATTACCGCAAGACCGGCAGAATGGCAGCAGAGTTTTTTCTGAGTAAAGGCTTTCAGAACTTCGCATTCTATGGTTATCGCGATACGGTATGGTCACAAGAACGTTGCGAGGGTTTCTATGAATGTATAGCAGCCCAAGGGTTTGGAAACAATTTCTATTCTTATCAGGACCAATCCCTTGATGACTTATGGTTTTATGAAGCACCGCCCCTGCTCAACTGGTTAAAGTCATTGCCACAACCTACGGCACTCATGGCTTGCGATGACAATCAAGGTAACCGCATTACGGAAATCTGTAAAGTCAACAACATCAGAGTGCCCGACAAGATAGCAATATTAGGAGTCGACAATGATGAGATTATATGCAATCTTTCAGACCCTCCCCTATCCAGTATCAGCCAAAACATTGTAAGAGGCGGATTTGAGGCAGCTGCCCTCATAGAACATCTATTGAATGATGAGGAGGCCACTTATCAGGACGTAGTGCTCCAACCAGTTAATATAATCAACCGGCTTTCGACCGACTTCTATTCTACCACCGATGCCCATATCCAAACCGCTCTGAAATATATCCATCAGAATATAGCAGCTGATATCACTGTATCGGATATAGTGAAACAAGTACCATTATCACGCCGTTTATTGGAGATTCGCTTCAAGCAAGTCACCCAGCAATCCATCCACAAATACATCTTCAACCTTAGGATGGAACGCTTTGCCCAATTGCTGTTGGCCAGTGATGCTCCGATTGCAGATGTGGCGGAACAAGTCGGAATAAACAATCTGAAGAACTTGTCCCGCCAATTCAAAGCTTTGAAGAAAGTCTCTCCCAATGAATATCGGAAAGAGTACCAGACAAAGAGTTACCAGCGCTGATTTAATCCGGTACAAACAACATGGTATCAGGTAACACGGTTTCCAGAACATTCCGTCCCGAATACCCGACTTCCAATTCCTGGCCCATGTAATCTTCGAAATACAGCAGATGCAACTCGTGGTACCCTGCTTCGAGAGCGACTTTCCCTTCGGCACGGCGTCCGCTGTGTCCACCGTCGTTATCAACAATCAATTTACCGTCTATGTATAGTTTAGAACCATCATCGGAAAAAGTATAGAAACGGTATACTCCCCTTTCTGGAATTTTCACCAACGTACGGAAATCATAAGCAAAATGATCAGGGACGGCTACTTCTTCAATCGAGAAGTTCTTCATCACCCCTTCCTTCACTTTATTGCAGGCGGCAATATCGGCAACACGTTTACATTTGCCTTCATAATAGGTATATGCCACGCCCTGCTTCTTGGGAGAAGTTCCCGTAGCCGGCAAATAAGCCATACTCTGCTCCTCATCCGAATTCAGACCTGAAGGGTAATAGTAGGCAGCCTCCCTTCCCGAAGGAGTGGAAATCCATGTGTCAAATTTGAATTGGTCTTCGTACAGTTCAATGATACGGGCTCCTCTCGTCAACTCTCCATACGCATCCGCACCGGTCACCCGTCCGTATCCCAATGCAATACCTTTATCTATTCCTATAAAATCGTTATCATGGTCATGTCCTACAAATACTCCCATTACATCCCTCATGTCAAGGAAGGAAGCAAACATACCAGAATTGATATTAGCAGAGGCAACTCCACCTTCTTTGTCATTGCCATAAGTTTTCCCGTCACCTCTGATTTCGTTGTATTCAATCAGCGGAATATGGAAAAAGGCCAAAGCAGGAACGGGATTACCACCGTTCTTCTCTGCAAAGTGTTTACTTTGCTTTCTGTACCATTCTATTTGGTCGAAATGAATCCAGTCGTAAGCACCATAGATTTTATTAGGCTGATAGTCGTTGGAATCCATGCAATAGAGCAATGCCTCTACCTGGTCCTTCTTCTCCGGACTATAAATAGAAATCACACAATTACCACATCCCATAATATCTTCAGGGCCTTTTGCCCCCACATAGTAGGGAGACTTCAAGAGGAAATCATAGATTTCATTGCGCGTCAAGTATTCTGCATCATGGTTTCCCATCATCACCACAAAAGGCATCTTGGCTTCATTGAAAATATCCACTACACTTTTCCATCCATCCATAGCAGGGTCATCGGTCACCACATCCCCACTCAGTATAGCAATGTCCGGATGTTCGGCTGCCAGGACAGCACGGATAGTAGCTGCCGTTTCGGCACACTTTGCAGAACCCGGCATCCAGTGCAAATCTGTAAACTGTGCTACTACAAACCTGCCATCCTTAAAAAAGAATTGCTTCTGCGCAAAAGCCGTTACCGGCATACAGCCCAACAGTACAACTAAAAGAACAACTATTTTCTTCATAATTTCTTGAGATTAATATATTTCTATTTCATCTATTGCCAACTCACTCTGCAACCCTTCATGAAAATATCCTTTCGGGCACAAGCCACCACTCAATAATTCCAAGCGGACAAATGTAGCTTCCGTTTCGGCAAATGAAAGAGATGCCGGAAAACGGGTGCCTTCCGTCAAGCTAAAATCATAAGTCAGCCGTTTAGTGCCCACCGGAATAAAAGTCTGACCATCCATTGAAACAGAGACACCCATCGCTCTTGCCGGCCATATCTCATTTACCGGCCGCCATAAAGAAGAAAAGGCCACTTCCTTGACTTTTTGAGGTTTCTTCAGTTCCACTACAATCTGTACAGTATCCTGGTAGAAGCTAATCCAGCGACGCATGTCGCGGGCATAGCCACGTCGTCCATCAGTCAGCCCGAAGCCTTTATTCAAGTGTTCCCATCCTGCTTTAGGATTACAAGTATAGTCACATCCGGTTGCCTTGTTTACAGCAAAACTCTTGCGGGTCACTTTCCCTAGCGGCTTACCGCTTCTGTAAACTGCCGAATAAATAGTTGCATCCTCGTCCAACGGTATCGGAGTCTCATAAAGGGAAGATGAAGTGTTGACCGTTGAATCATTTACCGCATAGTAAATATCGGCATCCGGACAGAAGGTGTTCAAAGTCACCTCATAAGTCTGCTGCGACTTGTTCCACGCACCAGCCTGATTGACTTCATAGAAGTTACGGCAAGCATTCACTCCGCAATAATCCAATCGTTCAAACTCCTTATCCAGCCTACGGGCAAACGACTCGAAGTCCTTATGTTCCGGCTGTGTCCATTGCACCTCTGACATAGCCAGCAAACGAGGGAAAGCCATATATTCAAAATATTCGGGAGTCTGTATGTACTCTCCCCAGATATTGGCTTGTACACCTATTATATAAGCTTGTTCTTCCGGAGTCAGTTCAGCAGGAAGCGGGTTATAATTGTACACCGTATCCAACGGAAGAAAACCGCCGATAGCCAACGGGGCAAATTCCGGACTTTCCTGGTAGTAATCCAAATAACACTTTTTGCCGGGTGTCATAATGACTTTATGCCGTTGGCGAGCCGCTTCGATACCTCCTTTCTCGCCACGCCATGACATGACGGTAGCATTAGGGGCAAGCCCTCCTTCCAGAATCTCATCCCACCCGATGATGTCACGCCCTTTACTGTTCACAAATTGCTCAATCCGATGGATAAACCAACTTTGCAGAGCTTCTTCGTTGGGCAGACCTTCCCACTTCATCAAATGCTGGCAATGGGCACACTTCTTCCATGCTTTCTTGGGACACTCATCTCCACCAATGTGGATATAATGGCTGGGGAAGAGTTCCATAACTTCGGTCAGCACATTTTGTAAGAATTCAAATGTATGCTCTTTGGGACAATAGACCTCATCAAAAACATCAAAATAATCACGCACCACATAAGTCTTTCCCAGTCCGCAAGAAAGTTCCGGATAGGAAGCCAGTGCTGCGGATGCATGTCCCGGCATTTCAATTTCGGGAATGACCGTAATGAAACGGTCGGATGCATACTTCACAATTTCCTTTATTTCTTCCTGCGTATAATAGCCTCTCTTTTCTTTTCCATCGTAACGCCGTGGAAAATAATAATCAGAGTGTCCTATCTGAGTCTGTTTACGATAAGAACCTATTTCAGTCAGTTTCGGGTATTTCTTTATTTCTATTCTCCATCCTTGGTCATCTGTCAGATGAAAATGGAATTTATTCAATTTATAGAATGCCATCAAATCAAGAAACTTCAGCACTTCCTCTTTTGGCAGAAAATTACGCCCTACATCCATCATAGCCCCACGATGAGGGAAACGGGGAGCATCCGTAATGCTGACAGCAGGAATCCTAATCTTTCCTTCGTATTTCCGGTCACCATCATAAATGGCTGCCGGCATGAGCTGCAGCAAAGACTGGACACCATAAAAAAATCCGGCGGCAGTTTCATTGGAAGATATATTTATCCTATCGGAAGAAACCTCCAATGTATAGGCCTCATTGGGCAAGGAATTATCTATAGATAAGCAAATATCGGCCTTTCCCGTTTCCGAAATATCCTTCAGCGTTACAGAAGTGTTTTTCAACGCATCCTCCAAATAATGAAAAACTTTCATCGCGGCTTCCCCGGAAGGGACAGCCACTGTTTTTTTCCCTTGCAAGACATACACTCCCTGCATTGGAGCAAGTTCATTCGGCATGGGTATAATACCATAGTTTGCCTCTACATCATCAGCCACTCTCCCACAAGAGAGAAAAATGAATGACATAGCCAGTAACCAATATCTTATCTTCATAGTATTTGGGATAATAAGTTGGGATATTCCTTGATTGTATTCAGTATCAGTTCACCGAACAAAGTATTTGTCCAGGCAAACCAGGAACGAGTAAAGTCCGCGGCATCCTCCGAATGGAAAGACTCATGCATAAAGCCCGTCCCTCCATCCGTATCACGAAGTTGCTTCAGACAAGCACGTATTTCTTCGGAATCATCCGTTGTAAAAGCCTTCATAATGATGCTCATCGGCCAGATATAATTCAATCCCACATGAGGGCCTCCTACCCCTTCACCGGCTTTTCCTTTAAAGAAATAAGGATTATTGCCGCTCCATATCATTTTACGGGTATTCTGATAAATCGCATCTTTAAAAGAACAATAACCCAGATAAGGCGCAGCCAGCAAACTGGGTACATTGGCATCGTCCATACAAAGCGCGTTACCAAAACCGTCGACCTCAAAAGCATAAATACGCCCACAAACCGGATGATTGAAAGTACCATACCTACGGATAGCTGCATCCACTTCATCTGCCAATGTTATACATTCTCCGGAGAAGTCCTTGTTTCCATAAACTTTATCCTCTATCTCAGCCAATTGGCGCAATGACACAACCGCAAACATATTAGCAGGAATCAGAAAACCGTATTGTGTAGCATCATCTGACGGACGGAAAGAAGAAACGATTAAGCCGACCGGCTTTACCGGTGCTCCCCATCCGTTGTTAATCTGCGAATCTGTAGGGCGGTCGCAATCGCGCGTAAAGCTATAAGGTCCTAAGCCTTGTTTCCTCTGTTGCTCTTTAAAGGTCTTGACCACCAGCAGCATAGCTTTATGCCAATTTTCATCGAACACAGACGTGTCTTCCGTGTATTGCCAATAATGATAAGCCAGACGAATGGGATAGCACAAAGAATCTATCTCCCATTTGCGTTCATGCAGTTCCTTAGCCATATGTTGTGTATGGTCGGTTTCCCAATAGCTGCCCAACGGCCCGTCGTTGAAGGCATTGGCATACGGGTCTATTAAGATACATTCAGTCTGTCTGTTGACAAGTCCTGCCACCATCAACTGCAAGTCCTTATCTTTCTTCATCAACGGCAGATAGGGCCATACTTGCGCTGAAGAGTCGCGCAGCCACATGGCATCTATATCACCTGTAATGACGAAAGTATCTGGTCTGCCATTCTTCACTCTATATCTGACAGTAGTGTCAAGCGTATTGGGAAAACAGTTCTCGAACATCCAACGCAACTTCTCGTCCTTTATTTTAGGCTTTGCTTCTTCAATAGCAGCATCTACTGCCTTCGAAATGAAGCTCCTTTTGCTTGCAGAAGGACGCAACGAAACATATCTCTGGTTGAAAGTCCCGGATGAAGATAATACGGAAGCGGGCTGAAAGGTCATTGCAGCCAAGGCAAGCCCGCCAGTCTTCAGAAATTGGCGTCTTGACATATTGTTTTTCATGATTGATTTCTTCTTTAATAGGTATGCTTACCGGATGTCACATTTATCTTTTTCTCTTTTCCACCATAGAGTACACACAGTTCAAAATCAATATTAGAATCTACTGTGATACGGGGTTCATCACTTGCAGAACGGCGTGCTTCAGCTTTTAAGGAGATAAGCCCTTCGGGACCAAAAGGATAGCGTTCTATGCCGTTAATCTCCGTCAAATTCATATCCCAGATAATCTGCTTTTTGGCATAATCTCCCCGAATACCGATAATAAATTCTATCAATTCAGCAATAGGAGGAAGTCCTGCCCAACCCACAAAATTATCCCTTGCCATAAATCCCGGCTCAGCACTTTCCGGAGCATAATATTCCCAAAAAGTTCCAGTCTTCTTATAGACCTCAAACACCTGGGCATAATGATTCAAACAAATCTCCCGTGCCAGTTTACCATAACCTTTCTGCACAAGGCCCTGCATCACCATGTAATTAGTTCCCGGCCATACGCCACCCTGCCAATAACGGCCATTCTCCTTGTACTTGGGATTATCGGCAGACAAAGAAGGAATACGGTGTTTCCGGTTGAATGTGGCAGGATTATCCAATTCCTTCACCATACGGTCCAACTGTACAGAATCCAATACATCAGTAAACAGAGCCCAATAGGCACCTATTCCCTTAGTTGTACAGAGCGTACCGTCAGCATACTGGTCATAAAGGAAACCGGTCTTTTCATCCCAAAGATTGTCATGGATATATTTTCCCAGCATTTTGGCTTCGTCTTCAAACTCTTCTATCTCTTGCCAACGTTCCAGATAAAAGCCCATCTCAAGTAGTAAATTGGCAGTAAATAATTGCTGTAGGTTTGTATCTAACCAAATCATATGCCCGTGACTGTAGATAGGGCTGTATTCCGACGGAACACGGGGCATATTATCCATGCCGGTCCCCCATCCGCTTGACCAGTAGGTTCCATTTCTCCAAGTATGGTTCAATTTCAACCACTTATAATAAGCACAAAGTACCGGAAATATCTTGTGCAGGCGTTCCGTATCACCAAACTGATGGAAATAGACCATCTCACACCAAGGCATCAAATTCGGTCCGGTACTCACCGGATCATAGCGTTCAAAGCAATCGGCACCATCCGCCTTTATTTCACGGCAAATGAAACCGTCGGGATGCTGCTTGGCGTAAAAGTTGTTCAGCGTATTCTGGAAAGGAAAGAAACGGGTACCATAGCGGGCAAACATCAGAATGAAAGAGGAATCCCACATAAAGATATTACCATTATAAGCTGTATCCAAATAGCTTGAGACAAAACCCGAGCCTGCTTGAGGAGCACGAATATTGCCGATAGCTATTTCCCATGCCTTCCAATACATTTCAAGTTCCTTGTCATGTCCACCCCAAATGGGATTGGGAAGAATCTGCCGAGCTTCTTCGAAGCTTTTCGGCACAATCGTCTCAGGTTTTGCCACACGATACTCATTTTCAGTGACCAGCGGTTCCTTTACATATGTATTTTTATAAGGCAAATGATACTTTTCATCATTGCCACAGCTCTGAGCTTTCAGCAAAGGGAGAGTGGAAAAAGAAAGCAAGCTTACCAATAAAATGTGTTTCAACATAGGAAATAGTTATTTTTTAAATTACAAATTGAGCAGTTTTTTTATCTTGTCAAAGATAGCAGTATTTTCAAAAATCCCTGTAAACTCCTCTGCACCGGGACCAAAAGCATACACTGGTACCATTACACCGCTATGACCACCGGTAGAGAACTTACATACGATTCTGCCTTCTGCCAAATCTCCATCAACCAACGTAAGTCCACCAGTCTCATGGTCTGCAGTAACTACTACCAATGTTTCTCCATCCTTGGCAGCCCATTCATAAATGGCACCGATAGTACGGTCAAAGTCATGTGTTTCCTGCATCAGCAAATCAATGTCATTGAAGTGTCCGTAGTCATCCAGCTGCGAACCTTCTATCATCATAAAGAAACCGTTTTTATTTTGGTCCAGCAATTCGATACCTTTCAATGAAGCACGTGCCAAAAGGTCGCCACGTTCAGCAGGAAGAGGAGTATCGACGGGATAAGGTACGGCAAATACCTTACCACTCTTTATGCCAGCCAATTCATCCCAACTGCGAGGAGTCTGAAATCCTTTATCGCGTAGTTCCTTAAACAAGTCACGTCCATCTTCACGGTTTTCGAAAAGCTTGGCACCTCCACCGAATACATAATCGGCACTGCAATTAACGTAATCTGCTACGATTTCAGCTTCCGCATCCCTATCCTTGTTATGGCAACAAAAATCAGCAGGAGTGGCATCCCACAGACGGCAAGTCACCGCTATACCGGTCGATTTACCTTTAGCAGCAGCCAGGTCTACCAATGATTTCAAAGGACGTCCTTCGGTATCTACACCCACAGAATGATAGTTTGTCTTCTGCCCCGTAGCTATGGCTGTTCCACCCGCTCCCGAGTCTGTAATCAGCTTGTTGGCACAATAGGTTTTAGACAAACCCACTACCTGGCAGTTATCCAAAAACAACTTGCCTCGATTGGCTGTCCAGGCAGAATATACGTGCATAAGACTCATGCCATCACCAATCATCAAGATGACATTCTTTATCTTCTTGCCCTGGGGAGGGGTAATCTTTGTCACCTCATAAGGTTGGTCCAAAACATAGGTCTGTTCTTTATCACGGCGGCTTTGTGCCGATAACTCTACCGGCAGTAGCAAGACTGCCAAGAGCATAACGATACATATTCTTAATATCTTAGTCATAATTATTGTTTTATTATTCAACCGTTACTAAAATAGGGGCATGGTCGGAGAGGAAAGCATTATTCTCTGTTTCAGCCAATACACCATACCTCAAAACTTTCAGTCCATTACGTACAAAAACGTAATCAATCAGCGGACGTTTATCGTAAGGAATCTTTCCGAAATCATGGAAACTCCATGCCGGACCATAAACAATTGCCGATGCCTGGCGTGCATCTGTCAAGTGTTCCGGATTGGAAGGGTCAGTCACGTGTTTGATGACATCCGATTCCGGACTAGCATTAAAGTCGCCCGTTACTACTACGGGTAAGTTACCACTCAACTCATTTACTTTATCCAGCATAAGGCTTATACCTTCACGACGTGCAGCAACACCTACATGATCCAAGTGGGTATTCAATGCGAAGAACTCCTTGCCACTTACTTTATCTTGCAGTTTTGCCCATGAAGCGATACGCTCACAAGCTCCATCCCAGCCCTTGGAACCGGCAACTTCAGGAGTCTCGCTCAACCAGAAATAGCCAGAATCCAGCAAGTTGAAACGATCTTTCTTATACCAGAGTGCACTATATTCACCCTTTTCCTTTCCATCTTCACGACCTACACCGATGACTCCGTATTCCGGCAATCGTTGTTTAAGGTCTTCCAACTGATTATGAAGTACTTCTTGCGTACCCAATATATCCACATCATAAAAACGGATGGCATTTGCCGCGCGGTCTTTACGGTATTGCCAGTTGTCCAAGCTATCTTCCGGATTGTCATAGCGAATATTGAAACTCATGACATTAACGGGCTCTGGTGCAGGCGCCTGCTGCTTCACCTGTCCGCATGATGCAGCGAACAAAGGTAAAAATAACAAAAATAACTTTCTCATAGCATATATATTAAACTATTATTTCACAAATAAAGCCGATGCAGGGATGGGTGCCAACTTCTCGGCAGAAGGCAGTTTCCAAGCCCAGCTCAAATACTCACCTTCATAATCTTCAAAGTAATAGAGCTTGTAAGGATGAAAACCTTTCTTCAGCGCGACCATTCCGGTAGCAGGAATTGCAGCATGGGAAGCATCATTATTGACTACCTGCTCATCGTGAATGTACAAGACACTGCCATCGTCCGAACGGGTCTGGAAAGTATAGACCCCATCTTCGGGAACATTTATCAATCCAGAAAAGATATAACCGAAATGATCCTCCTGCTTAGCACCCTTAATAGAAGGTTCGGGCATGACACCAGACTCCAGCAACGGTGACTTTTCTACATCAGCCACTTTCTGGTAAGTGCCTTCAAAGTACTTATAAGATGTACCATTCTGAGTAGGATTTACAGAAAGAGCAGCCTTTAATTCAGCTTTCGTTGCCGATATGGATAATGTTCTGCTTGAGCGGAGACCTTCCTTGAATCCTTTGGCTTTTATTAAAGTGGTCTTGTCCAGTTCAAAAGGCTGCTCGTACAATGCCGACTGCTCTGTGGGCTCGCTGCCATCCAATGTATATCTGATTTCGGCATCCTTGGTTGTTGTGGCCAATGCAACCGTTACCTTATCCATAAACAAGTTCAAATCCTTATCCACATAGGGAATGGAAACGACTTCATCTTTAGTATAGGAATAAGGGGATGCTTCAGAGGAAACACCTCTCTCCATATTCGGCTTATCGGACAAAGTAAAACGAAGTTCTCCACCTTCCATCAACTGTGCATAAGTAATAAAATTTACATCTATCGGTTGTCCGTTCAATTCTACTTTTGTGATATAGACATTCTTCTTCGGATTGTTGGCAAGGATGGTCAAAGTCTTTCTATTTGCCAGGTTGACAACCGCTTTCTCAAATAGAGGAGTAGTCAGTGCAAATTCATTGCTTCCCGGACAAACTGAATAAATACCCAAGCTGGATAATATATACCAACCGGACATCTGTCCACAATCTTCATTACCAATGATTCCTTCAGGCGTAGGAGCGTACATTTCATGGAGCAGACGGCGTGTCATTTCCTGCGTCTTCCAAGGCTGTCCGACGTAATCGTACAGATAGGCGATATGATGGCTCGGCTCATTGCCATGAACATATTGACCTATCAGTCCGGTAATATCCACTAAATCGCCATGTACATCCGACTCTACTGTAAAGATAGAATCGAGTGTGGTAATAAACTCTTTCTTACCACCAAACAGTTGTGCCATACCGCTTACATCGTGAGGTACAAAGAAGCGATACTGCCAGGCTGTGGCTTCCGTATAGGCACGACCTACCTCAATAGGATTGAAGGGAGTTTCCCAGTTCCCATCCATCCGCTTGGGGCGGAAGAATTTTGTATTACCATCAAAAACATTGATATAGTTCTGGGAACGTTGAATATACTTTTGATAAATATCATCCTTACTCATTTCCTGAGCCATACGTGCAATACACCAGTCATCATAGGCAAACTCCAGCAAACAAGAGATGGACTCTTTCTTTATATTAGAAGGAATAAAGCCATTCTGAATATAGTAATCAGCTCCCTTTTTGTTCTTTTCAGAAGAAACTACCATAGCTTCCAACGCCTTTTCCGCGTCAAATCCTCTAATACCCTTCATATAAGCATCTGCTATAACGGACACTGCATGATAACCAATCATAGTTCCCGTCTCTCCGGCAGAAAGCGGCCAGATAGGAAGTTCACCCGAAGATTCGTAAATGTCCAGAAAGGAATTTATCATATTATTGACCAAAGTTGTATCAATCAAAGTCATCAACGGATTCCATGCACGGAAAGTATCCCAAAGCGAAAATGTAGAATATTGCACTTTGCCTTTTGGCAATTGCCCAATTTCCATATTATGACGGCGGTACTCACCATTGACATCACTCACGACATTGGGTACAACCATAGAATGATACATGGCTGTATAGAAATTCTTCAAGTCGTCCGTATTGCCGCCTTTTACCGTAATAGCAGAGAGAGCTTGTTCCCAAGCGGAACGGGCAGCACTACGCACGGCATCAAAATCGAAACCTATCACCTCGGTTTCCAAATTCTCACGTGCATTCTTTTCACTGACAATGGATAATCCAACTTTGGCTATAACCGGCTCTCCATTACTATTATCGAAGGACAAGCAAGCCTGCAAATCGGTACCGTTCAACTTAACTCCTGCAGAAACCATCTTTTTATTCTGTATAAAGTCTATGGCCTGAAAAGGTTTCGAGAACTGGGCTACAAAATAAACGTACTGATTGTCCGTCCATCCCCTGGTTCTGCGCATACCTGTTATTTCGTTGGCGGCAGTCTGTTCAAGTTCAGCCTCATAAATATATTCGTTATCAAGCAAATGAGTCAAATCTATAATAATAGATGCTTCTTTGCCGGAAGAAAACGTATAGCGGTGCATACCGGCGTGTGCCGTTACCGTCAATTCAGCTTTTATTCCTTCTTCTTTCAGAACAACCGAATAATATCCGGCAGAAGCATCTTCGTCTTTATGGGAAAAAGCCGCTGGCTGGTAAATGCTTTCCGTAGTCAAATCCGGTTTCAGCGTAGTAGGACGAAACAGTATATCCCCAAGATCAATGCATCCGGTCCCACTTAAATGTGTGTGTGAAAAACCTTTTAGAGTCGTATCATTATAATGATACCCCGAACAAGCATCCCAGTTTCCGGCACGCGTGTCAGGACTTAACTGTACCGCCCCGAACGGAACGGTTGCCCCCGGATAAGTATGCCCATGAAAGCCGGTACCTATAAAAGGGTCTACATAGTCTACGGGAGATAGTTCACCGGATGTACAAGAGCAGCAAGCCCAAAAGGCAGTAGTTGCACATATAAGAGTTTTTAATTTCATCAGACTGTATATTTGAAGAGCGCTGCAGACTGTCGGGAATGCCGTCTCTCCGTATATTAAAATGATTTTATGAATAGCCTTTGCAAATGAAAGAAAAAGAAGAAATATCTGCAAGGATCAATACCCGAAAATACCAACCCCTGCAGATTAGACCAATGGCAATGAGGTCTTTTTTTATATTTTATCTCTTTCAGAGAAAATATCAATCATAATGAGGATTCTGTTTTAATTTACCATCAGATTTGGTAATCTGAACCGAAGGATAAGGGAATACGATCATGTAATCCTGATAAGCAATCTTATCCGTATAATCCTCATACTCACCTACAACGAATGTGGAAGCAGGGTCCTGGCGGTTGGCATAATGACGTACGCGCGGACGGGCATTCAATTCGGCAGCAGCCAAAGCCTTTATTTCAGTATTGCCTGAGCGATACCAGCGTTTCAAATCATATAAATGGTCTGTAAACTCAAATGCCAATTCACAACGGCGTTCATGATATAGGTCAGCCATAGTAGCAGTGCCCGTCAATAATGCAACATTGGCACGTTTACGAATGCGATTCAAATCAGCCGTAGCCAAGTCCGCTTTATTAGTCATCAAATAAGCTTCCGCACGGAAAAGTAACATTTCTGCAAAACGGATAACCGGAAAATTAATACGTACCGTCGGCCAGTCTCCGTTTGTATTGATATACCCCTTATTGGCTGCATCTTCATACTTAAAGGGATCCATGTATTTATTAATCATAAAACCGGATTCAATATCCGAGCTTGAATAAAAAGCACGGGATTCACCCAAGAATTGAAATTCCTGACCATACTCTAAAACCGTACGAACCAAACGGTCATTACCAGCTCCGTCTTTCAACATCTCTTCGTAAATATCATAAGACGGCTTGTTCTGTCCCCAGCCATTATATTGTCCCCAGCCTTTGTTCTCAAGGACAACTCCCGGAAACTCCGAACCGCCACCTTGAGAGCCACCATTTCCAGGAATAGTCCAAATATACTCTTTATTCCACCATTTAGAGAAATCAGAAGAGAACAACTCTTCATAAGTACCGGCTAAATCACGTCCGTAAGCAGTTTCCAGTTCATTGACCATACTGATTACATTTCCCCATTGTGTAGCATCCCAAGTTGCCCAATAAGCATAAACTTTAGCTTTAAAAGCTACTGCAGCCGCATCGTGCGCGCGTCCTCTATCATTATCTCCATACTCTTCAAAACGGGGCAAATACTCTATTGCCTTGTCCATATCCGAGATAATCAATTTATAATTATCGATGACCGAAGCTTGCTGAGGAGGAATAGAATTGTCATAGCCACCTTCAAAATCTTCATAACGGACAAAAGGTACCCCTTGTGTATCAAGACCGTAACGATAAGCAATCAAGAAATGAGCCCATCCACGAGTGAAGTAAGCTTCACCGAGACTTCTCTTTTCAATATCACTCAAAGTGGTGCTTTTCCCTTTCTTAAGCAACTCTTGTATTACCCAGTTGGAACGTGCCATCACTTTGTACATAGTATCAAAAATAGTACGCAAAGGGGATTCGTCTCCTGTATATTTCAATGTAGCAAGTGTTGGAAAATCACGGGTCTTTCCCCACACAACGTCGCACGCGGCACCTTGTTCCCAAAACAGTTCGCGTCCATATACAGCTTCCTGATGAAATCTTTCATACAATGCATCTACAGCATCAATAGCCTGCAGGTCATTGGTAAAATAAGTCGTTGTAGTAGCATCTCCCTCTGGTTGCACATCAAGGAAGTCACTGCAAGAACTCATAAGCAATGTGGCAGACATCGCAAAAAATAATATATTTTTTTTCATAATCATTCTTCTCTATTAATTATTAGTAAGTCAATTTTACACCAACAGATAATACGCGAGATACCGGATATTTCAAAGCATCCCAGCCACCACATTCAGGATCCATACCAGAATATCCAGTGATAGTAGCAAGATTTTCACCACTGAAGTACACAGACAAACGGCTGTTACGGTCATTCAAATGAGACCACTTGCGGAATACATCGCTTAAATCATAAGAAAGGGTTACATTCTTCAAACGCAGATAAGAAGCATTCTCCAAATACCAATCAGATGCAGTCGTAAAGTTTCCATTCGGGTCATTCTTTGACAAACGAGGAATATCAGAACCGGTATTTGTAGGACTCCAAGCATTCAATATCCCGCTGGAACGGTTAAAGTTTCCTTCTACATCACTCAACAGCATGTACTTTCCTACATATAAAGCTTTTGCTCCACCTACTCCCTGGAACATGGCACTGAAAGAAAGTTTTTTCCACGTCATTCCCAATGTAAAGGCAAAAGTCGTCTTCGGAGTCGCACTACCCATATACTGACGGTCTGCATCCGTAATTTTACCATCGCCATTATGATCCACAAACTTCAAGTCACCAGCCTTGGCATTCGGCTGAATACCTACCCACTCTTTTTCACCATTATCATTGGTCACATATGTTCCATGTTTAGCATTCCACTCGGCAACTTCTGCATCACTTTGGAACAAACCATCTGTCTTAATCAAGTAGAAGGAATTCAGAGGTTCCCCTTCCGTACTCTGCATCATATAAGGGATGCTACGGAACCTTTTATCATTAGGCCACAAACCCGGATTGCCATCCGCATCCTTCACACCTATATCTGATACCCAGTTCTTTAAATACGAGAAGTTACCCGATACGAAATAAGAAAGGTTTTTGTTAATCTTATCGCTCCAATTAGCTTGAATCTCAAAGCCACGGTTACGCACTTCACCTTGATTGATTAACATGGCATCGAGTCCCATAGTAGAAGGCCACCCCATTGATTGTGTCTGAATCAAATTGAAAGTACGTTTATCAAAATAGTCTAATGATACCGACAAACGGTTTTTAAACATCTCAACATCCAAGCCCAAGTCAGTCTGTTCTGAAGTTTCCCAGGTCAAATCAGGATTTAACGCAGAGCCGTTGTAAATCAAAGTATTCCAGATATTATTTGCCTCAGGACCATATTGTGCTTGTTCTGTCCACGAGCTTTTCTTCAACAAAGCAGACTTATAATTAAGCCCTATAGAGCTCAAATTACCTACACGCCCCCAAGAAGCACGCAATTTCAGCAAACTGATAAAATCACTCTTCTTAAAGAATTTTTCATTAGATATTTTCCATCCAAGGGTCACTGCAGGGAAATCACCATAGTTATTTTCCTTAGGCAAACGTCCAGCATAATCACGACGCCAAGATGCAGTAGCAAAATAACGGTCATTATAAGAATAAGCCAAACGGGCAATCAACGACACATTGGCATCAGGTCCAGTCAAATAGTCAGATGCTGTCACTGATCCTGCATACGCCATGTATTGTAAAAATTCCGATTCATCCGCAAAATCCTTACCCGTCACTTCCAGTCCACGCATTTCAGAATGATCTGCCGTAGTCGAGAACAAGGCACCAACCGTATGTTCACCGAATGTCTTATCATAAGTCAGGGTATTTTCCGTCTTCCAAGCATCTCTACGGTAAGTAGTTTCTTGAAGATTATTCGACAAAGCCGGTTTACCTACTTCATCACGAATAGGATTGAACTTCTTGTAATGATTAGTCTTCATATTATAAGTAAAACGACTCGTAAACTTCAATCCAGGAAGTACATTAGCTATCTCCAAGCTGGTAGTGCTCCATATGTCACTTATCTTGTCATACAAATTCTCTGCTTCCAATAGACGTACCGGATTTACAGCATCCCCGTGGATATCAGAGAAATTCGAACCATATTTTTCAATATAGGCAGGCTCTTCCGTAGTCACACCACCATAACTTCCGTCCAACGGATTATAGACAGTGGCACTTGCCGGCATGTAGATAGCCGAAAGGATAGGTCCTGTATAAGCATCGTTATCCGTAGCTTTGGAACGTTGGGTAGTGTTCTGCCATACAAAATCCTCACTGACGCTCACCCACTTGTTCAGCTGCATTTTACCATTATAACGTAATGTAAGATTCTTCTTGAAAGTATTAATCAAAACACCTTCATCATTATCGTAAGCAAAAGATATACGATTTGAAAAATTATCAGAACCTACATTCAACGCTACGTTATGACGTTGGTAGAAGGCAGTGCGGAAAATCTCATCCATCCAATCAGTACGAGTCGTACCTATCCATGGATTTTTGGTAACATCCCAACCGACTGGAAGCGAAAGTCCTGCATTTTGATGAGATATCTTACGCATCTCAATCTGCTGCTCCGCATTCAGTGGTTCTATCAAATTGGTAGCCTGACGAATACCAAAAGTGCCGTCATAAGTCAACGAAGGAGCACCTTGTTTCGCTTTTTTGGTAGTTACCAACACAACACCACCTGCACCAGACTGTGCGCCATAGATAGCAGCAGAAGCAGCATCCTTCAAAACAACGATACTTTCAATATCATTCATGGATGAGATAGGTGCACCGGGAACACCGTCCACAACCCAAAGTACATTGTCTCCATCTTGTGAGCCTTGACCACGAATCACAATGTTAGGAGAAGAAGTTGGGTCGCCACCATCGGCCGTAATGGTAACACCTGCCAGCTGTCCCTGCAGCATGCCTTCGGTAGAAGTTACCGGGCGAGCAGCCAATTCTTCAGTATTACTTACTACACCCACTGAAGCAGACAAGTCCTGCTTACGTGTATTCGCACCATACCCTAATACAACAACCTCATCCAGAAGTTCTGTATCCTCTTTAAGCACAATTACCATTTGTTTTTCTGCCACTGGTACTTCCTGAGTCACATAGCCGACAAAACTGATTACCAATACGCCGTTTTTATCGGCCGAAACATTAAAGTTTCCGTCAACGTCCGTAATCACTCCATTAGTCGTCCCCTTTACTAACACATTGGCACCAATCACAGGTTCGCCAGTCTGATCCTTTACTGTTCCTTTCACAGAAATCTGCTGTGCATAAGCACCTGCCGACAAGAACAGTCCCAACAATAGGGTCAGAATCGTTCGATAGATTCTAAGATTTACTTGTTTCATGCATTCAAAATTTAAAGTTTATAATATAGAAAATTATAATTCCGCCACAAAGGTCAGAAAGCAGAATTACATAGTTATTACAAAAGGAACAATTCTCTAACAGTCCTTATTTATGCGTAAAATAATATAACTGCAAAATATTTATTATTTTCAATCAAACCGTATAGGGATTATTACTCAAGAAGAGCGGCAGCACCCAATAAACTGGAATCCTTTTGATGCGAAGCCACCACACTCACATTATCCGATATAATCTTGTAGGGAAAACTTTGCATTGTTTGTTCCATAGCATTTTTAAAGAAAGGAAAAGCCGATACAATACCGCCTCCTAAAACAATAGCCTGGGGAGCATAGGCAAAAAGAATTGCCTTTATAAGATTACCCAAATGCCTCCCAAACTCTTTCCAAATCTCCAATGCAGCTTGTTCTCCTTGCTGGGCTTTTTCAGCTACTACCGCACCGGTAGTGCCATAACGTTTAAACAAGAAACTACTGCAATAGTGTTCAAAATCAGAGTCCAAATAAGGAAATGAGCCTATCTCACCGGCTCCCATATATTGCCCACCATACAAACGACGGCCAATGACAACGCCAGCTCCAATTCCGGTCCCAATAGTAACGCCTACCATGTTGGTATAAGATTTTCCTTCGCCGTATAGGCTCTCCCCCAAAGTGAAACAGTTGGAATCATTATTAATGGCAACTGCCACCTTGAATTCGTTCTCCAAAATCTCCTTCAAGTGTATTTCTTTCCAAGAAGATATATTTGCTACATTATATACAATTCCTTTCTCCGGATCAACAATTGAAGGGACACCGATACCGATACCATCTACCTGCTCATTCATCATATTCCGAATAAGCTGGGAAAGCTGGTTTAGCACAGTAGAAGCATCTTGCTGAGCTAAACATGGAACCGACACTTTATTCAAGCAGTTCCCTTTTTCCACTTGGGCTATTCGAATATTGGTTCCTCCTAAATCTATTGACAGTTTCATAGTATATAACATTAAGGTGTTCAACATGTGCAAAATTAAGAAAATGCTTTTTTTTCAGTATTCCCAATTGCGCATATAAATCTTCATTTTGCGCAAACATTACTGTCAATCAAATATTCCACCAAATCTTTTCCTCCAGGTTCACTGACAAAATCGATAAAAACAATACCGCAATTCCGGCTATTCTTTTGTTTTAAATAGTCAGCAATAGGCTTGTTTACCTTATCAGCAAAGACTTTAGGGGTTCCCAAGGGCAGCCCCGTCGCACTTACAAAAGTAATTCCCCACCGACGTGAGGAAACCGGCTCAGCAGACATCCCTTCAATATTACGGACACAAACCCCTACCTTCTTCCCGGCCTCCTCACCCGATTCATATTGATATTTATCTTCGAGCAAAGCCACTCCTTCCTTACCATCTTTATTGCGAAGAGTGAGCAGGCAAGTACTGTCATCCTCCCAACCTACACATGCTGCTCCAGGATAATTATCCATAGCATGATCCCTATGCAGGAAAAGAATCTTTCCACGGCAATCTTTCAGCGTCAGTTCAGGGCGAAAGTCCATCACGAAATAACTTTGATACTCAGGGCTGCTTAAAGAAACGGACAGCAGAGAAGCATAATCCCGCAATTCTCCCCCTTCCTTTTTCAAGGAAACAATCAAAGTCTCAGAAGGATATGTTTGCAGAAAGTGTATAAAAGCAGGTAAAACATCATCTTCCCAATATATATCCTGAAAGGCATGACTGTGAAACACCCCCAGTTTATTACCCTTCTTTTCCAAACGGATATCGAAAGCACGGATGCCTTGCCGTAATTGAGCGGGAATATCTGTTGCTTGTGTTTTCAACATATGCCCTCCTTTGATACTACCGCTATCGTGTGAACCAGGAATAGAAATCTTACATATAGGAAGCGTATCATGGAGAATCCTCATCCACTCAGGCCGCAGTGCAACCTCATCCCGCGCCTCCGCACAAGTATCCTGCAATCTGGAAGCTGTAGCACAAACCGGAGCATTCAATAGAAATATGGTCAAAGCTAATACAACAACTGTTCTTAATCTGTTTCTCTTCATAGTATATTGCTTTTAAGTTTACTGCATGCAAATGTAGAGGGTTCATTCTTTTCCCTCATCCTAAATTGCGTATTTAGTTCTTCATTTTGCGCAAACATCGAAAGCAACATATAGTAACATCTGAGCCAAACGTAATGTACCTTTTCATTACATAAATGTACCTAACGAAAAATGCCATACATTCTCCGTACTGCGTATCTCATCCCAGACGAAGCCCTCCCAAGAAAAGGATTTCAACTCCTCAGGACACTCCAGACGGTTCTTGACAATAAAACGCGTCATCTCTCCGCGACACATCTTGGCATAGATAACGACAGTCTTCGGCTGTCCGGCCTTCCAAACTTGAAACTCGGGCGTAATAACACGCACCTCTTGCTCCACCCGCTTCCAGTCGAACAAATCTTTCATTTCAGCACTTGCCAAATTAATGAGAACACCGCCACAGTTTTTAATTTCCTCTATGAAGTAATCCGTCAACAAAGGCTTCCAATAATCAAACATGGATATTCCACCTTTTTCGGGCAAACGGACATCTCCTTCCAAACGATAGGGTTTGATACCGTCCAGCGGGCGAAGCAACCCATAAAGAAAAGAAGTGATACGTAGATGTTCTTGCGCATAACGAAAATCCTCCGCTGAAAAATCTTTCGGAAGAATGCGTTTAAAAACAGCTCCCGTGTAGGCGCAAACGGCTGGCATCGAACGATTCTCCTCCGAACAGAAATCATGAAAACGCAAACGGTTCTCGGCAGCAATTTTGGTATTCACCCGAAGAAGCCTTTCCAATTCGGATACTGAATACTGCGACATTTCCAACGCATTCCGCACAGCCTCCGTTTCGAATTTCGGGACTGTGACTTCGGGCACGACAACAGAGCAGCGCGCTGCCATGGTCTTTGCACAAGAGATAAAAACAAGCATAGCGATATTTTTTAATGGATACAAAAATAAAGTTTTTTAGTGGAGAATACATATACTTATAAAGTTTTTCCGCAGAATTCACCTCCGTTTCAAGAGTTTTTCATACCTTTACACCTTGTTGGAGAAAAGTGCACGTATTGCCCCCCTCTACTCCCCCAACATCTTGAGATAGAAAAAGAAAAAATAATATATAAAATGACTCACAAATGGAATTATCAACCCATTACACCCGAACAGGCAGAAGCAAGCCAACAACTGGCCCAAGAATTGGGAATTAGCCCAATATTGGGAAAATTGCTGGTGGAGCGGGGAATAACAACGGCAGCGGATGCCCGGAAGTTTTTCCGCCCCCAACTACCGGACTTATACGACCCATTCCTGATGAAGGATATGGATATAGCCGTAGAGCGCCTGAACAAGGCAATGGGAAAGAAAGAGCGCATTCTTGTTTATGGAGATTATGACGTAGACGGTACCACGGCTGTGGCATTGGTCTACAAGTTTATTCAACAGTTCTATTCGAACATCGACTACTATATCCCCGACCGTTACAATGAGGGGTATGGAGTTTCAATCCAAGGAGTAGACTATGCCGCAGAGAGTGGTGTAGGTTTGATTATTGTATTGGACTGCGGTATCAAAGCCGTCGAAGAAATCACATACGCCAAGGAGAAAGGCATTGATTTCATCATCTGCGACCATCATGTCCCCGATGATGTACTGCCCCCTGCTGTAGCCATTCTGAATGCCAAACGGGAAGACAACACCTATCCTTATGAACATCTGTCCGGATGCGGTGTAGGCTTTAAGTTCATGCAGGCATTTGCCCTCAACAACGGTATCGAGTTCCATCACCTTATCCCTTTACTGGACCTCTGCGCCGTCAGTATCGCATCGGATATTGTCCCCATTATGGGTGAAAACCGCATTCTCGCCTACCACGGTTTGAAGCAGTTGAACAGTAATCCCAGCGTAGGCCTGAAAGCAATCATTGATGTCTGCGGACTGACGGACAAGGACATCACCGTCAGTGACATTGTATTCAAAATAGGTCCCCGCATCAACGCCTCCGGACGTATCCAGAACGGGAAAGAAGCTGTTGACTTGCTTACTGAAAAAGATTTCTCTCTTGCCCTGGAGAAAGCCGGACAAATCAACCAATACAACGAGACACGCAAGGACTTGGACAAGACCATGACCGAGGAGGCCAACAAGATTGTAGCTGACCTGGACGGACTTGCCGACCGACGTTCCATCGTATTGTACAATGAAGACTGGCATAAAGGCGTCATCGGCATCGTAGCCTCCCGGCTGACGGAAATCTATTACCGGCCGGCAGTAGTACTGACACGTACGGATGACATGGCAACCGGATCTGCCCGTTCCGTCTCCGGATTCGATGTCTACAAAGCCATTGAATACTGCCGCGACCTTCTGGAAAACTTCGGAGGTCATACCTACGCCGCCGGTCTTTCCATGAAGGTGGAAAATGTACCGGCCTTTATCGAACGCTTCGAAGAGTTCGTATCACAAAATATCCTGCCGGAACAGACATGCGCCGTCATCGACATCAATGCCGAGATTGATTTCAGAGACATCACTCCGAAATTCTTCAGCGACTTGAAGAAATTCAATCCATTCGGACCGGACAATGCCAAACCCATTTTCTGTACGCACAATGTCTATGATTATGGTACCAGCAAAGTCGTAGGCCGCGACCAGGAACATATCAAGCTAGAACTGGTGGATAATAAATCGAACAATGTAATGAACGGCATCGCTTTCGGGCAAAGTTCCCACGTACGCTTCATCAAGACCAAACGTTCCTTCGACATCTGCTATTCCATTGAAGAGAATACCCATAAGAGGGGTGAAGTGCAGTTGCAGATTGAAGACATAAAGCCGAACTGAAAGCCTCTCCCCTAACCCCTCCCCCACAGGGAGGGGAATAAGAATAGTCTCCTTATATTAAGGAAATGATGAAAATTGGTTGATGCTATAAGATTAGTAATCACTACTATTAGCATAGAGAAGGAAAGAATATCAATTCAACGATAAGAAGTAGCAAGAAAGTTCAATAAGACCATGAGCAGCAGTAGTAACTTCAAAACTCCCCTCCCTATGGGGGAGGGATTGGGGGTGAGGCTTCTGAAGCAATACTGGGGATACGATACCTTCCGGGGAATCCAGGAAGATATCATCAACAGCATTACCGAGGGACGGGACACTTTGGGACTAATGCCCACGGGAGGAGGAAAATCCATCACTTTCCAAGTTCCGGCACTTGCTAAAGAAGGACTTTGCCTGGTCATCACTCCGTTGATTGCCCTCATGAAAGACCAGGTACAAAACCTGAAAAAGCGGGGAATCAAGGCGCTTGCCATCTACTCAGGCATGAGCAGGCAGGAAATCATCGTCACACTGGAGAACTGTATATTCGGCAATTTCAAGTTCCTCTATATCTCCCCCGAAAGGCTCGATACTGAAATCTTCCGCACCAAACTGCAGAAGATGAAAATCAGTATGATTACGGTAGACGAAAGCCACTGCATATCGCAATGGGGCTACGACTTCCGTCCTGCCTATCTGAAGATAGCCGAGATACGCACACTGCTACCCGGTGTACCCGTGCTGGCACTGACAGCCACTGCCACTCCGGAAGTAGTGAAAGATATCCAGGCCCGTCTGCATTTCCGTGAGGAAAATGTGTTCTGCATGAGTTTCGAGCGCAAAAATCTCGCCTATATCGTCCGTAAAACGGAAAACAAGACGGGAGAGCTGTTGCACATCCTGCGCCGTATGCCCGGAAGCGCCATCATCTATGTGCGCAACCGCCGCCGCACCAAGGAAATTACCGAACTGCTGCACAACGAAGGCATCACCGCAGATTTCTACCATGCCGGACTGGATGACGCCACCAAAGACATCCGCCAACAACGCTGGCAAACAGGAGAAAGCCGTGTCATGGTCGCCACCAATGCATTCGGTATGGGTATCGACAAACCGGATGTACGGATTGTCATCCACATGGACCTGCCCGATTCCATAGAAGCCTACTTCCAGGAAGCAGGACGTGCCGGAAGGGACGGACAAAAAGCCTACGCGGTCGTCCTTTACGCCAAGTCGGATAAGGCAACACTGCACAAACGCATTCCCGACACCTTTCCTGAAAAAGAGTATATAAAGGAAGTATATGAGCATCTTCAATACTATTACCAGATGGCAATGGGAGACGGACAAGGCTGTGTACGCGAGTTCAATATAGAAGACTTTTGTCGAAAGTTCAAGTACTTCCCCGTTCCCGTGGACAGTGCCTTGAAGATTCTGACACAAGCGGGATACCTGGAATATACAGACGAACAAGACAATGCATCCCGGCTACTGTTCACTATCCGTCGAGATGAACTTTATAAACTGAGAGAGCTCGGCGAAGATATGGACAAACTCATCCAAACCATTCTCCGCTCCTATACCGGGGTTTTCACAGACCATGCTTTCATCAATGAAGATTCACTGGCCATACGCACTGGACTCACACGCCGGCAAGTGTATGAACAGCTCATCCACCTAGCCAAGCTACATATCGTCAGTTACATCCCCCGCAAAAAGACACCATATATAATATACACGCGAGAGAGGGTTGAAATGCGCCACCTGCAAATCCCTTCCACCGTGTACGAGGAACGCAAAGAGCGATATGAGAAACGCATAAGTGCCATGCTGGATTACGTGAGCAGCGATACCGTGTGCCGTAGCCGGATGCTGCTACACTACTTCGGAGAGAAGAACGAGCATAACTGCGGGCAGTGCGACACTTGCATCAATTTGAAGAACAAGAAACCTTCCGGCCACCTTTCGGAAAAGGAACTTTCTGAAAAGATTCTTCAAGCCCTATCTGATAAACGACAAACTCCAGCCACTTTGGCAGAACAGATAGCAGACGATAAAAACATGCTCATCGATGTGTTACATGGATTGTTGGACGAAGGCAAGGTAATTGCTGTCAACGGAATGCTTCAAATCAAAAAATAATTCATTACTTTTGCCGTTGGAAAAGAATGTCCTGCCGCTGAGAGGAACATCTCCTATCAGCCATGCCCCTCCTTTTCCTTTTTAATTTTTAATTCTTTAATTTTAATCACCTATGGGATTCTTTAAATCTTTTTTCTCCGGCAAGTCAGACAGTCCGGCAAATGAGAAACAAAAAAACGAACAGAAGAATTTTGAGATATTCAAGTATGACGGTATGCGCGCACAACGCATGGGCCGTACAGACTACGCCATCAAATGCTTCACTGAAGCCCTTGCCATTCAGGAAGACTTCGAGACCATGGGATATCTCGCCCAAGTCTACACCCAGACCAGCGAACTGGACGAGGCGCACAAACTACTGGAACGCATGACCGAAATAGAGCCGGAACATATCTCCACCTACCTCAGTCTTGCCAACGTATGCTACATGCAGGAAGACTATCCCGCCATGGCAGGAGCGGCAAAGAAGGCTATCGAAATAGAAGAGGGCAACGCCATGGCACATTACCTGCTCGGCAAAGCAGACAATGGGCAAGGGGACGGCATCATGTGCATCGCCCATCTTACGAAAGCCATCGTACTGAAAGATGATTTCATCGAAGCACGTCTGCTCCGTGCCGAAGCCCTGGTCCAAATGCAGCAATACAAGGAAGCGATGGAAGACATAGACACCATTCTGGCACAAGACCCGGAAGACGAAAGTGCCATCTTGCTCCGCGGAAAGATAGAAGAAGCTACGGGAGACAAAGAAAAAGCAGAAAGCAGCTATCAGAAAGTGACGGAGTTGAATCCCTTCAACGAACAAGCCTTCCTCTACTTAGGACAGCTTTACATCACCCAAAACAAACTGGCAGAAGCCATCGAGCTCTTTACGGAAGCCACAGAACTGAACCCTAATTTCGCAGAGGCCTATCATGAGCGCGGACGTGCCAAGTTGCTGAACGGCGACAAGGAAGGTTCTGCAGAAGACATGAAGAAAGGACTGGAACTCAATCCTAAAGAGATACAGAACTTTAACGGACAATATGGTAACCAACCGGGGGGAAGTACCGGTAATATCCTGGGATTATGACAAATTCAATTATTGCCGCCAATGAAACGAAATTTATTTCTATCAGTACTTTTTGTACTGATGTTCGCACCTGCCCATGCACAGCAAGTGAACATATTGTCCTATAACGTACATAATTGCATAGGTATGGACAAGGAGTACAATTACCGGCGCATTGCCAATGTTATCAGTCAAACTTCTCCGGACATAGTCGCCCTGCAGGAACTTGACAGTGTAACGGTGCGCAACAAAGGAATCCATGCTCTCGGAGAACTAGAAAAACTGACCGGAATGCACGGGACTTATGCAGCAGCCATTCCTTTTCAGGGTGGAAGCTACGGCATCGGAATCCTCTCCAGAGAGATACCCATAAAATACAAAATCATTCCAATGCCCGGACGGGAAGAAAAACGTACCCTCATTATTGCAGAATTTAAAGATTATGTATTTTGTGCCACACACCAGTCCCTCACTCCAGAAGACCAGCTCCTTGCCGTACCATTGATAGAAAAAGCCTTGCAAAACGTCGATAAGCCCATCTTTATGGCAGGCGACATGAACTCTGCACCAGCAAGCGTTCCCCAGCTGGAATTGGCAAAACATTTTGCCACCCTCAATGACACAACCTCTTATACTTTCCCGGCAGACCGTCCCAACCGATGTATAGACTACATCTACGGCTATTCCAAGAATGGGTATCGGTTTGACGTACAATACCGGAAAGTCATAGAAGACACCATTTCATCCGACCATCGTCCGGTTCAAGTCATTGTACAAGTTAAAGGGAAATAAGTTAAATTGCTACTATCCCTAAAAAAAACATTGTTTTTTGTTTGTATATAAAAGAAAAGCATTACTTTTGTCACGTAATTCAAAAATAGAGAATACAAGTATGAAGTCATTTACTTATGCATATTACTTCTTTTTTTACTTTTACTTTAGCCAGAAAGTAGAGCGGGAGTTTGTATGTATCAAGTGACAGTGATGCTTAAGGACTGAATAGAGAAACAAGTAAATATACAGAATCCCGCTCCATCGTATGGAAGCGGGATTTTTTTTATAGCATAACCAAGAAAATAAAAATAATGAAAAAGGTAGCCATTCAAGGAACATTAGGCTCGTATCACGACATCGCCGCACACAAGTACTTCGAAGGAGAAGAAATAGAGTTAATCTGTTGCGCCAACTTTGAAGACGTGTTCGGTGCCATCAAAAAAGACAGTCAGACCATAGGAATGCTGGCGATAGAAAACACCATTGCAGGTAGTTTGCTGCATAACAATGAGCTATTACGCCAAAGTGGCGCACAGATTGTCGGCGAGTACAAGCTGCGTATTTCCCATAGTTTTGTCTGCCTGCCCGATGAAGACTGGGATGATATTACCGAAGTCAACTCCCACCCTATCGCCCTGATGCAATGCCGTGAATTCCTGGGACAACACCCCGGAATCAAAGTGGTGGAAGGCGAAGATACCGCCCGCAGTGCCGAAATCATCCAACAGGAACATCTGAAAGGCCATGCAGCTATCTGCTCCAAAGCTGCTGCAGAGCGTTATGGCATGAAGGTCCTGCAGGAAGGTATCGAAACCAACAAACATAACTTCACCCGTTTCCTGGTCGTAGCCGACCCTTGGCAAGTAGATGAACTGAACCGGCATCGCAGCAAGGACGTCAACAAGGCAAGCATGGTATTCACACTTCCCCATACTGAAGGAAGCCTTTCCCAAGTATTGTCTATTTTGTCTTTCTACCGCATCAACCTGACCAAGATACAATCACTGCCCATCATCGGGCGTGAATGGGAATACCAGTTTTACGTAGATGTCGTCTTCGACAATGTACTGAGATATAAACAATCCATTGCGGCCATCACACCGCTGACCAAAGAGCTGAAAATATTAGGAGAATATGAAGATGGAAAATCAAACGTGTAGAATAAAGCCTGCCGACCGCCTGGCAAGCGTAAGCGAATATTACTTCTCGAAGAAGCTGAAAGAAGTGGCACAAATGAATGCCGAAGGAATGGATGTCATCAGCCTGGGAATCGGAAGCCCCGACATGCCGCCTTCCGAAAAGACAATCCGGACACTTTGCGAAGCTGCCTGCAATCCGGACGGACATGGTTACATGCCCTACGTAGGTATCCCCGAACTGCGCCGCGGTTTTGCGGACTGGTACCAAAAATGGTACGGTGTAGCATTGAATCCCAACACAGAGATACAACCGCTCATCGGCTCCAAAGAAGGCATCCTGCACGTGACGCTGGCCTTTGTCAACCCCGGTGAACAAGTATTGGTTCCCAATCCCGGCTATCCCACCTATACTTCATTAAGCAAGATTCTGGGTGCCGAGGTCGTGAACTATAACTTGAAAGAAGAAAACGGCTGGATGCCCGACTTCGACGAACTGGAACGGATGGACATGAGCCGTGTAAAACTGATGTGGACCAACTATCCCAATATGCCCACCGGGGCGAACGCAACACCGGAACTGTACCGGAAACTGGTGGACTTCGCACGCCGCAAGGACATCGTCATCGTAAACGACAACCCCTACAGTTTCATCCTGAACGAACATCCTATCAGCATCCTCAGCATTCCGGGTGCCAAAGAGTGCTGCATAGAATTCAATTCCATGAGCAAAAGCCACAACATGCCGGGCTGGCGTATCGGCATGCTTGCCTCGAATGCCGACTTCGTGCAATGGATATTGAAAGTAAAAAGCAACATCGACAGCGGTATGTTCCGTGCCATGCAACTGGCAGCCGCCACTGCCCTGGAAGCAGAGCAAGACTGGTATGACGGCAACAACGCGAATTACCGCAACCGCCGTCAGTTGGCAGGAGAAATCATGCATACCTTGGGTTGCACCTACGACGAAAACCAGGTAGGCATGTTCCTCTGGGGCAAAATCCCCGACAGCTGTACAGACGTGGAAGAACTGACTGAACACGTGCTGCATAAAGCCAGAGTGTTCATTACTCCCGGGTTTATCTTCGGAAGTAACGGGAAACGGTATATCCGCATCTCCCTCTGCTGTAAGGACAATAAACTGGCAGAAGCATTGAAGCGTATCAAGGACATGAAATAAATGCTTACAAGTAAGAGATGAACACCCTAAAGCCGGAATCCCGTTTACTAAAACTCCACCGGAGATTTACTAAAACGGGAGGAACGATTTAGTAAATCTTCTCCGACGTTTTACTAAATCTCCGGGACCTTGCTCAGAAAGTCTTCTGAAAAGGAGGAAACGTCACAAGGAAGAAAAAGCATAATTAAAGAATATTATTAAACAAATAAAGAATATGGAACTCGAATTAGAACCTATCACATTACCTGGTGTTGAAGACAAACGCCCTATGGTAATAGCCGGCCCCTGCAGTGCCGAAACCGAAGAACAAGTAATGAGCACCGCCAAACAATTGGCAGACAAAGGCCTCAAGCTATTCCGTGCCGGCATCTGGAAACCGCGCACCAAACCGGGCGGCTTCGAAGGAGTAGGCGTAGACGGCCTTGCATGGCTGAAGGAGGTAAAGAAAGAAACCGGCATGTACGTTTCAACAGAAGTAGCTACCGCCAAACATGTATACGAATGCCTGAAGGCTGGAATTGACCTTCTTTGGGTAGGTGCACGTACCACCGCCAATCCTTTCGCCGTACAGGAAATTGCCGATGCACTGAAAGGCGTAGATATCCCGGTACTGGTGAAGAATCCGGTAAATCCTGACCTGGAGCTGTGGATTGGAGCTTTGGAACGTATCAACAATGCAGGCTTGAAACGTCTGGGTGCCATCCATCGCGGATTCAGCAGCTATGACAAAAAGCTCTACCGTAACTTGCCCCAATGGCATATCCCCATTGAGCTGCGCCGCCGAATTCCCAACCTTCCTATTATCTGTGACCCCAGCCACATAGGTGGAAAGCGCGAACTGGTTGCTCCACTCTGCCAGCAAGCTATGGATTTGGGCTTCAACGGACTGATTATCGAGAGCCACTGCAACCCGGACTGTGCCTGGAGCGATGCAGCCCAGCAAGTCACCCCGGATGTGCTGGATTACATCCTCAACCTGCTGGTCATCCGCAAGGAAACACAAAGCACCGAGAACCTCAGCGAATTGCGCAAGCAGATAGACGAATGCGACAACAATCTTATTCAGGAGCTGGCCAAACGGATGCGTGTGGCACGTGAAATCGGTACATACAAAAAAGAGCATGACATGACCATCCTGCAAACCGGACGCTACAACGAAATCCTCGAGAAACGCGGCTCGCAAGGCGCATTGTGTGGCATGGATGCTGAATTCATCAAAAAGGTATTTGAGGCGATACACGAAGAAAGTGTGAGGCAACAAATGGAAATTATAAATAAGTAATTATTTAATGTGCCAATGTGCTTATTGGCTGCGCAGTGATGCCGCATGGCAATAAGCACATTAGCACATTAGCACATTAAACATCATGAGAATACTTATACTTGGGGCCGGAAAAATGGGCTCTTTCTTTACAGATATATTGAGTTTCCAGCACGAGACGGCTGTGTTCGATGTCAACCCGCACCAACTGCGTTTTGTCTACAACACCTACCGCTTCACTACATTGGAGGAAATCAAGGAGTTCGAGCCGGAACTGGTCATCAATGCCGCTACGGTGAAATACACACTGGACGCCTTCCGCCAAGTGCTGCCAGTACTGCCTAAGGACTGCATCATCAGTGACATTGCTTCGGTAAAGACCGGATTGAAGAAATTTTACGAAGAAAGCGGTTTCCGATATGTATCGACACATCCCATGTTCGGCCCTACTTTTGCCAGTCTCAGCAATCTGAATACAGAGAATGCCATCATCATCAGCGAAGGTGACCACTTGGGAAAAATCTTCTTCAAGGACCTCTACCAGACAATGAAACTGAACATCTTCGAATATACATTCGACGAGCATGATGAGACTGTAGCCTATTCGCTGTCCATTCCGTTTGTATCCACCTTCGTGTTTGCAGCGGTAATGAAACACCAGGAAGCTCCAGGCACTACATTCAAGAAGCACATGGCTATTGCCAAAGGACTGCTGAGTGAAGATGACTACTTGCTCCAAGAAATTCTCTTCAACCCGCGCACTCCCTCACAAGTGGAGAACATCCGCCTGGAACTGAAGAATCTGCTGGAAATCATCAACAACAAGGATGCGGAAGGCATGAAGAAGTATCTGACCAAAATCAGAGAAAAGATTAAATAGAAAAGATGTCCATTGTGAAAACATCAGGTTCCCTCGTCCTCAACGAGGGATTTTTTTTATCTTTGCACTGTTAATAGAACCGCTTTCATGATAGACCAACCCACTATAGACAGAATTCTCGATGCCGCACAAATATACGATGTCGTATCGGACTTCGTTACCCTGCGCAAACGCGGCGTGAATTATGTAGGACTGTGTCCCTTCCACGATGACAAAACCCCTTCCTTCTATGTATCCCCCGCCAAAGGGCTCTGCAAGTGTTTTGCCTGCGGAAAAGGAGGAAATGCAGTGCATTTCATCATGGAGCACGAACAGATGTCTTATCCTGAGGCGCTGAAATATCTCGCAAAAAAATACGGCATTGAAATCAAAGAACGCGAACTATCCAGCGAGGAGAAGATAGCACAGAGCGAACGGGAAAGCCTCTTCATTGTGAACAACTTTGCCCGTGACTACTTCCAGAATATCCTAAAGAACCACGTAGACGGACGGAGTATCGGCATGGCCTATTTCCGCAGCCGCGGCTTCCGGGATGACATCATCGAGAAGTTCCAGTTGGGCTATTGTACCGAGAGCCACGATGCCCTTGCCCAGGAAGCTTTGAAAAAAGGCTATAAAAAGGATTATCTTGTCAAGACCGGCCTCTGCTACGAGACGGACGACCACCGACTGCGCGACCGCTTCTGGGGGCGGGTCATCTTTCCGGTACACACTCTCTCCGGTAAGGTGGTGGCTTTCGGGGGACGTGTGCTTGCCGGCGCCACCAAAGGCGTCAAGGTGAAGTACGTCAACTCGCCTGAATCGGAGATTTACCATAAAAGCAATGAACTGTACGGCATATATTTTGCCAAACAAGCCATTGTGAAACAAGACCGTTGTTTTCTGGTCGAAGGTTATACAGACGTCATTTCCATGCACCAATCGGGCATAGAGAATGTGGTTGCCTCTTCGGGCACAGCATTGACATCCGGACAAATCCGGATGATTCATCGTTTCACCAACAATATGACAGTGCTCTACGACGGTGATGCTGCCGGTATAAAGGCTTCTATCCGAGGTATTGATATGTTGCTGGAAGAAGGCATGAACGTCAAAGTCTGCCTCCTGCCCGATGGTGACGACCCGGACTCCTTTGCCCGCAAACACAATGCGACGGAGTTCCAGGCCTTCATACAAGAGAATGAAACGGACTTTATCCGCTTCAAAACCAATCTGTTGCTGGAAGATGCTGGAAAAGACCCCATCAAGCGTGCCGAGCTTATAGGAAACCTTGTGCAAAGCATTTCCATCATTCCCGAAGCCATTGTGCGTGATGTCTATATCAAGGAGTGCGCCCAATTATTGCACGTAGAAGACAAACTGCTGGTTTCTGAGGTTGCCAAGCGTCGAGAAAAGCAAGCCGAGCAACAAGCTGAGCGAGCAGAACGTGAGCGTCGGTCGGCCAATGCCGCAAGAGCCAATGCAGAAGCGGAGGTCAATGGCAGTCATACTGCAGCTACCAGCCCCGACGCACAACAAGCTGGCTATCCGTCCCAATCACTGCCTGCCGGTCTCCCTTCCGAAACACCTCCACCTTTTCCACCCGAGGAAGAATATGTATCCTTCATCCCGCAGGAGGGCAAGGAGGGCCAGGAGTTCTATAAATACGAACGACTTATTCTGAAGATGGTAGTGCTCTATGGTGAGCGGGTGATGTGCAATGTCACCAATGAAGAGGGGCAGGAAACCCCTATCACTGTAACTGAATATATAGTCAATGATTTAAAAGAAGACGAACTTGCCTTCCACAATCCGCTTCACCGGCAAATCCTGACAGAGGCTGCCGAACGTATCCACAATGAGGGTTTTACCGCCGAACGGTATTTTGTGGCGCATCCCGACCCCGTCATCAGCAAGCTGAGTGTGGAGCTTATCAGCAACCGCTATCAGTTAAGGAAATCACAGATAGAACAAATGGTGACGGACGAAGAACGCCTCTATGAGCTAATTCCACGGTTAATGATAAACTTCAAATATGCCATCGTCTGCGAAGAATTGAAGCATACCCTATTTGCGTTACAGAACCCTGCCATAGCCAATGATGAAACCCAGTGTAACAGCATCATGGAGCGCTACAACGAATTGAACAAAGTAAAAAGCATCATGGCAAAGCGGCTGGGAGACAGAGTCATCCTGAATTTTTAAATTCAATTCGGGGAGTTCTCCGTCAAGAATTATGCCTGATTAAATTCATAAATTCCTCGCGGGTCTTCGCTTGGTTGAATGCTCCGGTAAAATCGGATGTAGTGGTAATGGAGTTCTGTTTCTCTACTCCGCGCATCTGCATGCACATGTGTTTGGCTTCCACAACAACCATAACCCCCAGCGGATTCAGCGTCTCCTGAATACACTCTTTTATTTGGAGAGTCATACGTTCCTGCACTTGCAGGCGGTGAGAGAAAATATCCACTACGCGGGCTATCTTGCTCAGTCCGGTAATGTAGCCGTTAGGAATATATGCCACATGTGCCTTTCCGTAGAAGGGAAGCATGTGATGTTCGCAAAGCGAGAAGAAATCAATGTCTTTCACAATCACCATCTGACTGTATTCTTCTTGAAACTTGGCTGAACGGAGTACCTCGTGCGGGTCCATATGATACCCTTTCGTCAACGACAACATGGCCTTCGCCACCCGTTCAGGTGTCTTCTGCAAACCTTCACGTCCGGCATCTTCACCCAACAGAGTAAGGATGCGGTGATAATGTTCCTTCAATTCATCTAATGAAGGAGATACAATTTCTTCTTTTCCTAACATGATAATTCTTTATAAGGGGATGTTTATCTGCTCTTTCACGATAGAAACTTCCTTGAATACACCAGTAGCCCGCAACTGACGCATCATGGCATCCGCTTCTTCGATACTGCGGAAATCTCCTGCACGGCACAGCCAACGGGGGGGATTGAAAGAGGTATAAACTGTAAGTTCGGGAAAATGTTCCTTGATGCGGGTAGCTACCGCATAAGCTTCGTTCTTGGCCTGACGGGTATTATTCCCTGCATAAACTTGTATGCGGTAACCCGAACTTTTAATCACTTTCTGCTCATCCGAACCGGCAGGAACATACTCCGAACCTATCAATGCCGCAATGCGTGCATCTTGATGGATAGTCACCTTGCCTTGTCCCGGCACATTACGTTCCAGGCTTTTCACAATATTATTCTGCGCTACAGAAATCGTTGCAAAAGCGAAACATGCAACTAAAAGTAAACCAAGCTTTTTCATGAGTCAATATCTTTATATAACGGAAAATGGAAAGCTGAAAATGGAAAATAGAAAATGAAAAACAGTCATGCAGATACAACATGCAATCCATTTTCAATTTTCAACTTTCAGCTTTCAACTATTTAATTAAAGGCATCGATGATACCCTTGAAGTCAGAAACCTTCAAGGCAGCACCACCAATCAGACCGCCGTCAACATCCGGGTTGGCAAACAGTTCCTTTGCATTAGAAGGCTTACAGCTGCCACCATAAAGGATAGAGCAGTTGTCAGCAATTTCCTTACCATACTTTTCAGCAATCAAGGAACGGATGAAAGCGTGGATTTCCTGTGCTTGTTCTGCAGTAGCAGTCTTACCGGTACCGATAGCCCAAACCGGCTCGTAAGCCAAAATAATCTTAGAGAAATCTTCGGCAGACAAAGAGAATACAGAAGCCAGCTGAGCGGCTACCACTTCATTCTGCTTGTTTGCTTCACGTTCTTCCAATACCTCACCGATACAGAAAATCGGAGTCAGACCGTTAGCCAAAGCCAATTTTACTTTTTCTTCCAGAATAGCAACTGTTTCACCATAGTAAGCACGACGTTCAGAGTGACCCAGAATGACATATTTTGCACCAGTAGAAGCAACCATAGCAGCTGATACTTCGCCGGTATATGCGCCTGACTCCTTGTCTGCACAGTTTTCTGCACCTACACCAATCTTGGCAGCGTCTACCAAAGGAGTAACAGATGCCAGGTGGATAAACGGAGTACAGATGATTACATCACAGTTAGGCTTTTCGTTAGCCAATGTTTCATTCAGTTCTTTTGCAAGAGCAATACCCTCTTGGAGGGTTTTGTTCATTTTCCAGTTTCCTGCAACAATGTTTTTTCTCATTTTGTTTTATTATTAAAAGGGTTAATGTATTTACTATTTACTATTTGATACTATTGTTGTCTGAGGCGTTGTTTCTCCCGGCGCCTTACGACTAAAATATCGACACAAAGCACCATCATCAGAGGAAGGATGAACCACAGCAACACATAGCCTATTGTTTGTAAGTCACTTTCCTGCTTCTGCTTGCCCAATTCCAACTTGTCCAGGCTATCGGTCAGCACATATTCATCAGGCAGCCGGTTGTCACTCCACTTATTCAAAATTGTTCCGTCCTTTACCAACAGCAAACCGGGATTTGAACGGATAATGGTCTTCAGCGTAATATCATCTGTCTGGCAGAAAGGGTATTCCGCTCCAGTCTTGTCACGCCACAATTCTATCTCGTCTTCCGGAGATGAAGTCAAGGCATAAAAGCCATAACCATGCTCCACACTGTAATCGTATATTTCATTGATAAGGTCGATGTTACTGTCGTCCGCTCCTTCTATCCGATGGGCAACCAGCAGAAACGTATATCCTTTATCCGACAGTACGCTGTCCGTTATATCTTCCCATGTATCCAGACTCATCATGGAAAAATCATGAATGGGAGGTTCATAACCTTTTTCCTTCAGTATCGTACGCGATTCTACAAACGTCCATGTACTGTCCGGATAGTTGTCCAATGTAAATTCCTGACGCTTTCCTCCTTTTTCCAAAATGAACCGGCTTTCAAACACGCTTGGTTTAGCACCTTCCGGAATTTCCATGCCCGCCTTGATATTCGCTCCAATTCTGTAAGGTCGGAAATCAAGTATCGGCAAATTCTCCAGGCAATAGAAGGACAACGCAAACACAAATAGAAACGTATACATGGAAATCATCCACTCCATCTTCGGAGTAATGAAACGCACCAGTAAATCCTGCCACTTGAATACAGATACTGCCGCCACCAACAATACTACGTTCTTGCCGAAAGTCTGCCAATTGGTCAATATCCACGCATCACCGAAGCATCCGCAGTCGGATACCGGATTCGCCAAAGCCAGATAAAGTGTTAGCGGAGTCATTACAACCATCAGCAATAATGCCAATACAGATGCCACCTTCCGGCGTATACCCAAAAACAAGAAAACACCTACACTGAACTCTATGGCAGACAACGCTATCCCTACCAGCAAGGGCGCATAAGAAGGAAACCAGGAAATCATGCCGAAAGCCGTCAGGTAATCTTGAATTTTATAGAAGAAACCCAACGGATCAACAGCTTTCACAAATCCGGAAAATATGAACAAAGCCCCCAGCAGAAAACGGCAGAGGTTCACCCAAACTTTCCCGACAATATGTTTCTTGTCAATCTCCAAATTTAATCTTAATTAAGCCGAATACAGAATAGTTAATCATATCCATATAGTTGGCATCAATACCTTCCGAAACCAAAGTCGCTCCGGACAAGCTTTCAATCTGCTTTGTCCGGTAAATCTTCATCAATATCAAATCCGTATACGAACTGATACGCATACTACGCCAAGCCTCATCATAGTCATGATTTTTGGCAAGCATCAGCTCCAAAGAGGTTTTGGCATATTTGTCATACAGCACCAATGCCTCTTCATTGGTCATATCGGCAGCTTCGGCATAACCAAGTTCCAACTGTATCAGCCCTACAATTCCATAGTTGACAATAGCTATGAATTCAGAACGGATGCCTTCGTCTACCAAAGTCACCCCTTTCGTTTCAATACTTCTGATACGGTTGGCTTTGATGAATATCTGATCTGTTACGGAAGACGGACGAAGAATGCGCCACGCCGGACCGTAATCATGAAGTTTCTTAGAGAACAAGTCACGGCAAACCGCAATGACATGTTCAAATTGTTGCTTGGTATCTTTCATTTCCTTTTTTCACAGTGCGCTGCAAAGATAGGAATAATTAAAGAAAAAGAAAAAGAGGGCACTCTAAAATCTATTAAAGTACCCTCTTCTATAGAGATTGTTTACGTTTTTATGAGCAGCGCAATACTTGTCCCGGTCTCAGGATTGTTTTACGCGTAATTCTGTTCAGTTTGCAAAGCTTGTCGATGGAGGTTCCCTGACGTGCTGCAATCCGTCCCAATGTGTCTCCCTTCTTTACCTTATAGAACAGACCTTCACCCGATGCCATGCTACGCGCCGTACCGGAAGAGCCTTTTGTTTTATGGAAAGTATAGGAATCAGCTACGATATCCTGCTTTTCAAAATCAAACATAAGCGCAGGATTGATGGGAATACCCAAGAAACGGGTTTCAAAGTGAAGGTGTGAACCGGTAGAACGTCCGGTATTTCCTCCCAATGCAATCGGTTCGCCAGCTTTTACCAACTGGTTTGTATCAACTAATTGTTTAGACAAGTGTCCGTAAACGGTTTCCAAGCCATTGTCGTGACGAATAACGACGTATTTGCCGTATCCACGACGACCTTGATTCTTGACAACGCGTACTTTTCCATCAAAAGCCGCACGGATTGTATCGCCTACATACACCTTGATATCCAAACCATAATGAGCTCTTCTTCTCCGGGGACGGTAACCGAATACATCTGTGATACGGGTATTGGGAGTAGGCATACAGAAACCTGTCAAATCAAATGTATAGCTCTCAGGCACAATCGCATTGCCATAGGCTTGTACGAATTCGTTGTTCCAGTTGGGATACAAATCCAAACCCGGATACAATGATTGTTCTGCACGTATCTGTTTTTGCAAAGCCAGTGAATCAACACTCTTAAGTTTTCTGTCGATAGGGGCCTGGCGGGCAATCAGGTCTTGCGAGAAAGAATTCAAGCTAACCATTGCCGTCGCAGCCAATAAAGCAGTTTTTATCCAATTAAAATTCATCCGTTTCGTCATTCATTTTGATATCCGTTGCAAGCATCTCGGCAAATCAAACACCACCTGTTCTATGCGAATATCCAGATTGATTTTCAAAAATTCTCCCAAAGGTAACATTTCTCTCTGAAAAACGACATCAGTCATTAACTATTTTTTCGAAGTGGAGGGAACTACAAGGCCCGCAAAGAAGCCTTAATTCCCTATGGATAGGAGATTTACAAGCAAACATGTTTTACAACATAAAATGCAATAAAAGTGCATGTTTAACCGTTTTTTCAGCTAATGGCAGCCCAATTAATGTTCGTTTTTCTCAACGCTTTCAGTTGTCGCCACAAGACCTCATTCTCAGGCAACATGCCATGTGGATCTGCATCCACCACCGTTTGCGCCACTTCACGGACATATTGCAGCAATTGTCCGTCACGGGCTATATCGGCAATCTTCAGGTCGAAAGCAATGCCGCTCTGCTGTGTCCCTTCCAAATCTCCAGGACCACGTAGTTTCAAGTCTGCTTCCGCTATTTCAAAGCCGTCATTAGTCCGCACCATTATCTCCAAACGCTTCCTTGTATCCTCCGCCAACTTGTAGCCGGTAACCAGGATACAATAGGACTGGTCAGCTCCACGTCCTACACGTCCCCGAAGCTGATGAAGCTGGGACAGCCCGAAACGCTCGGCGTTCTCAATCACCATCACCGAAGCATTGGGCACATTTACACCTACCTCAATCACGGTGGTAGCCACCATTATCTGTGCCTCGCCGGATACAAACAATTGCATCTGAGCATCCTTTTCAGCAGGTTTCATCTTTCCATGTACCTTGCAAACCCTATACTCGGGAAACTCTTCACAAACATGCAGATACCCTTCTTCAAGGTTCTTTAAGTCAATCTTTTCGCTTTCCTTAATCAGCGGGTAGACAATATAGACCTGCCGGCCTTCGGCAATCTGCTTGTGCATGGACTGATACAAGCTTATCCGACGGCTATCAAACTGATGAAGAGTGACAATCGGTTTACGTCCGGGAGGCAATTCATCGATGACAGACACATCCAAATCGCCATAAAGCGTCATTGCCAATGTACGGGGAATCGGGGTTGCCGTCATCACCAATACATGGGGAGGCTGCACATTCTTTGTCCACAACCGTGCCCGTTGGGCCACACCGAAACGATGCTGCTCGTCAATCACAACCAAACCGAGCGAAGCAAAATTCACCGTATCTTCAATGACGGCATGGGTACCTATCAGTATATGTATGTCTCCCGTCAACAAACCGACAAGGATAGCTTCGCGCCGCTTGCCCTTAACAGAACCGGTCAACAGTTCCACACGTACCTCCATTCCATACAGCAGCTCACGGATGGTTTCATAGTGCTGGTTTGCCAAAATCTCGGTAGGTGCCATCATGCATGCCTGAAAACCATTATCGAGCGCCATCAACATACTCATCAGTGCGACAAGCGTCTTTCCACTTCCCACATCCCCTTGCAGCAAGCGGTTCATCTGCTTTCCTGAGCCTACATCCTTACGGATTTCCTTCAATACCCGCTTCTGTGCATTGGTCAGTTCAAAAGGAAGATTACGGGAGTAGAAGGTATTGAACACTTCGCCCACCCTTTCAAAAATATAACCGCGATATTTCCGCTGACGGTCTTTTGCATACCTCAGGATATTCAACTGTACGTAAAAGAGCTCCTCAAACTTCAGGCGATACTGTGCCTTACGCAATAAATCCGGATTAGCGGGAAAGTGTATATTGACCAAAGCTTCCGTCAACGGCATCAGATGATGCTCGGCAAGTATAGCGGGAGAAAGGGTCTCGGGCAACGGCTCACGCAACTGCTGCACCACCGTATTCATCATCTTCTCGATGGCATGCGAATTGAGAGAACTCCGTTTCATCTTTTCAGTCGTATTATAATAAGGTTGTAACCCCATGGACGACAATTTCAAATCCGAAGCAGAGTCTATATCCGGATGAGCCATATTTATTCTACCATTGAAGAAGGTCGGTTTTCCGAACACAATATATTCCTGATGCACTTTATACTTCCCTACCAAATATTTGATGCCCTGGAACCAAACCAGGTCCACCACCCCCGTACCGTCCGAGAAATGAGCAATCAACCTGCGCTGGCGCCCTTCTCCAGCCGTCTCAAAACTTAGTATTTCACCTTTCAGCTGAATATAGGGCATCGTCCCATCGATCTCCTGAATATAATAAATCCGACTGCGGTCTACATATTTATATGGAAAGTAATATAGCAAATCGTGCAAGGAGTAAATGCCCAATTCCTTATTGAGCACCGAAGCACGCTGCGGCCCGACGCCCGACAAATATTTTATGTCACGCGTGGCTAAATCGAACATGAACCTATCAGAGCTGTGGCTATTTTTAAATCAAAAGGAGTGGTTATTTTAATGTTTTCCCGGTTTCCCGGCGTCAAAAAGACAGATACACCCAATGCCTCCACCACAGAAGCATCATCGGTAAAATGGGGTGTATAGGGCTGCTCGTATGCCGCTTTCAGCAGTTCCGCATCAAAAACCTGGGGAGTCTGCACCAATCTATAATCATCCCTGCCGACAGTCACACTGCTTTCCCCTTCCATACGGCGAACGGTCTCCACCACACCGATTACCGGAATTACGGCCTTTTTCTCGGCCGCCAAGTCATAACAGCGTGCAATCACTTCCCGGGCCACGAACGGACGCACCCCATCGTGCACACCGACCAAAGCAGGTGTCTTGACCAAAGCCAAACCGTTCTTTACGGAGTGGAACCGCGTCTCCCCCCCATCTGCAATGGCATGCGGCAATGAAAAACGGTACTCCCTGCACAGCTGCCTCCAGTAATCCTGCTGGCTGTGGGGAAGTACCAATATTATCCGTATCTCAGCATTGTAGTCATAAAACGCCTCCAGAGTGCGCATCAAAACAGGTTTCCCCCCTATCGGGAGAAACTGTTTGGGGAGTTCGGTCCCCATGCGCAACCCCTTACCACCGGCAACAATCAGAGCATACTGAACCATTTATGATTTATGATTTATGATTTATGATTTAAAATCATAAATCCGTTACGCACATAGCTTCTTTCAGTTCCTGCACCTTCTCTTTGCCTTGCAACAGCTCCACTACGGCCAATGCAAACTCCATGGCAGCGCCCGGTCCTTTACCAGTGATGATATTGCCATCTCTTTCTACCGGAGCACCCGTACATTCGGCACCTTCCAAATACTGTTCAAAGCCGGGATAGCAAGTAGCCTTCTTGCCTTTCAGCAATCCCAGCTTACCCAATACCATAGGAGCCGCACAAATAGCAGCAATCGGTTTCTGCTCTTGGGCAAAACGCAGTACCAGATTACGCAGTTCTCCACACTTCTCCAAAGTGGACGCACCCGGCATACCGCCAGGCAATAATACAAGCTCTGCATCAAAGAAGTCGCAGTTCACTACATTCTTATCGCACAAGACCGGAACATCGTGTGCTCCCGTCACTATTTCATCAGGGGTTACCGTCACCATTTCTACGTTCAGTCCGGCGCGTCTCATCACATCCACAGAAGTAAAAGCTTCTATTTCTTCAAATCCGTCGGCAAAAAAAACATAAACTGTACCCATAATTGTTCCTCCTCTTATTTTAGATTAAAATAATACGTTATTGTTCCCGTCTGATTGTTCAAGCCGCTTACCGCATTGAAACGGGCTTTCTTGGCAGCATCCTCCGCCGCTTTCCGCAATGCGGGATTGACGGTATTGGTCTGGCGGTTGATGCTGGTTGCTATCACATGTCCGGCAGGGTTCACTGTGATGGTCACCACAACCCTACCTTCATCCTGCACATTATATACCGGCCGCGGCAATCCGCCCTCACCAAGAGAACGTCCGCCCAAATTAAACGAGCCGTAGCCTCCCGTACCCGAAGTGGCTCCGGACGGAGCATTTCCCGTAGGACTTCCTTGAATACCTTCGCCTTCCGTATCGCCTTTACTACCCATTTGGGCACCTTTGCCAAAAGCGCCAGCTACCCGTTTACGGGCAGCTTCCTCGGCTTCCTTACGTTCCCGTTCGGCTTTTGCCGCTGCCAGTTTGCGGGCCTCTTCCGCTTTTTCGGCTTCCGTCTTTTCCGGTTTCTTCACCTCCTCCTTTTTCTTGGGTTCGGCTTTGGGCTTTATGGCAACGGTTTCTTCAGTTTCCTGCGTAATGATGTCCTGCTCCACCGTTTCCTGCACCTGAGGAGCGGTTTCCTCCGGCATGACATCCACCTTTACTAAAGAAGGGTCGGCAGCGCCCAGTGCATCGGGCACCTCTCCCAGCATAACGGGTACACCGCCTTCTTCCGAGGGTTCCGGCGGTGTGAATCCTACCAGTATCAGAAGGGCAATAATGGCAACATGCACCACAAGTGCACCTGCCATACCTATATATTTTCCTTTCTTCTTCCGATTCACCATTGCATTTACAATTTAGCCATGTACAATGTACGATTTAGTTTTCCGGTGGTCGTGTAGCCAGCACCATCTTGAATTTATTCTCGTTTGCAATGTTCAGCACCTTCACGATTTCCCGGTAAGGCACTGTTTCGTCAGCATACAAAGCTATATACATTTCAGGCTCCCTCTCCGCACACGATTGTAGGAAAGGAGTCAATTCTTCAAGCGTCAGAGACAGTTCCTTGTCATTGCCAAAAGCAGCATAATAATTCAGATTCTTATCTATGATGACTCTTGTCAAAGGCTTTGCAGAAGTCTGTTGCTTTCCCTGCGGCAGCAGTACCTTGATAGCATTGGGCGATACCATGGTAGATGTTATCATAAAGAAAATCAGCAGCAGGAAAATCAGGTCCGTCATGGACGCCATACTGAAATTGGGTGATATTTTAGCTCTACGTTTTAACACGCCTTTAAGTTTTAATTCTTAATTCTTTAATTAATCATTTCGCCGGTTCGTTCAACAAATCCATGAATGCCATTGTCTTGGCTTCCATCTTGTTGACCACGCCATCTATCAATGTCACCAGGTAATTGTAGGCAAACATAGCTATGATACCGACTATCAAACCGCCCACCGTAGTAATCATCGCCTCATAAATACCACCGGAAAGCAACGTTATATCAATATTATTTCCGGCATTTGCCATTTGCCAAAATGCACGTACCATACCCGTCACCGTGCCAAGGAAGCCTAGCATAGGAGCGCCACCGGAAATCGTGGCCATAATCGTCATTCCCTTCTCCAGTTTGGCAACCTCAATATTACCCACATTCTCGATGGCAGCCTGCACATCGTTCACCGGGCGTCCCAAACGGCTGATACCCTTTTCAATCATACGGGCCGAGGGAGTATCCACACTGCGACAATAAGCAATGGCAGCTTTCAATTCCCCACCCAAAATATAATCCTTTATTTTATCCATGAACTGAGGGTCTTCTTTCCCCGCCTTCCGGATAACATAATTACGTTCAAACAAGATGTAGAAACAAAGTACGGACATCAAACCCAAGACAATCATAATCCAGCCACCTTTGATGGCCATGCTCCATAAATTCATTTCGTCGGAAGCGTTTACTTGTGTCAGTACCGGATTGGCACCTGCAATAGAGTCAGTCAGTGCCGGAGCCACTTGGGCCAATAACAACATTACATTCATCAGCGAAGACAGTTTTTATATTCCTTGACCGTACGCTCCAATCCCAGATACAACGCGTCACTAATCAGCGCATGCCCGATGGATACCTCGTCCAGCCACGGAATGTTTTGATAAAAATAATTCAGATTCACCAGACTCAGATCATGTCCGGCATTCAGCCCCAGACCTAAGCTGCGGGCCACCTTGGCAGCCTCGACAAAAGGAGCTACAGCCGCTTCCCGTCCTTTGGGATAAGCCGTAGCATAAGGTTCCGTATATAGCTCCACGCGGTCGGCACCGGCTTTGGCAGCATATTCTATCATTTCGGCATCGGTGGAAACAAATACGGAAGTACGGATACCAGCATTGTTGAACTCATCCAACACTTCGTTCAAGAAGTCAAAATGGGTCTTGGTATCCCAGCCTGCGTTTGAAGTCAGCTGTGTAGGGCTGTCGGGCACCAAAGTTACCTGATGCGGTTTCACCTTCAAGACCAAATCCATAAATTCGGGTGTAGGATAACCCTCGATATTGAACTCTGTCCGCAGCAACGGCCGCAAATCATATACATCCTTACGGCGGATATGCCTCTCGTCAGGACGGGGATGCACCGTAATGCCATCAGCACCAAAGTCTTCACAATCCAGCGCTACCTTCACAACATTCGGGACATCACCTCCACGGGCATTGCGCAGCGTTGCCACCTTATTTATATTAACGCTTAATCTAGTCATAATTCGGTTTATAGTTTGGGACAAAAGTACAAATAATAGTTATATATTGGCAGCATTCTGAGAAAAAAATAGCATCTTTGCACTTCAATCCAACAGAATTGATTATGAAATTTGCCATATTCGGAAATACCTACCAAGCAAAGAAATCCTCGCATGCAGAAAACCTCTTCCGGTTGCTCGGACAGCATAATGCACAGCTCTGCATCTGCCGGGAATTCCATCACTTCCTGACTACCGATTTACATTTAAACATACCTGACGCCGAATTGTTTGACGGAGATGATTTCTGTGCCGACATGGTTATCAGCATCGGTGGCGACGGCACTTTCCTGAAAGCAGCCAGCCGTGTAGGAAAGAAGAATATCCCCATATTGGGCATCAATACCGGCCGGCTGGGTTTCCTTGCCGACATCTCACCGGAAGAGATGGAAGAGACCTTCGATGAAATCTACAACAACCACTATAAGGTGGAAGAGCGTAGTGTACTGCAATTGAGGTGCGACGATGAACGCTTGATGCAATCCCCTTACGCCCTCAATGAGATAGCCGTATTGAAGCGGGACAGTTCGTCCATGATCAGTATCCACGCCGCCATCAATGGCGCTCCGTTGACCACTTATCAAGCTGACGGCCTAGTTATCTCCACACCTACCGGTTCCACCGCCTACTCACTCAGCGTCGGCGGTCCGGTCATTGTGCCCCACAGTAAAACCATTGCCATCACCCCGGTGGCTCCACACAGCCTCAACGTCCGTCCCATCGTCATTTGTGACGACTGGGAAATTACACTTGATGTGGAAAGCCGCAGCCACAACTTCTTGGTTGCCATCGACGGCCGTAGCGAGTCCTGCAAAGAAACGACCCAGTTGCACATCTCACGTGCCGACTATAGCATAAAGGTAGTGAAACGGTTCAACCATATTTTCTTTGATACCCTTCGCAATAAACTAATGTGGGGGGCGGACATCAGATAAGCCTATATCACTTCATTCACTCCAGCAGGATAACTTATTTACCTCAGTGGGGAACTCCATTTACTGTCTTATCCTGATATAGGTAGACACATTTACAAACTAATAAATGTGTTACTATTAT
>NZ_QTMD01000003.1:217991-220484 GCF_003602995.1 Bacteroides sp. AF25-38AC | reverse complement strand
TTCATCCATAGCCTTTTTATAACCACGGATACGCTCTTTCATATGGATAAGGTTGACATCATAAGCCACCATACAAGGAGCGTTATAGCCTGCATTCAAAAGATGTTTGGTTGATATATAGGAAGCATTGAAGTTATTCAACGCTACATAACTGACATTGATTTCCGGAAAATAGCGGTCGAACAAAACAATAGGGATATTATTGTTCACAAGTGAAGCGATGGATTTCTCAGAATTGTCACAAGGAACAATGATGAGTCCATCTACCCCTTTATTAATAAGGTTACTAACAACACGGGTCATCTTATCCTTATCCTCATCTGAACTTCCAAAAAGTACGGTATATCCCCGTTTGGTTGCCTCATCTTCCAATACACGCGCTAATTGAGAAAAAAATGGGTTGGAAATATCAGAAACCACTAATCCTATTGTTTTTGTTTTGCCACTACGAAGACTTTTGGCCGCAAGATTAGGCTGGTAGTTCATTTCATTGGCAATTTTCAATATGCGTTGGGCAGTTTCTTCTCCCACGCGATACTCTTTCTTTTTCCCATTCAAAACGAACGAAACCAATGCTGTTGAAACGCCTGCAGCTTCAGCAATATCCTTCAGCGATATTTTTTTTAGTGACGACATATATTTGTGTAACGTTTTTGCTATATAATAGTATTATACTTTTAGGTTACCTCTTGAATCAGTAGCACTTATCGTATTCTCACGATGCAAATATAAACATAAAAATTAAATCTGCAAATTATTTTGCTAATTCGTTATAACATTTTTATATTTGCAGTACCAAATCATGCTAAAAACGATATGAACTACCATAAACGACACATAAAAATTAATTTTAAACTTTTAAAATCATGAAAACCAAGATTCTATTTACACTTTTATTCTTTGCATGCAGAATACACTACCTTTATGGACAGACTAACCTACAAATAGCTCCGGAAACTTTAGCAACTCCGGAAAAAAATGGAATATGGTTACAACCTGCTCAAAATACAAAAGCACAACCCATTTGGGGATTTGCAAATGGTATCCGAATAGGAATTGCTCCATTAGGAGGTCCACGTGGGCTAATTCGTATCTATACACCTTATTTAGAACATGATGAATTTGTTGTTACCAATTTCATTGCTTTTGAACCAATTGATAAAGCAAAAAATAATAGGGGGCTCTCAGAATTGGAATGGAGTCAACTTGATAATGTTCGTGGAAAACGTTTTTGGAGTGGGAATACTCCTGAAGCTCCCTCATTCCCAAATCAATATTATCCAGCTCACGGAGTAATAGCAAAGGAAAATGGAGTTGAAACACTTACTGTGTATTTCTTTTGTGAAACTTTTGATAATGGTGCGGATATCTATGTCCGGACTAAATTCACAGAAGGAAAGCCTTATGAGTTTGAATTAACTACGTATACCACGGAAGAGTCAGATGAGCTAAATCGTTTTATACTCACAGCTACTATGGGAAACAAAGCAAGACTTAGGACATTACATCTCGCAGATGGTAAAACGAAAGAAGCCGGCCAATTATGGCCGAGCTATAAAGATTCTAATTTCACAGAACATAACCATACTCCAGTGGCAGAAATGATAAAAGATAAAAATGGAGGTGTATGGTTTATAGCGTCACCTGATGAGAAAGACCCTACAAAAGCTGTATATGCTGAAGATACACATACACATTGGAAATATACTGGTAAAAAAGCAACGCAATATTGGTATTGTTCCAATCCAAGTAATGAGTTAGAAGGAGTTGTGAATGGTCGTTATACTTATTGGGCAAGTAAATCTCCGATACCTGGTGGTATCGCTTATGAGAACTTTGAACTGACTGAACCATTTCAGTCTGGTCAAAGCTATATTTTTGGTATCACACCTCTTTCACCGGAAGAATTAATAAACCACATTATGAAATAAGAACGGACTACTTTTTGGGTAGAACTTCTTTTCCTCCTTATTTATCCCCTCTTTTGTTCTTAATTTATAGAACAGAAAAGGATAAAAGGTGGATAAAAATAAGAAAAGGATAAATTACAAAACTTACTAAATAGCTTATTACTCTAATGAGAGCAGCAGAAAATAGATACTCTATTTCTACTGTTCTCATTTTATATATATATACAACTTGTCATAGTATAAAATCTCAAAACAATCTTTTAAAGTCAACTTAAGAGATACTTCTTAACTATTGTTGGGGTCTTCCTTCCGGCGAAGTTCTCGAAGAACTTAATCCGGCCTTGAAGGAAATGCTCCCCCATCTGTTCACAGAAACCCACACCAGCGACACCAAGGCAGGGGAACTGACACCCGAGTGGGCAGACAGGCTTGGACTTCCCCAAGGAATCGCCGTGGCCGTGGGGGCGCTGGACGCCCATATGGGAGCCGTAGGCGCATCCGTCGCCCCGGGGATACTGACACGTATCATGGGAACATCCACCTGCGACATCATGGTTGCCGGCAAAGACGAGGTAGGCGGACG